>JAWOLC010000001.1:0-132951 GCA_033853925.1 Candidatus Eiseniibacteriota bacterium
GGAAGGCGGGGGCGGATGTCCCGGGCGGATCCCAACCAGTTGGCGCTCTTCGCCCCGGAGCCCCATCCGGTGGTGGAGGAGCTGAAGAAGCTCGAGCTGGAGAAGCTGACACCCCTGGAGGCGCTGAACCGCATCGCCGAATGGAAGGCGAAGGTGGGAAGGTAGCCGGAGATCGCATCGGCCGCGGCCCGAGGCCCGAGACCAGCGAGGTGATGATGAGACGATCCATTCTCGTCGTGAGCGGGGCGGCGGTCGTCGTGTTCGTCACGGCCTGGGTGGCGCTGAATCCCGCGGGTCGCTTCGGCCTGTCCAGGGACATGCTCACCACCTACAACCGCGCGCCGGTTCCGTTCGCCGACCTGGAGGTGCGGAGCGACGGCGCCATGCGCCTGGTCGGCAAGACGCACCAGGTCGGAGCCGAGCAGCTCGCTTGGCTGGCACGGCCGAAGCCCGACGTGCTCATCATCGCCACTGGGTGGCAGGGCGAGGTGCGGGCCGCGGGGCGGCCAGCGGACCTGGCGCGGACGACGTTCCTGACCCTGCCAACAGGCCAGGCTCTGGCAACCTTCAATGCGCTCCGGGCGCGGAAGGTCCAGGTGGCGATCCATGTGCACTCGACCTGCTAGGCCTCGTGCCGGGCTCGCTCTCGCCGTGATCGTCATGGTTGCGTGCGTGGCCTCGTACTCGTGGGCCGTATCCCTTGCGCCGGGCGACTTCGTCCTCGCCAACAACGGGACCGGCCAGATCTGGAAGCTCGCGCACTCCGACCTGGCGCAGACGTTGATCAGCGATGGCCCGCTCCTGACGTGGGTGCACCACCTCACCGTGGACCGGCAGGGGCGGATCCTGGTGTCCGACAAGTCCAATGCCATCGTCGCCGTCGATCCCGTCACGGGGAACGAGTCCGTCTTCGCCTCGGCGTCCGACCTGGGCGGGGAACCCTACGGTCTCGCCGTCGGACCGGACGGGGCCATCTACGTGAGCCTGCGGACCCCGGGCCGGATCCTGCGCCTCGATCCGGTCACGGCAGCAGCGACGACGGTGACGAGCGGTGGCCTTCTGTCCTCGCCGGAGGGTCTCACCCTGGGGCCGGATGGGCAGCTCTACGTCGCCGAGACGCTTGCACCGGCCACGGGGAGCATCGTCCGCGTGGACCCCGGAGCGGGCACGCAGACGCTGGTCAGCGCCAGCTCCCAGTTTCTCTACCCGTTCGCCATCGCAGTCGCCAACGGGAAGGCCTGGACCGCCCAGACCGGCGAGCTGAGCCGGCGGCAGGGCTGCTTCCTCGTGACTCAGCTTTCCGACGGAACCACCGAGCTGTCGACCATCAGTCCATGGTGCCGCTCCGAGGGGATCGTCATCTCCAGCGACGGGACGTTGCTCTACAGCGACTGCCAGCCCGTCAGCATGGACTGCTACAGGGAGATCACGGGGATTGCGGGAACACCCGTCCAGATCTCGTTCGTGGGCGGCCCGGTCGGCGTCGTGCCCGATGGCGTCGTCGCGACCAGGCGCACGAGCTGGGGCTCGTTGAAGACGATCTACCGGTGAACCGCGCGGCCCCGAGGCCTTCCGACGGTCACCTCGCGAGGGCCGGTCTCCGGCAGAGGTGGACGTCCTCGGCCAGGTCCAGGCCGTAGCGCGCCGCGCGCTCGGCGCCCAGGTCGCGCGCGAAGGGGATGACATCCACGTCGAAGCCGGCGGCTCGCAGTCGCTCCGGATAGTCGCGCCCGAACACGCGCACGTGATCCTCCTGGCCGAAAGCGCGGAGCCTCTCGGCGGGGCTGGTGATCAGGGGATCCTCGAAAGACTCGGTCCGCGACGCGTCGATCGGGGATTGGAGCAGGGCCCACCCGCCGGGTCGGAGCACGCGCCGCAACTCGCCGAGCGCGGCCGCCAGATCGCGCACGTGCTCGAGCACGTGGCTGCAGATCGCCGCGTCGAAGCCCGCGTCGCGCATCGGCAGGCGCTGCAGATCCAGGCGCACCATGGTGTGTCGCGAGGCGAGATCCCCGCTCACGTAGGTGAGCCCGGGCAGCGCACGCAGACGGCGCTGCAGGTGCTCCTCGGGCGCGAGGTAGAGCAGCCGCAGCGGCTCGCGGAGGAGCGGTGTCCGCTCGGCGAGAAAGAGCCACAGGAGCCGATGCCGCTCGAGCGAGCTGCACCGCGGACAGAGCGCGTGGGGGCGCGGCGGCCGGCCGGCGGGAAGGAAGGCACGGAAGCGGCCGGAGCAGCAGGGGCACTCCACGCGATCGCCGCGGTACCACCAGGCCCGCGCGCGCCGGGCGAGCGGGACGAAGGGGCGCGGCACGATGGCCGCCAGCCGGCTCATGGGACTGGCCGCTCCCGCGCCGCTGCGCGCAGCGCCGCCTGCCGGAGGCCGGCGTCCCCGGTGCGCTCTGCCAGCCGCGCGGCCGCGGCCTTGAGCGCCGAGTCGGGCGAGCCGGCCGCGGCGTCCAGGGCCAGCATGAGCGAGCGCCGCGTGCGAACCTGGTCGTCGTCCAGGGCCTTCGCCAGCGTCTCTGCGGCCTCAGGCACGCGACCGAAGGCCGCGGGGGACCGCCACAGGGCATGAGCCGCTTCGGCGCGGACGTCGGCACCCGGATCGGACTCGAGGGCTTCGAGCAGCCGCCCCCGCAGCTCCTCGAGCACCGGATCTCGCGCGGGTGACGGGGAGGCCGGCGACGTGCCTCGCTCCGCGCCGCTCACGACCAGGTTCACGCCCAGGGCCATCACCGCCTCCTCGCGCACCCAGGGATCGGGATCCCGCGAGAGCGTGACGATGCGCCGCACGTCCTCGCGTGAGGAGAAGCTCCAGCGGCGGATCGCCCTCTCCTTGGCCTCGCGCGTCGCGGGGAGGCGGCCCGGTGGCTGCACCGGCACGGGCGGCCGGTAGAGGATGGGCACGCCGAGGAGCGCGACGCCCAGGGCCAGGGCCAGCGCACGCTGCCGGGCCGTGCCAGCATCACGGGCCGTGAAGAGAGCGCCCAGGGCCGCGCCCCAGAACGGGAAGGCGATCCAGCCGCCCGCACCCAGGTAGCCACGGAAGCGCGGGGCGGCCTCGGGCTGGCCCAGCGGCGCTCCGAGCAGCGAGAGCGCGAACCCCGCCGCCGCCGCCAGCAGGCCGCCCGCGAGCGCGCCCGCCAGCAGCCGGCCCGCCAGGCGCGCGCCCGGGGAGGCGGCACGCGAAGCCGGACTCAGAGTCCCTTGACCACGCCCTTCCACACCATCCCCATGACGCTCAGGACCAGGGCGGCGACGATCGTCGTGCCGAAGCCGCCGGGAATGTCGAAGCCGGGCACGAGGAGATCGGTGAGCCAGAGGATGATCGCGTTCAGCACCAGGAGGAAGAGCCCGAGGGTGAGGATCGTGAGCGGCAGCGTGAGGAGGAAGAGGATCGGCTTCACGATCGCGTTCAGGAACCCGAGCACGACTGCCGCGACGAGGGCCGGCCCCCAGCCCGCCACCCGGAACCCCGGCAGGATCTTCGAGAGCCCGAGCATCGTGGCCGCCATCAGCACGAAGTAGAGGATGAAGCTCACGGCGTACCCTCCAGGACCTCCAGGCAGTTCTCGTAGCGGCCGAAGGAGGGCATCAGGTAGACGCCGTTCGCGCTGGTCCGGCAGCGCGCGAGCAGCTCGCGCGCCAGCTCGATGCCCACGCGCTGGCCCTCGTTGCCCGCTTCGTACATCCGGGCGCGGATCCAGTCGGGCACCTGGATGCCCGGCACCTCGTTGTGCAGGAACTCGGCGTGCCGGAACGACTGCAGCGGCAGGATGCCGATGAGGATCGGCAGGCCGGAGTGGCCGCCCAGGCGATCCAGGAAGCGCTCCCACGCCTCCAGCTCGTACACCGGCTGGGTCATCACGAACTGCGCCCCGGCGTCGAGCTTGCGCCGGAAGCGGTCCAGCTCCACGTCCAGGTCCTCGGCCGTCGGGTTCACGCCGCAGCCCACGGCGAAGCCCGTCGAGGCCCCGATCGAGTTGCCCGCCAGGTCGGTGCCCTCGTTCATCTGGCGCACGATGCGGATGAGCCCCATCGAGTCGGTGTCGTACACGGCGGTCGCGTTGGGATAGTCGCCGAGGCTCGGCGGATCGCCGGTGAGGCAGAGGATGTTGTGGACCCCCAGGGCGTGGCAGCCCAGGAGGTCGCTCTGCAGACCCATCAGGTTCCGGTCGCGGGTGGTGAAGTGGAGGATGATCTCGAGCCGGGGGTAGTGCGAGTGCACCTGGAAGGCGAGGGCCGGCGCGCTCATGCGGATCCGGGCCATGGGCGAGTCGGCGATGTTGACCGCGTCCACGCCGCGCTGCGCCATCAGCCGCGCTCCCTCCAGCACCTTGCGCGTGCTGATGCCGCGCGGCGGGTCGAGCTCGACGCTGACCACGAACTTCCGCTCGAGCAAGGCCAGCAGGGGCGGCTGGGGGCCCGCCGCCGGGGCGGGCTCGGCGGGCGCGGGCACGCGCTCGAGCACGCGCACCTCGGCGCCGGGCGCGAGCTTCTCCGCCGGCAGATGCGAGGCGAGCCGCTCGCGCATCAGGCGGATGTGCGCCGGCGTCGTGCCGCAGCAGCCGCCCACCAGGCGCACGCCGGCGTCCACGGCACGCGCGGCGAACTCGCCGAAGTACGCGGGGCGGGCGAAGTAGTAGAAGCGTCCGCCGTGCAGATGGGGGAGGCCTGCGTTCGGCATGGCCGAGACGAACGTCCCGTCGGCCGCCTCGATCAGCTCCTCGACGACTTCGAGCGTGGCCTGCGGACCGACGCCGCAGTTGACGCCGACGATGTCCGCGCCGGCCTGGCGCAGGGCCCGCACGGCCAGGGCGGGAGCGTGGCCGTAGAGGGTCTTGCCGTCCACGCCGAAGGTCATCTGGGCGACGACGGGAAGCTCGCGAGACACGCGCCGGACGGCCCGCAGCGCGGCCAGGATCTCGTTCAGGTCCTGGAAGGTCTCGAGGACGAAGCAGTCCACCCCGCCTTCCAGCAGCCCTTCGACCGATTCCTGGAACCAATCCTCGGCGTCGGCCACCGCGATCTGCCCGAAGGGCTCGAGCGCCTTGCCCAGCGGCCCGATCGAGCCCGCGACGAACGCGGGCACGCCCACGATCTCGCGGGCCGCCCGGGCGATGCGCGCCCCCTGGCGGGCGATCACGCGCACCTCGCGCTCGAGCCCGTGCGGGGCCAGACGCACGTGGTTCGCGCCGAAGGTGTTGGTCTCGATCAGCTCCGCGCCCGCGGCCAGGTACTCGCGGTGGATGGCCTCCACCAGGGCCGGGTTCGAGAGGTTGGCCTCGTCGAAGCTGCGGTCGAAGGGGACGCCGCGCTCGTAGAGCAGCGTGCCCATCGCCCCATCGGCGAGCAGCGGTCCCTGCGCGAGGCGTTCCAGGAAGGGTGCCGGCATGCTGCTCAGCCTAAGGTCCGGGGCTCGGGGCTGGCAAGCGGCGGGAGCGAGGCCCCGCGGCCGGCGACGCCGCGCCGACGCATCACCCCTTCGTCAAGTCGCCGGGCGCATTGGCCACCCGAGGAGCGTCTGCTAGAGTGCCGCCCCGTGCCACCCATCGCCTCACCGCGCTGCGTCCGTCCGGCCTCCTCCTCCGCGGGGCCTGCGTGTCGCGCCTGGGCGCGCGGCGCCGGGCTCGCGGCGGCCCTCGCGCTGACGCTCGCTGGTTCGCTTCCCTGCCTCGCCGTAGCCCCACCCACGCTCGCTCCCGGCGAGCTGCGCCCGGGGGAGCCGGCGGTCGTGCGCACGGTGCTGCGGGGAGACTCGATCGAGGAGTTCCCCGCCGAGGTGGTCGGCGTGCTCTCGGGCGGCCGCGTCGAGGGGCAGCTGATCATCGCCAAGGCCACGTCCGAGCGCCTGCGGCAGATCGGCGTCGCCCAGGGCATGAGTGGCTCGCCCGTCTACGTGCGCGGGAAGCTGGTGGGGGCGCTGTCCTCGAGCTGGCTGTTCGAGCGGGAGCCCCTGTTCGGCATCACCCCGATCGGCGAGATGCTCGACGTGCTCGAGCATCCCTCGGCTTCCGTCACCGGTCCCTCGGCGGGCCCCGCGGGCGTGGATCTCGCCGCGCCCGCCGGCGAGGCGCGCTTCGGCGAGTTCCACTGGGACGAGGCCCCGCGCCCCGCGCCGCCGGAGCCCCCGCGCGCGCCGGGCCCGCTCGCGGGCACCACCTCGGGGTCGCCGACCGCCCTGCCGATCCCGCTGGCCTGCGCGGGGCTCGCCCCGGATGCGCTGCCCGCGCTCCAGCAGTGGCTCGGCCCCCTCGGCTTCGACGCGGTGCAGGGCGGCCTCGGCGACGACGCCGGCCCGCCCGCGGCGGACCTGGCGCCCGGCTCGGCCGTGGCCGTGGACCTGCTGCGCGGCGACCTGAGGCTGGCCGCGATCGGCACGCTCACCTGGCGCGACGGCGACCGCGTGCTGCTCTTCGGCCACCCGTTCTTCCAGTCCGGCGACGTGCGCCTGCCTCTGTCCACCGCGCGCATCACCACGGTGATCGCCAGCGACTACGTCTCCTTCAAGATGGGCACGCCCGGCCGCGAGGTGGGAGTGGTGACGCAGGACAGGCACTCGGGCGTGGCCGGCGTGCTCGGTCCCCGCGCGCGCCTGCTGCCCTTCACCGTGCGCATCCGGGGCACGCTGCCCGAGCCGCGGGACTTCCACTTCCAGATGGTCGAGGACCGCGTGCTGGCGCCCCAGCTCGCCTCGGCCGCCATCCTCAACAGCCTGCTCGAATCGGGAGGCACCGCCGCGAACCAGACCGTGCGCTGGACGCTCACCCTCCGTCGTCACGGCGCCGCTCCGCTGATGCTGAGCGACGTCGAGGCCGAGGACGCGCCGCTCACGGCGACGGCGAGCGCCATCGGCGCGCCCCTGGGCTTCCTCTTCGGCAACCCGTACGAGCGGCTCCAGCTCGACAGCCTCGACCTGACGGTGCAGGTGGAGCCGGGACGCGAGCTGTGGACGCTGCGCGAGGCGCGGCTCCTCGAGGCGGCCGTGCGCCCCGGCGGGCTCGCCCACGTGGAGTGCCGGCTCGAGCGCTGGCGCGGTCCGACCGAGACGCGCGTTCTCGAGGTGCCCGTCGCCCAGGAGCTGCCGGACGGCCGTTACGCGCTGTGGGTGGGCGGCGGCGCCGAGCTGTCACGCACGGAGGCCGCGCGCTTCCCCGCGCGCTACGTGCCGGTGTCGCTCGATGACGCCTGGCGGCGCCTCGCGCGGCTGCATCCCTCGGACGCTCTCTACGGGGTCATCCTGGCCAGTGCGCCCGACGTGACGGCGGGAGGGCGCGACTACCCCGAACTGCCCTCCTCGGCGGCGGCCGTGCTCTCGAGCGGGCTGGTCATGCGCAGCACGGCGCGTCGCGCCGACGCGGCGATGCTCGGAGAGACGCGCCTGCCGCTCCCGGGCGCGACCCAGGGCGAGTTGCAGCTCATCCTCACCGTGGATTCCAAGGCTCCATGAGCCGGGGAGGCACCTTGCGCGATGTCCCGTGGCGCGCGGCCGCGAACCGTGCGTCGGCCTTCTGGGCGGCCGTGACGCTGGCGCTTGTCGGCGCGGCGCCCGCGGCCGCGTCCGACACGCAGTGGTGGATTCTCGACAGCCCCCCCGACTACGCCAAGTCCGAGGCTCGCGGCGTGGTCGTGCAGCCGGACGGCTCCCTCGCCCTCGGACCGCGGGCGCTCTCGACCCGGCTCGACAGCCTCACGATCGTCTGGTCCCTGGCCGAGCTGGGAGACGGCTCGTTGGCTCTGGCGGGCGATCACGGGCTCGTCCTGCGGCGCGCGCCCGGCGGCGAGACCAAGGTCTGGGCCCGGCTCGGCTCGGGGCAGGTGCTCTGCCTGGCCCCGGACGGCGACGGGGCGGTGGCGGGCACGGGCCCCGACGGGCTCGTCTACCGCATCTCGGCCCGCGGCGACACCACCCTGCTCGCGCGCACGGGAGAGCGCTACGTCTGGGGCCTGGCCCCGGCCGGGCGCGGGGCCTGGTACGCGGCCACAGGCACGCGCGGCCGCCTGCTGCGCCTCGAGGGCGGCAAGGTCCGCGTCATCGCCGACACCGACGAGAGCAACCTGGTCTCGATCCTGGCCGACGGCCAGGGGGGCGTGCTCGCGGGGGGCGACTCGGAGGGACGCATCCTGCATGCGCGCGCCGACGGCTCCCTGCGCACCGTCTTCGACGCGAGCGAGAGCGAGGTCCGCTCCCTGGCCTGGGGCCCGGACGGCGCGCTCTACGCCGCCGCCCTGAGCAGTCCTGCGACCAGCGGCGACGAGAAGGAGGGCGAGCCGAGCCCCGTCAAGACCCCGCCGAGCGGCGGGCGGGCCACGATCTACCGTATCGTCCCCGATTCCTCCGCGGCCTCCTGGTGGGTCGCGCCCCAACCTCTCGTCTTCGCCCTCACGGGGATCGGGACCGCGGGCGGGCGCGGAGGCGTTGCGGGCGGCTGGCGGGGACTCGTGGCCGCCACGGGCGATCGCGCCGCGGTCTACCTCGTCGAGCGGGCGGGCGGCGCGACCCAGTGGCTCGCCCTGCCGGAAGGTCAGGTCACGGCGCTGGCGGTGGACCCGCGGGGGCAGGTCTACGCCGCCACCTCGAATCCGGCGGCTCTCTGGCAGCTCGGCCCGGAGCGCGCGCCCAAGGGCGAGCTGCTCTCGATGGCCTTGGACGCCCGGCGCTTCGCGCGCTTCGGCCTGCTGCAATGGCGCGGTGAGGCGGGGGGCGGGCGGGTGACGCTGGCCGCCCGTTGCGGCAACACCGATCCGGCCGACACGACCTGGAGCGACTGGGAATCGGTCGGCCAGGGCGGCGCCCTGCATCTGCCCGCGGCTCGCTACCTGCAATGGCGGGTGACGCTCGAGGGGGGCAACCCGCACGTCGAGTCGGTGGAGACCGCCTGGCGCGAGCAGAATCAGGCGCCTCGCGTCGAGGACGTGCTCGTCGCCCCGCAGGGCGAGGGCTTCCGCGAGGGCGAGCTGCAGCCGCATGTGGAGCCCATCACCCAGACCCTGCCGGGAGGCCAGCGCGTGGAGTACAGCGCACCCCAGGCCGGGACCCTGCGCCAGCTCCGAGACCTCCCGATGTGGGCGCGGGGCCTGCGCACGATCCAGTGGCGCGCGTCCGATCCCAACGGCGACCCGCTCCACTTCCGCATCGAGGCGCGGCCGGAGCCGGCGGGCGCGTGGACGCTGGTGGCCAAGGACCTGGACCAGACGAGCTACACGTGGGACACGAACGCCCTCCCCGATGGTCGCTACCGGGTGCGCGTCACCGCGAGCGACGCCGAAGGGAACGCCGTGGGGGAGGAGTTGACCGGCGAAGGGCTGAGCCAGCCCTTCGCGGTGGACAACACTCCGCCCGAGATCACCTCGCTCGAGGCCCGCGGCGAGCCGCGAGCCCTGGTGGTGACGGGGCAGGCGCGAGACCTGGCGAGCCCGCTCCAGCGGGTCGAGGTCTCGCTCGACGACGGTCCGTGGCGCCCGGTCACGCCGGAGGGCGGCTTCACCGACCAGCGCCAGCACTCGTTCCGGGCGCGCCTCGGCGACGTGCCCCCGGGCGAGCACACGGTGAGCGTGCGTGCCGTGGACCTGGTGGGCAATCCCGCCGTGCGGGCCGTGCACGCGACCGTGCCTGCACGGTAGCAGCGCGGCGAGACTCGAGAGAAGGAGAGGCCATGCAGGTCCAGCGCACCCGCTACGGCTACGGCGTCCGCCTCGAGACCGGCGAGGAGATCGTCACCGCGCTCACGGAGTTCGCGCGCCGGGAGAACGTCCGCGCCGGGCTCCTCTCGGGGCTGGGTGCCATGGGCGAGTGCGAGCTGGGCTTCTTCGTGCGGCCGACGAAGCAGTACGTGCGCCGCGTCTTCACGGGGGAGCACGAGATCGGCGCGCTCACGGGGAACCTCAGCGAGCTGGACGGCCAGCCCTTCCCGCACTGCCACGTGCTCATCGCGGGCGAGGATCTCGTGGCCTGGACCGGGCATCTCTTCCGCGGCGTCGTCACCCTGACGTGCGAGGTCCAGGTCGTCTCCGACCCCGGCGTCTTCAAGCGCGTGCGCCGGCCGGAGCTGGGCTTCAACCCGCTCGAGCTGGGCTGAGGCTCCGGGCTAGGGAGCCGCCGGGAGACCTCCCGCCCCGCCCGCGGAGGCTGGATCCACGACGTACGCCCGGCCGAGCAGTGCCCGCTTCTCGGGATCGGGGCCGCCACGGCCGGCCAGGACCTCGGCGCGGCCGCCCAGGCGTCCGATGGACTCCGCCACGTCGAGCCCGCGGATCACGTGCCCGAAGACCGTGTAGCCCGCTCGATCCAGGGCCGGCTGGTCCGACAACAGGATGAAGAACTGGCTGCCGCTCGACTCCCGCCCCGGATTCGCCTCGTCCGGGAGCCGGGCGGCGACCAGGGCGCCACGCACGCACGGCAGCTCGATCTCGGGCGCCAGCGTGTAGCCCGGGCCGCCCAGGCCGTCGTCGCGCGGATCGGCGTTCTTCGTGTTCGGATCCCCGCCCTGGATCTTGAAGCCGGGGAAGGCGACGTGGAAGTACGTACCGTCGTAGAAGCCCTGCCGAACGAGCCGCAGGAAGTTGCCCGCGGTCCTGGGCGCCGTCTGCTCGTCGAGCTGCAGGACGATCCTGCCGCGCACGGTCTCGAGGATCACGACGGGGCCGCTATCGGACGGGGCGGGCGCGTGGGTCGCGCCCGCTTCGGGCAGGACGGCCGAGTCCGCAGCCGCGGCCGGCGACGCGGCCGCCGCCAGCGCGACGAACAACGAGCACGAGAGCATGGAATCCCTTCCCGGGTGGAGGTGGCCGCCGGTCCCTGGCGCCGGCCGTGCTCCGCAGTCTAGGAACCGACCGGCCAGGGGGTCAAGCCCCGCCAAGCCTGCTATAATGTCGTGCCGATTCTGCGCGGTAGGGGCGGCGAATCGGGCGCCTTCAGGGCGGCGACGCTCCAGAGGCGGCCCGTGCGGCCCGCATCGCGCCGATGGGAGAAGTACCAGTACGGCTCGCAGGCCGTGCAGGCGCCCGTGTCCTCGAGGGCCTCGGGCGGCAGCCCCGCTTCCTCGAGCTGGAGCCGGGCCACCGCGGGCAGATCGAGGTAGAGATGCCCGCTCGCGCGCCTCTGGGCCGCGGCGGGAAAGCGTCGAGCCACGTCGGAGCCGACCTCGTAGCAGCAGGAGCGGATGCAGGGTCCGAGGACCACGCGCACCCGCCGCGGCGGAAGCTGCACCGCGGCGCACAGCGCACGCAGGGTCGCCGCGGGGGCTCCCGCCAGGGCGCCGCGCCAGCCGGCGTGAGCCACCGCGACGGCACCCGGGGCCGCGTAGAGGAGGCCCATGCAGTCGGCAGTCGAAACCGCCAGGGAGATGCCGGGCGTGACGGTGAGCAGCGCGTCGCAGCCGCTCACGTGACCGGGATGCGAGACGAGGCGCGCATCCGCCCCGTGCACCTGCCCGGCGCTCGCCAGGGAGGTGAGCCGGAGGCCGAGGCTGCCGAGGAGCCGGGCTCGGTTCTCGGCCACGGCCTCGGGCCGGTCTCCCACGGAGAGCCCCAGGTTGAGAGAGTCCCAGGGCGGAGCGCTGGCGCCGCCGCGGCGGGTCGAGAACGCCAGCACGAACGCGGGATCGGCAGGCTGCGGGCGCCAGGCCGGAACGGGGGCGTCACGATCCAGGTTCCACATGGAGAGGTCACAAGCTAGAGAAGCGCCCGGGGAAGCGTCAAGGCGGATGGCCGCGAAGGGAGTGCTCCGGATGAGTCAGTCGAGGTGGCGGGCCGTGATGGCGATCGTGGTCACGTTGCTGGTGGCGGCAGGCATGGCGGTGGCGCAGGTGGCGCCGCCCAAGGGCGCGGCGCGTCCGGCCCAGGCTCCCCCTCCACCTCCCGCGGTGGCGACCGTGGGCGCCCTGCGCATCACCCAGACCGAGCTGGATCAGCGGGTCCAGCAGGCTCTCGCCGAGTACAAGGGCCGGACCACGACCGAGGTCCCGCCGGAGGTCATGCCGATCGTGCGCCGGCAGATCCTCGAGGGCCTGATCCGCCGCGACCTGCTCGTCCTCGAGGCGCGCCGCCGCGGCCTGCAGGCCACCGAGCAGGAGGCCGAGGCCCAGCTCCAGAAGGACCCCTTCTTCCAGGTCAACGGCAAGTTCGACGCCGCCCGCTTCAATCAGGTCCGCCTGCAGAACCCCGCCGTCTTCGCGAGCGCGATCCAGACGCTGCGGACGAGCCTGGCGGCCCAGAAGCTGATGCGCCAGCTCCAGGCGGAGAAGGGCCCCTCCGAGGCGACCCTGCGTGCCCGGGCGCGCCGCGAGCTGATGCGCGTCGACGTCGACTACCTGGCGGTGCGCCGCAGCGAGTTCGACGGCAACTACCCCGAGCCGCGCGAGAGCGAGATCCTCGACTACTATCGCGGCCATGCCAAGGAGTTCGAGCGACCCCAGCGCGCCCTGCTCTCCATCGTCTTCGTGGACCAGCCGGCTCTGCCGGACTCGGAGGCCGCGGTCCCCGCCGAGGTCACGGCCTGGAACGCGCGCATGAAGCAGCGAGCGGACAGCATCCTCGCGGGCGTCAAGGCGGGCCGGAAGCTCGAGGAGCTGACGGCGCCGTTCGGCGGACCACGCCCCAACCAGATCGCCTTGCCCGGCAACTTCCCCGGGTTCTGGGGGGGCAACCAGGCGGTGAATCAGTCCGTCTTCACGGCCGCGCCCGGCACGATCCTGCCCGAGGCCGTCCCGGGGCAGCACGGCTGGCTCGTGGCCCGGGTGGACCGGGTGGAGCCCGCGCACGTGGCGGCGTTCCGCGAGGTCGCACGCGAGATTCGCGCGCGGCTGCGCAACGAGCGACGCCAGGGATTCGAGGAGCAGGGGTTGCGGGCGCTCTACGAGACCCTGCGGGACAGTCTGAAGACGACCGGCTACCGCCTGCGCTACGCGGTCGTGGACTCGGCCTCGATCGATCCCGGCCAACCCGGCCCGGCCGACCTGGACCGCTATTACCGCGCGCACCTGGCCGACTACTCCTCGTTCAGCAGCCAGCAGGGCGGCGTGACCACGAAGCCGTTCGCCGAAGTCCGTGACGACGTGCAGGCCCGCTGGCTGCGCGAGCGCCGTGCCGAGCTGGCGCGCAGCCGGGCCGAGGATCTGCGCGACGCGTGGACCCGAGGCAAGCGCGACCCCGCCCTCGAGCAGCGCCTGCGCGTGCGCGAGGCGGGCCCGCTGCCGCTGGGCGTGCCGGTGGATTCGAGCGTGGCCGGGCGGCTGATCGCCGATTCCCTGGCCGCCCGGGCCGGCGCCACGGACCCGGGTCTGGCCCGGAGCGGCGACACCTGGGCCGTGTTCCAGGTGCTCGCCCGCGTGCCCGACTACGTGCCCAGCTTCGCCCAGGCCCGCCCGAGGCTGGTCGAGCGCTTCCGCGCCCGGCGGCAGGCCGAGGACGAGGACGGCGCCCGGAAGCTGTTCGAGGCCTCCCCGCGCGAATTCCAGTCCGGCAACGTGGTCCACTACTCCCGGGTGATGGTGGCGCCGCCCTCGGTGCTGCGCGTGCCGCTCACCCACGGCGAGGTCGAGCGCTACTATCGCGAGCACATCGAGAAGTACTCGGCCGCCGAGCTGGTGAGCGCCCAGCACATCCTCATCAGCCCGCGCGACCGCACGGCCGCGGCCGACCGCGAGGCGCGCGCCCGCGCCGACAGCATCCTCGCGGTCCTGCGGGCGGGCGCGGACTTCGCCACCGTGGCCGGGCAGACCACGGACGACCCCGCCACCCGCGAGAACGGGGGCGACCTCGGCACGTTCGGGCGGGGCGCCATGCTCCCCGAGTTCGAGCGGGCGGCGTTCGCCATGCGGGCGGGGGACCTGAGCCGCGAGCCGGTGCGCACGTCCGTCGGCTACCACATCATCAAGGTCTACGACTACCGCCCTCTGAGCACGAACCCGCTGGCGCACGTCTACTCGAACGTGAGCTCCGACGCGGCCGAGGTGAAGGCCGACTCGTTGAACCGGGTGCAGGCGGACAGCCTGTGGCGCAGCCTGAAGAGCGCCGCCGCGGCCCGCCTGGCCGCCAAGCACATGGGCCTGAGCATCAGCTCCTACGACCACGTGATCGGCCAGCAGGAGCGAGCGCCCCAGGACGTGCAACCCTACTTCCGCAGGCTGGAGAGCGTGAAGGCGGGAGCGATGTACCCGGGCATCCAGCAGTTCAAGGGCATGGGCTTCGCCGTCACCTGGGTGGACAGCGTCACCCCGCCGCGCACGCCCACCTGGGACGAGGCCCGCGAGAAGGCGGTGGAGGTGTACCGCGAGGGCGCGGGAACGCGCGCGCTGAACGCCAAGCTCGCCGAGCTGGACTCCCTGATGCAGGCTGGCTGGACGCTGGACAGCCTGGCCGCGGGCTGGGGCGGGCTCGTCCACAGCGCGGACTACTCGCCCGGGACGCGTCTGGCCGGCGTGGGCACGAGCGGCCTGCTCGACAGCCTCATCTTCGGCTCCGGGCGGGCAGCCGGGCTCACCCCGGGCCGGCCGAGCGCCTGGGTCCGGTTGCCCGGCGGGGCCCTTCGCCTGCGTGTCGGCGAGGTGCGGAGCCCGGACGCCAACGCGGTCACGACCCGGATCGAGACCCTGCGCAGCTCGGAGACCGAGGCCGCGCTCTTCGGCTACTTCGACGTGCTCAAGAAGCGCTTTCCGGTGCGCATCCTCGACCGGAAGCTGCGCGACGCGATGCTGCCGCAGACCGTGAACCCCGCGCGCTGAGCCCGCGGCCGCCGCCGCCACCGCGGCCGCCAATCCGCAACCCGGCCGGGCATTCCGCACGGCGCGCGCGTGGCGCGACGCGCGCGCGCGGGCGCCGAAGCACGCCTCGGCGCGGGCGGGCGCGCGCGCGGGCGAATGGTATGCTCCCTGCAACCTCGGCAGCGGACCCCGATGGAGCCGGCCGTGACCATGCCCGCGATCTCGCCTCGTGAAACCCCGCCCAAGCGCATCGTGCTCGTCGACTTCGACTGGCGCGACGCCGACTTCCTGCCCGAGCTGCTGGCGCGGCCCGGGCTCTCGGTTCGACTCGTGGCGGGCGAGAAGCGCGAGGATCCGGGCCTCCGTCTGGCCGAGCTGTGCGATCTGCCCCGCACGACCGACCTCGCCGACCTGACGCGCGAGATCTTCGACGTGGCCGTGGTGAGCGAGCGCAGCCCCCGCCGCACCCAGATCGAGGGCTTGCTCCTGGCGCTCGGCACGCCCTGCGTCTCGCCCGAGAGCTTCCTGCGCGGCCCCGATCTCACGCACGCGAGCACTCCCGCCGTCGAAGCGCCGCTCGCCCTGCACGCCGCCGCCCTGGAGAGCGCGCTGGGCGGCGCCGATTTCGACGCCCTGGTCGAGCACGCCCTGCCGGACCTCGGCGAGGACGCCCCGACCGCGCCTCCGCCGGTGACGCCCGTGGGGCACACGGACGTGCGGTTGTCGAGCCTCGACGAGTTCCCGTCCCTCGAGGACCGCCTGGGGCTCGAACGCGCGCTGGCCTCGCTGGTGAACGGCACCGGCGCGCTGGGCGCCGAATTGCGCGCCGGCCGGGCGGGCGACGTCGAGCTGCTGGCCCGCGTGGGCGGCGAGGACCCGCTGCTCGAGGGGCTGATCCGGCTCGCGCTCGAGCTGAACACGGTGCAGGTGGTGAGCCGCCTGACCGGCCCCGAGGAGGGAAAGGCCTGGGGCGCGTGGCCGTTCCGCACCACGCGCAGCCGCGGCGTGCTGGCGGCCGCCGCCATCGACCCCGCCTCGGGCTGGACGACCTGGCAGCACACGGTCGAGGGGCTGCGCACGGCCTGGGATCGGCACGATCGCGAGCGGGCGGCTCCGGCGTTTCCCCTCGTTCCCGAGGAAGGGCACGGGTGGCTCGACGCGCCGGCCTTCCGCTCGGCCATCTCGCTCGCCGTGGAGCGCAACGGGCGCGACGGGCTCGCCTTCGCCGTCCATCGCTTCGACCTGGCCGACCGCCCGGCAGCGCTGGAGGCGCTGTGCACCCGCCTGCCGGCGCAGCTCCGTGACACCGACCGCCTCTGCCGCCCGGCAGCGCGCATCGTGCTCCTGCTCACCACCTGCACGCTCGACGCCTTCGAGCCGGTGCGGCGCCGGATCACGGCGCTGTGGGAGAGCGTGTGGCAGGAGAGCGGCGGCGCGGCGCCCGCCCCCGCCTTCGTCGAGAGCCGGACCGCCATCACCGCCCCCGCCGAGGCCGAGCGCTTCGTCGCCACGGCCTCGAGTTGGCTGCCGCTGTAGCCCGCGCCGGCAGGCGCGGCCCGCGCCCCACGCCGCTTATCCACATCCCTTCCTTGACCGGGCTTCGCGCGCTCGGGTAATGCTTCGCGACCAGGCGCCGTTCGAGCATTCCCCGGGGCCGCGCGCGCCGCCGCGGGCCGGGCGGGGAGCCGCGGCCGGCGCCGGGTCCGGAGATCCCCATGGCTCGTCCCATCCGGCGGCTGCCGCCGGAGACCGCCTCGCGCATCGCCGCCGGCGAAGTGATCGAGCGCCCCTCGTCTGCGCTCAAGGAGCTGCTCGAGAACGCCCTCGACGCCGGCGCGCGGGCGATCGAGGTGCGGATCGAGCGGGCTCTCGACCATCGCTTCTCGGTGGCCGACGATGGCGAGGGCATCCCGGCCGACCAGCTCGCGCTGGCCCTCGAGCGGCACGCGACGAGCAAGCTCGGCACCCTGGAGGATCTGGACCGGCTGGCCTCGCTCGGGTTCCGCGGCGAGGCGCTGCCCAGCATCGCCGCCGTGAGCCGGCTCAAGCTGACGAGCCGCCCGGCCTCCGGGGGGAGTGCGGCCTTCCTGGCCCTGGAGGGCGGGGTCGTGAAGGAGCAGGGAGCCATTGCCCGGGCGCCGGGCACGACGGTCGAAGTCGCCGACCTGTTCTTCAACACTCCGGCTCGCCGCAAGTTCCTGGCCTCGCCGGCCGGCGAGTTGCGCGCCGCCTTGCGTCTGCTCGAGGCCTACGCCCTGGCCTTCCCCGAGGTGGGCTTCCGCCTGGTCGTGGACGGCAAGGACCGCGTGCAGTGGCCGGGGGTCGCGGGGAGTTCCCTCGCGGCCCGGCGCGATCGGGCCGCGGCCCTGTGGGGCGCGCGCCACGCCACCCAGCTTCTCGAGGTCGAAGCGGAGCGCGAAGGGGCGCGGATCGAGGCCCTGCTGGGCCTGCCCGAGCACGCGCGCGCGACGCGGGAGGGCCAGGTCTTCCTCGTGAATCGGCGCTGGATCCAGAGCCCGCTTCTCGGCGCCGCGCTGCGCCAGGCCTACGGCAACCTGCTCCCCGCGGGCCGCTTCCCCGCGGCCGCCGTGTGGCTCGAGGTGCCGGCGGCGCGGCTGGACGTGAACGTCCACCCGACGAAGCGCGAGGTGCGCTTCGCGGACGAGGAGCGGGTCTTCGCGCTCGTGGTCTCGGCCTGCTCCCGGCCCCTCGCACAGATCGCCCCGCCGTTCACGGTCGTGCGCGGCGGCGGCTCCGCGCCCGCCGCGGGGTTCCCCGCGTGGAGCGAGCGGGTACGCGAGGGACCGCCCGAACAGACCTATCTCGGCCTGGAGCTGCCGGCGATCCCGGCGGGCCCGCCACGGGCCGCGACGCCCCCGCCCGCCGCCGAGCCCGACCTCTGGCAGCTCCACAACACCTACATCCTCGCCCCCGTGCGCGGAGGCCTGGTGATCGTGGACCAGCACGCGGCGCACGAGCGCATCCTCTACGAGGAAGCGCTGGCGCGCCTCGAGGGCGAGCGCGGCGCCGCACAGCAGCTCCTCTTTCCCACGCTCGTGGACCTCTCGAACGACCAGTTCGAGCTGCTGCTGGAGCTGGGGCCGCACCTGCGGCAGCTGGGCTGGGATCTCTCCCTGCTCGGCCCGCCCACGGTGGTCATCCAAGGCGTGCCCTCCGGCCTGAGGCACGAGCGGCCGGGCCAGCTCCTGCAGGACGTCTTGGACGGCATGAGCGAGAGCACGGGCCGCGCTCCGGACGAGGACATCGCCCATCGCCTCGCGGCCTCGTGGGCCTGCCACGCCGCCACGCGAGCCGGCGACCCGCTCGACCAGGAGGAGATGCGCTCGCTCGTGGATCGGCTCTTCGCCACCTCGCGCCCGCACGGCGACCCGCACGGCCGGGTCACCTTCGTGCGGCTGGACCTGGAAGAGCTGCACCGCCGTTTCGGCCGGGCCTGAGCGATGGCGGGACGGCGGAGCCGCGACCGGAGCCTCGCAGCCCTCCCATGCGGGGCGGGACGAGCGTGAGCCCTCTCGTCGTCGCCATCGTCGGGGCGACCGCCACGGGAAAGACCGACCTCGCCGAGACCGTGGCCGAAGCCCTCGACGGCGAGGTCGTCTGCGCCGACTCGCGCCAGGTCTTTCGCGAGCTGGAGATCGGCACGGGCAAGCCCGCGCCTGCGACTCGGGCCGCCCGGCCGCACCATCTCTTCGAGGCCCTCGCGCTGGGGCAGCGCGCCAGCGCGGGGTGGTACGGGAGCGCGGCGGGCGCGGCCTGCGCCGCGGTCGCGGAGCGCAGGCGCACGCCCGTGCTGGTCGGGGGGTCGGGGCTCTGGCTGCGCGCGGCCCAGCGCGGGCTCTCGGGGGAGCCCCCGCACGATCCCGCGGTGCGCGAGCGACTGCGCCAGGCCCTCGCGCGCGAGGGAATCGCGGCGCTGCACGCCCGGCTGGCCCGCGTGGACCCCGCGACCGCGGCGCGCCTCGACCCCCGCGACCGCCAGCGGGTGACCCGCGCCCTCGAGGTCTACGAGGCGAGCGGCCGGCCGCTCTCGTGGTGGCACGCGCGGGCGGGTGCGCCCGTGGTGGCGGGGGAGTGGCGGCTGTTCGAGCTGACGCTGGCGACGGGAGCGCTGGACGAGCGCATCGCTCGGCGAACGCGCGGCATGTTCGAGGCGGGGCTGGTCGAGGAGACCCGTGCCCTGGTCGCCGCCGGCAAGGAGCCGCCGCTGCGGGCTCTGCGCGCGGTCGGCTACGACGAGGCGCTGGACCTGCTGGCGGGCCGCCTGACGCGGGCCGAGGCCGAGGCCCGCACCAATCTGCGCACGAGGCAGCTCGCGAAGCGCCAGCGCACCTGGTTCCGCCATCAGGTCGAGGCCGTGCGTCTCGACGCGGCGGCCGGGGACGACGCCGCGCGGCGCGACGCGGTGCTGGCCGGGCTGTAGACCGCAGGCCCGGCGGACCGCGCTGGCCCCTTCGCCGCGCCGCCCCGCTCGGGTATGCTCCCCGTCATGCGAGACGCGATCGTCGCCCTCTTCACCCGCACCTTCGGGCGCCGCCCGGAGGGGATCGAGCGGCTGGCCGCCGACGGCTCCCAGCGCCTCTACTACCGGCTGACCGGCGCTCCGCCGGCCTCCGTGATCGGCGCCTTCGGCCCCGACGCGGACGAGAACCGCGCCTTCCTGTCGTTCTCCCGCACGTTCCGCGGCCTCGGCCTGCCGGTCCCGGAGATCTACGCCGCCGACGACAACCTCGGGATCTGGCTGGCCGAGGACCTGGGCGACACGACGCTCTTCCAGGCGGTGTCCAGCGCGCGCGAGGAGGACCGCTGGCCCGGGAGCCTGGTGGAGGCGTACGGGCGCGTGCTCGACCTCCTGCCGCGCTTCCAGGTCGAGGGCGGCCGCGCCATCGACTTCGGCGCCGCCTATCCGCGCGCGGCCTTCGACCGGCAGTCCATGCTGTGGGATCTGAACTACTTCAAGTACCACTTCCTCAAGCTGGCCCACGTTCCCTTCAGCGAGCAGCTCCTCGAGAACGACTTCCATCGGCTCATCGAGCATCTCCTCACCGCGGAGGCGGGCTACTTTCTCTATCGCGACTTCCAATCGCGCAACGTCCTGCTGCGCGGCGGCGCGCCGTGGTTCATCGACTACCAGGGTGGCCGCCGGGGCGCGGCCCAGTACGACGTGGCCTCGCTGCTCTACGACGCCAAGGCGAACGTCCCCGAAGGCGTGCGCGCGCAGCTCCTCGCCCGCTACGTGAGCACGTTCTCGCGGCTCGCGGACGTGGACCCCGGGCGCTTCCTCGAGACCTACCGGGGCTTCGTGCTCATCCGCATCATGCAGGCCATGGGCGCGTACGGCTACCGTGGGTTCTTCGAGCGCAAGCCTCGCTTCCTGGAGAGCGTCCCCTACGCCGCGCGCAACGTGGCCGGACTCCTCCGCGCGGGCTTGCCGGTGGAGCTGCCCGAGCTGGAGTGCGTTTTCCGGCGCATCGTCGAGACCTGGGCCGATCGTCCCGGCCCGCTCGCGTCCCCGGGCCTCACCGTCCACGTCACGAGCTTCAGCTACCGGGACGGCCCGCCACTGGACGAGATGGGGCACGGCGGGGGTTTCGTCTTCGATTGCCGCTCGCTGCCCAATCCCGGTCGGTTCGCCCAGTACTCCGGCGTGAGCGGCGAGGACGCCTCGGTCGCCCGCTACCTCGAGGCCGTGCCGGAGACCGAGGCGTTCTGGAGCCACGTCGTCTCGCTCGTCGAGGCGCACATCGCCAGCTTCCGGCAGCGGGGCTTCTCCGACCTCAGCGTCGCCTTCGGCTGCACGGGCGGCCAGCATCGCTCCGTCTACTTCGCCGCGCGCCTGGCCCGCCATCTGCGCGAGCGCCACGGCGACCTGGCCGTGCGCCTCTGCCACGCGGCGGAGGCCTGCTGGACCGTCGCGGCGGCCGAGCCGAGCGCGCCGCCTCCCGCGGAGCCCGTCTCCGGAGATCCCTGGTGGAGGGGATGATCTTCGCCGCGGGCCTGGGATCCCGGCTCGGAGACCTCGGGCGGACGACCCCCAAGGCGCTCATCGAGATCGGCGGCCGCAACATGCTCGAGCGCGTGGCAGAGCAATTGGTCGCGGCGGGCGCGCGGCGCATCGTGGTGAACGTGCATCACCAGGCCGGGCGGATCGAGGAGTTCCTCGCCGGGCGCGATCTCGGCGTCGAGGTCCTGGTGAGCCGCGAGGAGGAGCGTCCGCTCGAGACCGGCGGCGGCCTGCTGCACGCGCGCGCCCTCTTCCGCGGCGACGACCTCATTCTCCTGCACAACGTCGACGTCCTCAGCGAGGCCCCGCTCGCCCCGCTCGTCGCCGAGCATCGGCGGAACGGGGCGCTCGCCACGCTGGCGGTCAACGAGCGGGAGACCGCGCGCTACCTGCTCTTCGACGACCTCGGCCTGCTCGGCCGGGAGGATCGGCGCCACGGGCTCCGGCGCGAGGTGCGCTCGCCCCGCGGCCCGGTGCGGACGCTCGCGTTCGCCGGAATCCACGCCTGCTCCCCGGAGCTGCTCGACCTCGTCACGGAGCGTGGAGTCTTCCCGATCGTGGACGTCTACCTGCGCCTCGCCGCCGCCGGGCGCGTGATCGCTCCCTGGCCGCTCTCGCGCGACCTGTGGATCGAGATCGGGACGCCGGAGCGCCTCGAGGCGGCACGCGCGCGCCTCGAGAGGATCGCTCCCTGAAGGTGCGCCCGGCGCGCGACGGGGGGGCCGCCGGCGGCCGCGCACGCGGCTCCCGATCGCGCACCCCTGTTGACACCACCGCCTTCCCGCAATAGCTTCGTGCGCGGCTCGAAGCGGACCTCGTCCGAGCGGGCATAGCTCAGTTGGTAGAGCGCGAGCTTCCCAAGCTTGAGGTCGCGGGTTCGAACCCCGTTGCCCGCTCCATCTTCTCTTGGGCTCGCGGCGCGCCGGCAGCGATGTTCGTCCCCGCCGGCGCGCCGAGCCGTCTGGAGGAAACTGACCTCTTCGATGGCCGCCTTCCTCCCCAGCCTCCGTTGCGGCATCCGCACATGCCTTCGCCGGTAGTCGCGATCATCGGCCGGCCGAACGTGGGCAAGTCCACGTTCTTCAACCGCGTGCTCGGCGAGCGCCGGGCCGTGGTCCACGACCGGCCGGGCATCACCCGCGACCGCAACACGGCGCGGGCGGAGTGGGCGGGGCGGTCGTTCCTGCTCGTGGACACGGGTGGCTTCCTGCCGGGCGCCGCCGAAGGGCGCGACGCGCACGTCCGCCGCCAGGCCGAGATCGCCATCGCTCTCGCGCAGGTCGTGCTCTTCCTGGCGTCACGGACCTGGACCAGGCCATCGCCCGCGACCTGCGCAAGCGGCGGGCGAGGAGCCTGCTCGTGGTGAACAAGGCGGACAAGCCCGGCGACCTCGCCGCCCACGACTTCCACCGGCTGGGGCTGGGCGAGCCGCTGCCGGTCTCGGCGGAGAGCGGCCTGGGCATCGGCGATCTGCTCGACCGGACCATCGCGCTCCTGCCCGCGCCGACCGGGGAGGAGGAGCGAGCCGGCAAGCGGGTGGCCATCGTGGGCCGGCCGAACGTGGGCAAGTCGTCGATCGTCAACGTGTTGCTGCGCGAGGAGCGGGTGATCGTGGAGCCGAAGCCGGGCACGACGATGGACGCCATCGACACGGAGTGGAAGACGCCGGCGGGGACGTTCACCCTCGTGGACACGGCGGGCATCCGCCGGCAGTCGCGGTTCGAGGACGAGGCCGAGTTCTACGCCGTGGTGCGGGCGCTGAATGCGCTCCAGCGCGCCGACATCGCCTGCCTGGTCGTGGACGCGACCCAGGGCTTCCTCAGGCAAGAGGCGCGCCTGGCGCACGACGCCCTCGAGGCGGGCTGCTCGTCGCTGCTCGTCTACAACAAGTGGGATCTGATCGAGGATCGCGAGGAGGCCTGGAAGCGGCTGTCCCGCGAGCGGGAGGAGCGCTATCCGACGCTCGCCGATCTGCCGGCGACGCCGGTTTCCGCCACGGCGAAGATCAATCTCGGGCGGCTGCCCAAGCTCATCCTCCAGCGGGCCGAGGAGCACGCCCGCAAGATCCCCACCCGCGCGCTGAACGCCTGGCTGCAAGACGTGCAGAAGACCCGCGCCGTGCCGGCCACGCGCGGGGGCCTCTCGGTGAAGCTCTACTACATAGCCCAGACGGGCACGGGGCCACCCGAGTTCACGCTCTTCGTGAACCATCCGCAGCGGCTCTCCGACAACTACCGGCGCTTCCTCTGGAGCCGCCTGGCCGAGGAGTTCGACTTCCACGGCACGCCGGTGCGCCTGCGCGTGCGGAAGAGCGAGTGATCATGCTCGTCGCCCTGGTCGGCTGTCTCGCCATCGCCTACTTGAGCGGCTCGCTGCCCTTCGGCCTGTGGGTCGGCCGGCTGGCGCGCGGCGTGGACATCCGCACGCTGGGCTCGGGCAACCTCGGCGCGACCAACGTCTACCGCTCCCTCGGCCCCGCGCTCGGCGTGCTCACGCTTCTCCTCGACATCGCCAAGGGGGCCCTGCCCGTGTGGCTCCTGCCGCAGGCCCCCTGGGCCGCGGCCTTCCCCGGCGGGCCGGAGTGGTGCCGTCTGGCGGTGGGCCTCGCCGCGGTGGCGGGACACGTCTGGACCTTCTTCGCCGGCTTCAAGGGAGGCAAGGGAGTCGCCACCACGGTGGGCGTCCTGCTCGCCCTCGCGCCGGCGGCCTTCGGCGTCTTCGTGCTCGTCTTCCTCCTGGTGGTGGCGACGACGCGCTACATCTCGCTGGGCTCGACCCTGGGTGCCGCGGCCTTCGCCGTCGCCCTGGCCTTTCTCGCGCCGCGTGGCGTGCGCAGCCCCACGTTCCTCCTGGGGGTGGCGCTGGCGCTGCTGGTGATCGCGCGGCACGGCGACAACTTCCGCCGCCTCGTCCGGGGCGAGGAGCGGCGCTTCTCGTGGCGTGGAGGGAGATCCTCGTGAGCACCGTGGCCGTGCTGGGAGCGGGTTCCTGGGGGACGACCCTGGCCATCCACCTGTGCCAAGCGGGAGCCGAGGTCAGGTTGTGGGGCAACGTGCTGGAAGACCTGGAGCAGATGCTGGCGATCCGCGAGAACCGGAAGTTTTTGCCTGGCATAAGGCTTCCCGATGGGGTTAAGGTTCTGCCCGAACTCGAGGGGGCGCTGGAGTCGGCCGACTTCACGTTCTACGTGGTGCCGTCCCAGGCCGTTCGCGAGGTGGCCCGGAAGGTGGCCGCCACCGGGCTCGGGAGTCAGGCCGTGTGTGCGGCCAAGGGCCTCGAGCTCGGCAGCCTCGCGCGCATGAGCCGGGTGCTGGAGGAGTGCCTCGGGGAAGCTCACGCCGTGATCCTCACGGGGCCCAGCCACGCGGAAGAGGTGAGTCGGGGAATCCCGACTTCGGTGGTGGCGGCCGCGGACGACGAGGAGCGGGCGCGCGCGGTGCAGGTGTTGTGCTCCACGCGAGCCTTCCGTGTCTACACGAACGACGACGTGGCGGGCTGCGAGTACGGGGCGGCCCTCAAGAACATCATCGCCATCGCCGCCGGGGTGTGCGACGGCATTGGCTGGGGAGACAACACGAAGGGGGCGCTGCTCACGCGCGGGCTGGCCGAGATCTCGCGGCTGGGCATCGCCCTGGGAGGAAGACGCGAAACCTTCTTCGGGCTGACGGGGATGGGGGACCTGATCGCCACGGCCATGAGCCGCCACAGCCGCAACCGGTATCTCGGGGAAGGCATCGGCCGCGGCCAGACGCTCGCCCAGACGCTCGAGAGCATGGTGATGGTGGCCGAGGGCGTGGCCACGGCGCAGGCCGCACGGGAGCTGGGCCGCGCGCACGGGGTGGAGCTGCCCATCACGGAACAGGTGTGCGCGATGTTGTTCGAGAACCGCAGCCCGCGCGAGGCGCTGCAGGCGCTGATGTCGCGCGACCTGAGGAGCGAACAGTGAGGTCCGCTGCCGCGACGCGCCGCGGCGGCAGAGCGGCGGACCGGCGAGGGAGGAGGACCTTGACGCCCCTCAAGACGGAGACGGAGACCGATTCCAAGCTGTACCGGCCCATCAGCGAAGTGGCCGAGGTCGTGGGGGTGAAGCCGCACGTGCTGCGCTACTGGGAGACGCAGTTCAGCATGCTGCGGCCCAAGAAGAACCGCGCCGGCAACCGCATGTACCGCCCGGACGAGGTGAAGCTCCTCTTCCAGATCAAGGAGTTGCTCTACGCGCGGCGCTTCACGATCGCCGGCGCCCGGCGGCACCTGCTCGATCAGCGCAAGGATCCGGCTCCGCAGCAGGTGGAGCTGGTCTTCGGCGAGGCCGAGAAGAAGCTCGCCCTGCACGAGGTGAAAGCGGAGCTCAAGCAGATTCTCGGCCGCCTGCGCGGCCGGGACGCGCGAGTCTAGTGCCCCGTCCCGGGGGTAGGTCGACCTGGGTCGGAGGCCCGCAGCGGCCCGGACGAGGCACGCCGACGACGCAACCGGCTCTGGTTGCGAAGGAGGCGCAAGGCCGCCAGGGCCGCGAGGTCCCCGAGATCTGGCGAGTTACTCCCGGGACAGGACACGAGCTCGAACTTGCGGAGGCGGCCGGGCTCGAATAGATTCGACGGGACGAAGGAAGCCCCTGAGGTCGGGGCGTAGCGCAGCCTGGTAGCGCACCTGCATGGGGGGCAGGTGGTCGCTGGTTCAAATCCAGTCGCCCCGACCACTCCTTCCGCCGAGAAGGGCCCATCTGCGGCGTCGTCCCCGCGGCTCCGTGCCCCGTTCCGGTCCGCCGGCGAGCGGCTTCCGCTCCGTCCTCTTCGCTTGCATCTTCGCCCCGGCCGCCCCAAAGTGCCGTCGGTATGCTCTCCGGTCTTCTCTACGTGCTCGCCGACGCGCTCGCGCGGCTCCTGCCCGCCAGGGTGGCCGACTCGCTGGCGGTGGCGCTGGCGCGCGTCGCCTTCGCGGTGCGCGTGCCGGCCCGGGTGCGGCTCGAGGAGAACCTGGCTCGCCTCATGGAGGTGGGGCCGGATCGTCGCGTGCGGGACAAGGCCCGGGAAGCCTTCGGCAACTTCGCCCTGACGTTCGTGGACGTGCTGAGACTCGGACACCTGTCGCCCGCACGGCTGGCGGCGTCCCTCGAGGTGCACGGCGCGGAGCACCTCCAGGCCGCCCGTGCCTCGGGCCGGGGGGTGATCCTGCTCTCGGCGCACCTCGGCAATTGGGAGCTGGGGGCGGCGTGGCTCGCGGCGGGCGGAGCCCCGTTGCACCTCGTGGCCCGGCCCCACCCGAGCCCCTGGGTCGAGCGCCTCTACGCCCGGCGCCGCGGCGCCTGGGGCGTGCGCGTGGTGCCCGATCGCCCGCTGTGGCGCGCGGCCGCGTGCGCCCTGCGGCGCCGCGAGTGGGTCGCGCTGATGGCCGACCGGGCTCCGCGCCGGCCGGGCAGGCGTACGTCGGCGTGCGCCTGGGCGGCCGCTCTCTCGCGACGCACGGGCGCTCTGGTGCTGCCGGCGGTCATCGTGCGTCTGCCCGACCGGCGCTACGCCGCCTACTTCGAGACGCCGCTCGAGCCCGCGGCCGTGCGCGCCGACGGCTTCGTCGAGTGGGTGCGGCGACACCTGCGGCAGCATGCCGGGCAGTGGTTCGCCTTCGAGCCCTTGCCCGAGGGGCTGGCCTGATGCGCGTGGCCGCCCTGGTTCCGGCTTATCAGGCGGCCCATTGCCTGGGCGAGGTGCTCCTGCGGCTGCAGGCGCTCGCCGCGCCTCCCGAGGTGCTGGTGGTGGACGACGGCTCGCGCGACGCGACGGCCCTGGTCGCGCGGCAGTTCGGGGCGCGGGTGCTCTCCTTCGCGGGCAATCGCGGCAAGGGGCACGCCCTCCTCGCGGGCTTTGCCGCGCTGCGCGGCGAGTTCGACGCGATCGTGACGCTGGACGCCGACGGACAGCATCCCCCCGAGTGCCTGCCCGACTTCGTCCGCGTCGCCGAGGCCGGCGCCGACCTGGTGCTGGGCAGACGCGCCCGCACGCCGGACATGCCCTTCTCGCGCCGCTTCGCCAACGGCTTCTCCTCGGGATGGACGTCCTGGCTCGCGGGCCAGCGCGTGTCCGACAGCCAGTGCGGCTACCGGCTGCACACGCGCCCCGTGCTGGAGCGCACCCCCCTCACGCCGGGGCGCTACGAGGTGGAGACCGAGGTGGTGGTGCGCGCCGCCCGGCTCGGCTTCCGCCTGGCGGAGGTCGAGATTCCCACGGTCTACGGGGAGCAGCGGAGCCAGATCCGCACGCTGCGGGACGTGCCCCGCATCGTCGGCGCGCTCCTGCGGCTCACCCGCGAAGGAGTGGCGCCGCCCGCGGCCATGCGCGCGGCCCGGCGCAACGGCGGGCCGATGCACCCTGGGGGAGCCGCGGAAGCCGGGCGAGGACCGGCGGACGGACCATGAACATCCTGATCACCAACGACGACGGCATCCAGGCCGCCGCGCTTCGCCCGCTGAAGGAGGCGCTCCAGCCTCTCGGCCGGGTGATCATCGTGGCTCCCGACCGGGACCAGAGCGCCACCTCGCACGCCCTCACCCTGCACCGCCCGTTCCGCATCCAGCAGCACGAGCCTGACGTGTACAGCGTGGAGGGCACGCCCACCGATTGCGTCGTCACCTCGTTCTACGGCCTCATCGACGGGCGCCCCGATCTGGTGATCTCGGGCATCAACCTCGGGCCCAACATGGGCGAGGACGTCTTCTACTCCGGCACCGTGGCCGCGGCACTCGAAGGCTCGCTGCAGGGCACGCCGGCGATCGCCGCCTCGCTCGTCACCAAGGAGCCGGGGGACTTCGAGCAGCCGTCTCGCTTCATCGCCCGCCTCGTGAGCCGCCTGCTGGCGCGCGGGCTGCCCCGCCGCCATCTGCTGAACGTCAACATCCCGGGGCGGCCGTGGTCGGAGATCCGGGGCGTGCGGGTCACGCGCCTGGGCACCCGCGTCTACCACGACACGCTGGTGAAGAAGGTGGATCCGCGCGGCCGGGACTACTACTGGATCGGCGGTGAGGAGCCCAAGTGGGAGGCCATCGCGGGCACGGACTTCCAGGCCGTGCACGAGGGCTGGATCTCGGTCACGCCGATGCGGCTGGACCTCACGGCCGACCAGGTCCTCGCGGAGCTGGAGACATGGGGTCTGGAGAAGTAGAGCCGGACCCCACGGCGGCCGGGACCGACGCTTGGGCCTCCGAGCGGGCGCGCATGGTCGAGGAGCAGATCCGGGCGCGGGGCGTGCGCGATCCCCGGGTCCTGGCGGTCATGCGGGAGCTGCCCCGGCACCTCTTCCTCTCCGAGGAGCTGTGGCCCGAGGCGTACGGCGACTGGGCGCTACCCACGGCTTGCGGCCAGACGATCTCCCAGCCCTACATCGTGGCCCGCATGCTCGAGCTGGCCGAGCTGGACCCCGGACACCGAGTGCTCGAGGTCGGAACGGGGAGCGGCTACGAGACCGCGCTGCTGGCCCGACTGGTGCGCGAGGTCTACAGCATCGAGCGCGTCTCCGAGCTGCTGGAGGCTTCCCGGGCACGACTGGCCGCGCTCGGGCTCGAGAACGTGCGCCTCCGCCAAGGCGACGGGACCCTCGGGTGGCAGGAGGCAGCACCGTATGATAGGGTGCTCGTCTCTGCGGCGGCACCCCGTGTACCCGAGGCCCTCAAAGAACAACTCGGAGAGCGGGGTGTTCTCGTGATTCCCGTGGGCGGGACCACCACGCAGCGCCTCGAGGTCTGGCGCCGGTCCCCGACCGGGGAATGGGAGTGGCGGCGCCATGGCGAGTGCCGCTTCGTCCCCTTGCTCGGACGTGACGCCTGGCGGGAGGAGCGAGGCCCATCGCGAGACTGATCACTTGTCGGGGCGTGGCTCAGCCTGGTAGAGCACCTGGTTCGGGACCAGGGGGTCGGAGGTTCAAATCCTCTCGCCCCGACCATTCTTTGGTCGGCCAACGGTCCATCCGCAGCGTCGGCTCTTCGCTCCTCGCCGCGCCGCGGCTCGTCCGGCGCGGCGCGCTCGCCCCATCCCGTCCGCCGCTCGATCACCTGCTCGACGGCGGCCGGCGCGGCAGGGGCTGCTGACCCGCATGCATCGCCTCTCCCTCGTCGTCACTGGGCTCGTGCAGGGCGTGGGCTTCCGCTGGTACGTTCTGCGCGTAGCCCAGGACCTCGGCCTCGCGGGGGAGGTCCGGAACCGCTCGGACGGAGCGGTGGCGATCGATGCCGAAGGAGAGCGTGAGGCGCTCGAGCGGTTGCTCGAGGCGGCCCGCGAGGGTCCGGTGACGGCGATCGTCGACCGCGTTGACGTGCGCTGGAGCGAAGGGCCCCGGCAGCACCGCGACTTCCACATCGGCCGTTGAACCCGAAGGCAGCGGATGCCCGATCTCGTCCGATTCCATGACCGGCTCGCCGAGACGTTCGCCCGCGCCCGTCGCCGTGGCGGCGTGGCCGAGGACGAATACGAGGCGCTGCTCATCGACCCGGACTTCGACGACGCGGAGTTCGAGCGCTTCCGCGCCGAGGCGCTCGAAGCGGGGCTGGCGCTGCCCGAGGGCGAGATCGACGCGGCGGCTGCCGAGCCCGAGCCAAAGACCCCCGCGGGGCTCGCCGACCGCGACCTCATCGACGTCTACCTGCGCGAGATCGGACGCATCCCCATGCTGCCGCACGCCGAGCTGCTGGAGCGGGCCCGCGCGGCGCGTACCGGCGACGCGGCGGCGCGCAAGCAGATCATCGTCGCGAACCTGAGGCTCGTCGTGCACCTGGCCCGCGGTTACCACGGTCGCGGGCTGCCCCTGCTCGACCTGATCGAGGAGGGCAATCTCGGCCTGATTCACGCCGTGGACCGCTTCGAGCCCGAGCGCGGGCTGCGCTTCTCCACCTACGCGGCGATCTGGATCCGCCAGGCGATCCTGCGCGGCATCGCCGAGCAGGCGCGCTCGGTGCGCATCCCGGTGCAGATGTTCCAGCAGGTGAACCGCTACGTCCGCGTCGAGCGGGCGCTGCGCGCGCACCTGGGGCGGCCCCCGCTGGCGGAGGAGATCGCCCGCGAGATGCAGATCTCCGTCGGCCGCGCGGAGAGGCTGGGCAGCCTGCTCTCCAGCCTGCGCTCCCTCGACGAGGGCACCAGCGTCGAGGCCTTCGAGCAGCTGTCCACCGAGGACCTGGCCGAATCCCCGCCCTCGGTCGAGCGCCTCATCGAGCTTCAGCTCGAGCACGAGAAGGTGGACCGGCTGCTGCGCTCCCTCAGCCAGCGCGAGGAGCAGATCGTGCGCATCCGCTACGGCTTCTACGACGGCGTGGCCCGCACCCTCGCGCAGACCGGGGGGCTGTTCGGCATCTCGCGCGAGCGCGTGCGGCAGATCGAGGCTCGGGCGCTGCAGAAGCTGCGCCGGGCGATCGAGCTTCAGGATTCGGACCGCGCGGGCGAGGAAGCCCGCTGAGACCGCCACGGCCCGGTGCGCTGCGGCCCGGGTCCGGCCAGGGAGAACCAGCAATGACCGACCTCAGGCGCTACATCCGAGACGTGCCCGACTTCCCGCGCAAGGGCATCGTCTTCAAGGACATCACGCCGCTCCTGGCCGATCCCCAGGCTCTCGGCACCGCTCTCGACCTCATGGGGCAGCGCTTCGCCAGGCCCGAAGCCGTGATCGCGGTCGAGTCGCGGGGCTTCGTCTTCGGCGCGGGCCTGGCCCTGCGCTGGCAGGTGCCCCTGGTCCTGGCGCGCAAGTTCGGCAAGCTGCCGGGGAAGACGAGGCGCGAGGTCTACTCGCTGGAGTACGGCGAGGACACGCTCGAGATGCACGCCGACGCGCTCGCGCCGGGCCAACGAGTGGTGGTGGTGGACGATCTGCTGGCCACGGGAGGGACGGCTCTCGCGGCCGCCCGGCTGGCGGAGCAGCTCGAGGCGAAGGTTGCGGGGATGGTCTTCGTGGTCGAGCTGGTCGGGCTCGGAGGACGGGCGCGGCTGGCGGGGTATCCGGTCGAGACGCTGCTTCAGTACGAGGTGCACGAGTAGGGGAGAGCGCCGCCCTGCGCCGGGCGCCAACAAAGGCGATGGGCGCCGCGGACCCGGGCTGGCCCGGCGACGCCCATGACGCGTGAAGTAGTCTCCCCGAGACGATCGACCTACAGCTTGCGGACGTTGGCCGCCTGCAGCCCCTTGGGGCCCCGGTTCACGTCGAACTCCACCGCCTCACCCTCGGCGAGGGTCTTGAAACCTTCCCCCTGGATGGCCGAGAAGTGCACGAACACGTCCTCGCCGCCTTCCTGAGAGATGAACCCAAAGCCCTTCGCCTCGTTGAACCACTTCACAGTACCACGAGCCACTTGCAGCTCCTTGCTTCCGGGGCCGAAGACCCCAACTCGCCGTCCAGACGCGACGGCAGCGTCCGGCCACTCTGGCCGGATTCGGTGCCTGGCACGAAGACGCAAATGCCGCCAGGTAGACCCTGGCGGCACCGAACGCGCGTTCGTACATCCATGGGCAACCGAAGCAGGCTCTAGTATCCCCGAATGACCCGAAGATGTCAAGTCGAACCTCTCAGTCGGGGCACGCCGCGCCGGCCCCGCGCCCGGCGGAGGCGAGCGGTCGCACCCCGATTGCCGGTATCATCAATGCTCGCCGCTCGGTGGGCGAAAGCCATGGAGCGGCAGGCCCCGATGTCCTCCACCCTGGCGCGGCCACGGCCGCCCGTGTCCACACCACTGCTCATGCCGATTGCCCACCGTCGCGAGCCGCCTTTCCCGTCCGCGAGATCGTTGCCAGGCTCGGGAACGGGGCTCGCCGCCGCCCGAGGCGCCCGGACAGGCGCGCGGCGCCTCGGCCGAATCGGGCCGCTCGCTGCAGCGGCGCTCGTGCCGCTCGTTCTTCTGGGCTCCGCGCCGACTCGCGCCGCCATCCTCGACCTGGCCGTGCGCGACGCGATCGCCGGGAGCGCCGACGGCAGCGCCTACGTGGTCGTCCTCCTCACCCCGGTCACCGGCGAGCCTCGGGTCCGCCGGAGCGCGGTCGCCGCTGCCGAGTCACGGGTCCTCGCCGGCCTGGCCGAGACCGACTTCGTGCCCGCGTACCGCTACCAGTCCTTCGCCGCCCTCAGCGGCCGGGTCAGCGCGGCCGGCCTGGCCCGGCTCGCCGCGCATCCCGACGTCGCGGCCATCGGTCTCGATGTCCGGGGCGGCGCCGACCTGGTGTCGAGCGTGCCCTTCATCGGCGCCGCCGCGGTGCAGAGCCTCGGTATCCGCGCCGACAGCATCACGGTGGCCGTCCTCGATTCCGGCATTGACACGGATCACCCGGACCTCGCGGACCACGTCGCGGCAGGCGCGTACCACTTCCTCGGCCAGGGGGCGGACTCGGGTCCAGGGGCCGAGGACGGGAACGGTCATGGCACGAACGTGGCGGGCATCATCACCTCGCGCGGGCTGGCGACCTACCCGGGAGTCGCCCCCGGCGCCGCGATCCTGGCGGTGCGCGTCCTGGACGCCAGCGGCTCCGGCTGGCTCTCCGACTGGGCGGCAGGCGTCGACTACGTCGTGACCCACGCCGGCGACCATCCCCACCTCTGCGTGCTGAACATGAGCCTCGGCTCGTACGTCCTCTACGACCAGTGTCCGTGCGACGGAGCCTCGGCGGCGACCCTGCTGCTCCAGGCCGCGCTCGCGAGCGCCCGGGCGGCGGGGATCACCACCTTCTGCTCGAGCGGCAACAACGGCTCGGCCACGAGCATGACGGCGCCCGCCTGCCTCTCCGCGGCCACGGCCGTGGCTGCCGTCTACGAGGCGGATCTCGGGCGCCAGCCGGTCACCGGGACTTACGCGCAGGCGTTCGGCACGTCGTTCGCGAGCTGCGCCGACGCCGAGACGGACCCGGACGAGATCACCTGCTTCTCGAACCGGAGCCCGTGCAACCGGCTCGCCGCCCCCGGCCGCTCGATCGCCGCACCGGGCCTCGGCGGAGGCACGAGCGTCTATACCGGCACGTCGCAGGCTTCGCCGCACTGCGCGGGGACAGCCGCCCTGGTCGCCCAGGCTCGCCTGGACGCCGGGCTCCCCATGCTGAGCCCCGAGCAGATGATCGATCTCCTCTCCGCCACGGGCCTGCCGACTCTCGACCCGCAGGGCACCTCGCCCAATCCCCGGCGCGTGGACGCGCTGGCCGCCGTGGACGAGGCCGTCCCTCCCGTGGTCGCCCTGGCGAGCCCGCGGGGCGGCGAGTCGCTCGCGATCGGCGACACGATCCAGATCCGCTGGCGGGCCCGCGATGTGATCGGCGTCACGGGCGTGAGCGTGCAGATCTCGCGTGGAGCGGGCGGGTCCCCGGAGGTCATCGGCGAGGAGTCGCCCGGCGCCGATTCCCTGGACTGGGTGGTGACCGGACCGTCCACCTCGCGCGCCCGAGTGCGGGTCGAGGCCCGCGACGCCGCGGGCAACATCGGCGCGGACTCGAGCGCCGGCGACTTCGAGATCCGCGCCAGCGGCGCCGCCGTTCCGGATTGGCCGGCAGGCCAGTTCGGCCTGCTCGGGCTGGCCCCCAATCCGGTGCAGGACCGTGTCTGGCTCGACTTCGCCCTGCCCTTCGCGGCTCAGGCGCGCATCGAGGTGCTGGACATCCAGGGCCGCCGCGTCGGCCGGCTGGCCGACGGCCGCTTCGAGGCCGGGCGTCATCGGCTCGAGTGGCGAACGGCAGGCCCCGCGGGGGAGGTCTCCCCGGGCCTCTACTTCGTGCGCCTGGAGTGCGCCGGCAGGCGCTGGACGAAGAGGCTGGCCGTCACGCGTTGAACGCCGGGCGCTGGGAGCGTCGTGCCCGGGGCTCCGGGCGGGGACGTTGCGTGGCGCGGCTCGCCTGCCCTAGCCTCTCGCGGGCCACGCGGTGCGGATGGCGGAGGGGGCCCTGGCGGCCGATGGAGCGAGGCACCATCACTTGCCGATGAAGCCAGAGGAGAGCGCCGCGCCGCGCGCGGCAGACGGCGTGATCGTCGTCGAGCACCTGGTCAAGCACTACGGCGCCATCCAGGCGGTGAACGACGTCTCCTTCACCGTCGGGCAGGGGGAGATCTTCGGCTTCCTGGGTCCCAACGGGGCCGGGAAGACGACCACGATCAGCATCCTCTGCACTCTGCTGACCCCCACCGCCGGCCGCGTCCGGGTGGCCGGCTTCGACGTCATCCGCCAGCGCAACGGCGTGCGCCACTCGATCGGCCTGGTGTTCCAGGAGCCCGCGCTCGATCTCAAGCTCACGGCCGAGGAGAACCTCTACCTCCACGCCCGCCTCTACGGCGTGCCGCCCGCGGACTACCGGGAGCGCCTCCGCGAGGTGCTGACCCTGGTCGAGCTGTGGGAGCGGAGGAAGGACAAGGTCGAGACGTTCTCGGGCGGCATGAAGCGCCGCCTCGAGATCGCCCGCGGGCTCATCCACTATCCCAAGGTGCTGTTCCTGGACGAGCCCACGCTGGGTCTCGACCCCCAGACGCGCAATCACCTGTGGACCTACATCCTTCGGCTCAAGGCGGAGAAGGGAATGACGATCTTCCTCACGACGCACTACATGAACGAGGCGGAGTACTGCGACCGGATCGGCATCATCGACCACGGTCGCCTGGTGACCCTGGATGCGCCGGATCGGCTGAAGGAGCGCCTGGGCGGCGACGTGGTCAGTCTGCGCAGCCCGGCGCCCCCCGCGGCCGTGATCGAGGAGTTGAACCTCCTGGGGCTCGCGGCCAGGGCCGACGGAGACTCGATTCGCTTCGAGACGGGCGATGCCGGGCGGCACGTGCCCGAGATCATCCGCTCCCTCTCCGTGGCGGTGGACTCCATCGAGATCCACAAGCCCACGCTGGAGGACGTCTTCCTCGCGCTCACCGGCCACGCCCTGCGGGACTTGACCGGCGCGAGCGAGCGTGCCCGGCAGTCCCTCCGCCACATGAGGAGGCACTGATGAGAAACGAGCTGCGCGGGCTCTTCGTCATCTGGCAGCGGGAGATGCTGCGCTACGCCCGCAACCGCACGCGCATCGTGACCTCGCTCTTCCAACCGCTCCTCTTCCTCGTCATCTTCGGCAGCGGCCTGCGCCAGAGCCTGAGCGGTCAGGGAGTCGGCGGCGACTTCTTGAGGTTCATGTACCCGGGGATCGTGGCCATGGGCATCATGGGCATGGCCATGACCTCGGCCATCTCGATCGTCTGGGATCGGGAGTTCGGCTTCCTCAAGGAGATCCTGGTCGCCCCCGTCGCTCGCACCACCATCGCGCTCGGCAAGGCCGTGGGAGGGACGACGACCGCGCTCGTCCAGGCGGCGATCCTCCTCGTGCTCGCCCCCTTCATCGGCATCCGGCTCACGGTGGGGCACCTCGCCGCTCTCCTCGGCCTGGGAGCCATGCTCTCCTTCGCCGTCTCGGGCCTCGGCATCCTGGTCGCCTCCCGCATGAAGTCCGTCGAGAGCTTCGGCCTGGTCATGCAGTTCGTGCTCTTCCCCATGTTCTTCCTCTCGGGAGCCTTCTTCCCCTTGCAGCGCACGCCCCCCTGGATGCAGCTCCTCACGCGCCTGAATCCGCTCTCCTACGGGGTGGACGCGTTTCGCGGCGTGCTGCTGGGCTCGGGAAGCCCGGCGCTCGTGCAGTCCATCCCCACGAACGTGGCCTGGCTCGTGGGCTTCTCCTGCGCGTTCATGACCCTGGCCGTGTGGCAGTTCCGGCGCATGGACTGAGGCGCCGGTCGGCAGGAGAAGGAGCGCGAGGCCGCTCCGGCGCGGGGCGACCGCCGCAGCCCGGCCCGATGGCCGGACGCAGGAGCGACGCGGGGGAGGAGAGCCGGGCTCATCCGAGCTGCGGCCCGCGCCTGCCGAGCCGCGAAGCGGGCCTCGGCGGCGTGGCTCGCCGCCTCACTGCGCCGGACGGCCCGATCACTTTCCCGAAACACTCCCGCACGACCCTGCATCTAGCATAGGCACGGAGAGCCGCTCGGGCAGCCCGGGAGGACCTCCGCCGGCGAGCCAGCCCGCCCGGAGGATTCCGGCTGGTGCCGAAGCTCGAGGCCACCCATGGAGGCCGACATTGCGCCACACAAGCTCGCGCTCGCGCGTCCTGCCGCTCGGACGACGGCGCCGAAGGGAGCCTCGCGCCGCGTCGGCGCCGGCACCCTTTGCCGGTCGCGGCCGCGTTGCCGCGGCACTGGTCCTCGCCTGGCTCCTGCTTCTCCCGCTCGCCTCCACGGCCTCGGCTCGACGCGGCGGCGAGACTTCGCGGCCCTTGCCCAACTTCCTCCTGCCGACGCGAACCGGCTACGTCTCCCCGGACTCGCTGCGGGGAAAGGTGGTCCTGATCGACTTCTGGGCGTCCTGGTGCGGGCCGTGCCGCCAGTCGTTTCCGTGGATGAACGACGTCTACTCCCGGTACGCCGCGCAAGGCTTCCGGGTCGTGGCCATCGACCTGGACAAGAGCCGGGACCTGGCGGACGAGTTCCTGGCCGAGCATCCCGCCACGTTCACCGTGGCCTTCGACCCGGCGGGGAAGACGGCCGAAGCCTTCGACGTGTCGGCCATGCCGACGAGCTACCTGGTCGGCCGGGACGGCCAGATCCTCTACTCCCACGCGGGATTCGATCCCCGACGGACCGCGTCCCTCGAGAACCAGATCCAGGAGGCGTGCAGGCAATGAAGCGAAGCGGGAAGAGAGTCCTGGGAGCCGCGCTGCTCCTCGTTCTGGCCGCGGCGAGCAGCGGGTGCGCGGCGATGTCGGTGCGGCCCTGGGACAGGGATCTCCTGGCCCAGAAGAAGATGCGCCTCGATCCCTCACCCATGATCAACTCCGTGGACGACCACGTCTACTTCAGCAAGGAAGGATCCACCGGGGGGCAGAACGTCGGTGGCGGGGGCTGCGGGTGCAACTAGACCCCGCGGGCCGCATCGTCTCCGTGCGGCAACGGCTGAGCGCCGCAGCCTGCGTCCTCCTGGCCGCCGGCGTGCCCGCGGGGGCGCGGGCGGACCCTGCCGGCGCCGCCGCTCCCGACACCGCGGCCTGGCAGCTCGACGCGACGGGCCTCATCTACGGCGAGGAGAACCGCGCGAACGTGGTCGAGCCCGTGGCTCGCCTCACCCGTCTCTTCCCCGACGGCCAGACCCTGTCGGGACAGTTCACCATCGACGCGATCAGTGGGGCTTCGCCCACGGGAGCCTTGCCTTCGGGACAGGCCCAGACGACCACGAGCGCCTCGGGCACGGTGACCACCATCCCGGCGGGGCAGATACCCACCAAGCCGTTCCGAGACCTGCGAGGCGCGGTGGACCTGGAGTGGCAGCGGCCTCTCGGCAGCCTGTTCACCGCCACGACCGGGGGACACTTCTCGCGGGAGAAGGACTACCAATCCCTGGGCGCGAACGTGAAGTTCTCCCTGGACGTCCTTCGCCGCCTGGCCACGCTCACCGCAGGCGTGGGGTACAACCGCGACGGGGTCTTTCCCGTGGGGGGCACGCCGCCCGGACTGTCCGATGGTACCGTCATCCTCACGACCGCTCCCAATCCGAAGCGGGTCACGACGGGAGTCGTCGGCCTCTCGCGGGTGCTCACCCGGCGCTGGCTCGTGGGGGTGGACGCCTCGCGAACCTCGGAGCGCGGCTATCTGACCGAGCCGTACAAGGTCGTGAGCGTGGTGGACTCCGTGTCCGGACTCCCCATTGGCCAGCTCACGGACAGCCGTCCCTCCACGCGCAGCCGCAACGACGTGCTCGCCAGCTCCGTGTACCACCTGACCGACGACGTGATCTACGCCTCGTACCGGTACTACTGGGACGACTGGGGGGTTCGCTCGAACACGTTCGACGTCAAGTACCGGCACGAGCTGCCGCAGGGCACGTACGTCGAGCCCCACCTGCGCGTCTACACGCAGACTCCAGCCCGATTCTTCCGCTTCGGCCTCGTCCAGGGAGCGCCGCTCCCGGCCTTCGCCACGAGCGACGACCGCCTGGGGCCCCTGCGGACGGCGACCCTCGGAGCCACCTTCGGCTTCCACATCCCCGACCAGCCCGGGGACTTCACCGTGCGGGGGGAGTACATCCGCCAGTGGGGTCGGGGGCACCCCGCCGACGCTCTCGGAGCCATGCGCCAGTTCGATCTCTTCCCCGCTGAGAACATCGGCTCGCTGGTGGCCGGATACTCGGTCCAGTTCTGAGGCTCGCGTGTCCACGGTGCCTCGGCTCTCCGCTGCCGCCAGCCACGGCTCGACGTCGCTGCTGCGGGTCGGTGACTATTTCGCCGGCCACTTCTCGGCGATGGCCAGCCCCTGCGAGGTGCTGGTGGACACGGACGATCGCGGCGAGGCAGCCCGGGCGCTCGCGGCGGCGCGCAGCGAGGCGGCGCGAATCGAGCGGAAGTACAGCCGCTACCGCGCGGACAACCTCGTCCACCGCCTGAACCACGCGGCCGGACGGCCCGTCGCCGTGGATGCGGAGACCGCGCGGCTCCTCGACTACGCCGCCGCCTGCCACGAGATGTCGGAGGGGTCGTTCGACATCACCTCGGGCGCGCTGCGGCGCGTCTGGAAGTTCGACGGCAGCGACCGGGTGCCCACGGCGGAGGCGGTGGGGGACGTGTTGCGGCTGGTGGGCTGGGAGCGGGTGACCTGGGCGGACTCCGTGCTGCAGATGCCGGCGGGCATGGAGATCGATCTGGGTGGGATCGGCAAGGAGTACGCCGTGGACCGCGCCGCGGCCCGCGTGGCGGCGCGCACGGACGCCGCCTTCCTCGTCAACTTCGGCGGCGACCTCTTCGCGCGCGGTCCGCGCCGCGGGAATCGCTCCTGGGGCGTCGGCGTCGACGACCCCGCTCAGACGGGCGAGGCCACGCGGCTCCAGATCGAGCTCACCCGGGGTGGCCTGGCCACGAGCGGGGACGCTCGGCGCTACCTGCTCTGGCAGGGCAGGCGCCTGGGCCACATCCTGAATCCGAAGACCGGCTGGCCCGTGGAGGGCGCGCCCCACTCGGTGACGGTCCTCGGCCCCACTTGCCTCGAGGCCGGGACGCTCTCCACCCTCGCCTTCCTGCATGGACCGCGAGCCCGCGACTTCCTCGCCGGCCAAGGGGTCCAGTTCTGGATCCTGTGAGGCTGGCCGCCCTTCTCAGGGACGCAGCGGCGCCGCGGCCATGTCGCCGATCACCGTGGTCCACTCGCGCACCCGCCAGCGGGGCACCAGGCCGTTGAGCACGTAGGGATCGGACTGCGCGAAGGCTTCCGCCACCCTCGGCGATTCGCCGCAGAAGAGCAGGATGGCGCCGTCCACGGGGTCGGCGAGCGCGCCCCCGAGCACCAGCTCTCCGCGGGCGTGGGCGGCCCAGGCGTACCCGAGGTGGGCTGTCCGGTACATCTTCCGCCTCGTCAGATAGTCGTCTGTCACCTCATAGAAGAGCAGGAAGTGCCTCATCCCATGCCTCCTCGTCGGGATCCCGGCCAAAGGCGAGCCGGCAGAATGTACACCCCGGCTCGGGGGAGGGCGGGCCAGCGTGGCGGCCGGGCCACGGGGAGTCGTCTGATTGCCCCGTTCCGGGGGCCGGGATGACAGCGGGGTCGACAGTTGCGTCTTCGAGTAAGCTGGATGCGGAGCCTGCGATGGAGGGCGACGCGGGGACCGGAACTTGCATCTGAACCCTTTGGGAGCGGAGTCATGCGAAGACGGGAGCGAATCGGGGCGGCCGCCCCGCACAGGCATGCGCGCCTTCGGCGCCTCGCCCGGCGAGGCGCGGGAGCGTTCTTCGCGATGTGCATTGCGGGCGCCCTGGTGGCCGTGGCGGCCCGGGCGGACGAGGTCGCCGATGGCGACCGCGCCTTCGCGGCCGGCCGACTGGACGAGGCCCTGCGGCACTATCAGCAGGCGGCCAAGAGCGGCAGCCCGATCGGGCAAGCCGGCGTCGGCCGCGTGTGGCTGCGGCGCGGCCGCTACGAGCTGGCCATGGAGGCCTTCCAGCAGGCCGTGCACATGGACTCGGAATGCGCGCCGGGCTACTACGGCATGGGCGAGGTGCTCAAACGGCAGGGAAAGTGCCCGGACGCCATCCCCAACTTCGAGCGCGCCACGCGCATCAACCGCCGTTACCCCGAGGCCCAGCTCGATCTGGGCAATTGTCTGGTGGCCGCGGGTCGTTTCGAGGACGGCCTCGCGGCCCTGAACAAGGGCCTGGAATGGGGGCCCACGTGGCAGCCCCGCTTCCTGGTCGCGCGGGCGAGCGCCTGGCTGAGCCGCGATTCGCTCCGCGCGGCCGGGATCGACTTCACTCGCGCCCGCGAGCTGGCGCCCAACGACCCCACGATCCGCCGCGCCGTGGGTGAGTTCTACATGCAGCGAGGAACCTGGGCGCTGGCGGTGCCGGAGCTGCAGGCGGCCGTGGCCCTCGATTCCACCGATGCCGACGCGCAGTACTCGCTCGCCCAGGCTCTCTTCTTCGATCAGCGCTACGACGAGGCCTTGCAGACCTACCGGAACCTGATCGCCCGGGATCCCGACTACGCGCCCGGCCTGATCGGGCTCGGGGACCTGCTCTATCGCGCGGCCACGGCCGACCCCCGCCGCTACCAGGAAGCGCGCGCGCCCCTTCTGCAGTACACGCTCCTCGAGCCCAAGGACCCGAAGGGCTGGAGCCTGCTCGGGCGGACCTACTTCCACCTCGGGGTGATGGACTCGGCCCTCACCGCCCTCACGACGGCCGAGAAGCTCGGCGACACGACCAAGGAGTCCTTCACCGATCTGGGCCTCGTCTACGCCGACCGCAAGGAGTGGGATCAGGCCGTGGCTGCCCTCAGCAAGGGCGATCTCGGCGTGCGCGAGTACTCGATCCTGGGGCAGATCTTCGAAGTGACGGGCAGGTCCGAGCAGGCGGACTCGGTGTACCGCCTGATCCTGGCACAGGACTCCACGTCGGCGGTGGCGGGACTGGCTTACGGGCAGCGGGCCAAGGCGAGCTTCCGGGCCAAGGACTTCCCGGGGGCGCTGGATCTGTTCCAGCGGGCCATTGCCATCCAACCGGCGAGGGGCGAGTACTACTTCTACGAGGGTCTTTGCCTGAAGGAGCTGAATCGCGCCCCCGAGGCGCTGACGGCCTTGCAGAAGGCGGCGACCATCGACTCGACCCAGGCCGACCGCTTCTTCTGGCTGGGTGTCGTCGAGGACGGGCTGAAGCAGGTGGACGACGCTCAGCGGGCGTTCCAGCGCTCGATCGACCTCGCTCCGACGGGTCCCACGGCGGCTACCGCCTATCGGCAGCTCGGCTACTACCAGCTCCTGGACAAGAAGTGGACGGCCGCGACCCCGCTCCTCGAGAAGGCCGTGAGCCTGGCGCCGAACGACGAGCAGGCCTGGCTCTGGCTGGCTCAGGGGCACCAGAACGCCGGGAACCGCACGAAGGCCGCGGAATGCTATCGCAAGGTGCTGAGCCTGGACCCGAAGAACAGCGAGGCCCTGAAGGGACTGAAGAGCCTGGGCCCCGCGGCCAAGAAGTAGACGCTCGCCGCAGCGGCGGCACGAGAGCGCGGGCGGCGACGGAGACCCGATGGGCCGCCCGCGAGGCACGGCCGCCCGTGAGCAACGCCAGCGGAAAGCGAGAGCAGGCCCGATCCACGGAGGAGATGCAGGCACATGTCGAAGCCGCTCTGGAGCACGACGGGCCTGGCCGCGGCCCTCCTGGTCGCGGCCGCGCTGGCCGCGGCCTTCGCGAGCGCTGCGCCAATGCCGGGGAGCAAGGATGCACCCTGGCGAGCCGACCAGCTCCTGCAGCCCAAGCGGCTCGTCGCGGCTCTCTCCGGCCCGGTGGCCCGGCGGCCCGTCCTGCTGCACGTGGGCTTCAGCGTCCTCTACCCCGGCGGCAACATCCCCGGTTCGCGCGCAGTGGGCCCCACCTCGCGCCCCGAGGGGATCGCGGAGCTGAAGCGGGTGGCCGCAAGTCTTCCCCGGGATGCCGCCATCGTGCTCTATTGCGGCTGCTGCCCGTGGAGCCACTGCCCGAACGTCGCCCCCGCCTTCCGCACGATGCGGAACCTGGGGTTCAAGCACGTCGAGGTGCTCTACATCCCCACGAACATGCAGAAGGATTGGGTGGATCGCGGTTATCCCCTCGTGGGCAAGTGAGGCAGGCCGCGGAGTGAAAGCCACCTGAACGGCGCCGGAGCCCAGCCGGCGCCGGGCGGCCGTCGCGATTTCGAGGGGGCGCCGGCCGGGGACCCTGACGAAGTCCCCCCCCGCGGGCCGGCCTCGAGTCGCCGGCGAATCGCGCTGGACTGCCGGACGCGGCCGGGGCAGACTCGCGCAATGGCCACTCCTTCCGCTCAGGCCACCCGCACGCTCCTCGAAGCCCTGCGGGGCGTGATGTGCCAGCTCGCCGAGCCCTCGACCGTGCTCCGCACCCTGCTCGAGCAGGCGGTGGCCCAGACCGGCGCCCAGCGAGGGCTGTTCGTCGAGGTGGCCGAGGCGGGCGAGCTGACGTACCGGGTCCTGCACGGCTACCAGCCGAAGCAGCTCGAGGGAGAGGCGGGGCGGTTCAGCCGCAGCCTTTTCAATCGCGTCCTCGCGTCGGGCCGAGGCGTGCTCCTCGGGAGCGTCCTGGACGACCCGGGTTACGCCGAGCTGGAGTCCGCGCGTGCCCTGCGCGTCGCCTCCGTACTGTGCGCGCCGATCCGCACGGGTGGACGCGTGGCGGCGCTGATCTACCTCGAGCACCGGCAGCCGGTCTACTTCCGCGAGGAGCACCTGGCGCTCGTCGAGTCGCTGGCGGAGGTGGCGGATCCGATACTCGGAGCCCTGCAGGCAGGCCGCGACACGATCCGCGAGCGCGACCAGCTCCGCCTGTCGGAGACCCGCTATCGGGGCGAGGCGGAGGAGTCGCGCAAGCTGCTGGCCTCGGAGTGGTCGTTCGGCCGTTTCGTCGGCCATTCGCCGGTCGTGCGCGAGCTGGAGACCACGGTCCGCAAGGCCGCGGCCACTTCGTTCCCGGTCCTGATCCTGGGGGAGACCGGAACGGGCAAGAGCATCCTCGCTCGCATCCTGCACTACACGAGCCCGCGCGCCGCCGGCCCCCTGGTGACGGTCTTCTGTCCTTCGCTCGAGAAGGGCCTCGTGGAATCGGAGCTGTTCGGCCACCGGCGCGGCGCCTTCACGGGCGCGGTGTCGGATCGTCTCGGCAAGGTGCAGGTCGCCGAGGCCGGGACCCTGTTCCTGGACGAGATCGGCGAGCTGCCCCTCGAGATCCAGCCGAAGCTCCTCAGGCTCCTGCAGGAGAAGACCTACGAGCGAGTGGGGGACCCGCAGGAGAGGAAGGCGGACGTGCGCGTGATCGCGGCGACGAACCAGGATCTGGACGTGGCAGTCCAGGAGGGGCGCTTTCGCCAGGACCTCTACACGCGGCTGAACTTCATCCCGATCCACGTCCCGCCGCTGAGGGAGCGGGTCGCCGACCTGGGGCTGCTCCTCCGCCACTGCCTCGACCAGACGGACGCGGGCCGCTGGCTGGAGATCTCGGCCGAGGCCGGCAGCTTCCTCGAGCAGCTCGACTTCTCCTGGCCGGGGAACGTGCGCCATGTCGAGCAGCTCGCCGCGCGCCTGAGCATGGAGGGTGGCCAGGGGCCCGTCACGGCCGAGGCCCTGGCCAGGCTCCTGGACACGCGTGAGGGGCGAGCCGATGCCTCCCGGGGCGCGGGGCGCGCGAAGCTGGAGGCCGGCCTGCCTCGGCTCCTCGAGGAAGCCGAGCGCGGCTGGCTGGAGGAGGCGCTCCGCCGCTATCCCAAGCTCACGCGGGCCCAGCTCGCGGCGAAGCTGAAGATCAGCGAGTCGCTGCTCTACAAGAAGCTCCGCGAGTACGGGATCTACCCCGAGTGATGGACGGGCCCACGGGTGACCCCTTCGTGGGGTCGAGGATCGCGCACTACCAGATCCTCGCGAAGCTGGGCGAGGGTGGGATGGGCGTCGTCTATCGCGCCCGCGATACCCGCCTGAACCGCGAGGTCGCGCTCAAGCTCCTCCCACCCGAGGCGGTGGACGACCCCGGGGCACGGGCGCGCCTGCTGCGCGAGGCGCGCACGGCCTCGCGCCTCAACCACCCGCACATCTGCACGATCCACGAGGTGGGGCAGGTGGGCGACCTGGTGTACGTGACCATGGAATTCGTCGAGGGCCGACCCCTGACGGCCCTGATTCCCGCGGGTGGCATGGCGGAGGAGTCCGTGGTCCGCTACGGGGCGCAGATCGCGCGCGCGCTGGCGCACGCTCACGAGCACGGGGTGGTGCACCGCGACCTGAAGACGGCGAACGTCGTGGTCGGAGCCGGCGGTCAGACCAAGCTCCTGGACTTCGGCCTGTCGCGTCAGATCCTGGACGCGGCGGGGCCCTCGGGGCCCGGGGCGAGCGCCCCCAGCACCACCGGCGCGATCGTGGGCACACCTCAGTACATCGCCCCCGAAGTGCTGATGGGGGCCGCGGCCGACGCCCGCAGCGACATCTGGGCGCTGGGCGTCGTGCTCTACGAGATGGGCACGGGCCGGCCGCCCTTCGGCGCAGGCGGCGTGCCGGGGGTCGTGACCGCGATCCTCCACTCCACGCCCGCACCCCTGCCCGACCGCCTGTCCGGGGGGCTGCGCTCGGTGGTGATGCGCTGCCTGGCGAAGGATCCGGAGCAGCGCTACCAGCGGGCGGGGGAGGTGGCCGCAGGGCTCGAGGCGCTGTCGCCCGAGGCCGTGAGCGGAGGTGTCGGGCGGCGGGGCGGGCGCGGCCCTCGCTGGATGCGACGGCGCTGGCGGCTGGCGGCGGTCGCCGCGCTGCTCCTCGCCTTCGCGGCCGGCGCTTGGTGGCGCGGCTGTGGCCCGGGGTCGGGAGCGGACGCGACGGCTTCGGGCACCATCCTCATCCTGCCCCTCGAGGTGCGCGGCCAGATCCAGGGGGCCGCCTTCGCGGGCCGCGCCTTCGCCGAGGCCCTGGCGGTGAATCTCGCGCAGAGGAAGGGCGTGCGCGTCATGCCGGTGCCCTCGTCCGCGGAGCTGCCGGGCGCGGCGACGATCGGCCCGGCTCGGGCCGCCTTCCTGAGTGGAGCCTCCCGCTTGATCGTGGGCGCGCTCACGCGTGACGGGGACTCCCTGCGGGCGAGCGTGAGCCTCATCGACACGCAGGCGAACCAGGTCCTCTGGGGAGAGCAGCGGGCGGGAAGCGGCGGAGACCTGTCCATGCTGGCTGCCTCTCTCGCGCTGGGGATCGCGGATCGTCTCGGCGCGCAGCCCGCGAGGCGGTACGACTATGTCCTCTACGTCTCCGGCCCCCCGGAAATGGCCAACTCGCCCGAGATGGCCGAGGCGCTGGGCGCGGTGCGACGCTACGAGCTGCCGCAGTCGCTCGAGGCCACGCAGCGACTGGTGGAGCGCTTTCCGCGCGAGCCCGAGGCGCACCTCCTGCGGGCGGTGGCCCTGTGGATCGACCTCGTGGCAGCCGGCCCCGACTCCGCCCGCAGCCAGGCGATGGCGAGCGAGCTGGTCGTGCTCCACCGCCTGGACCGGCGGAACCCCTGGAACGAGGTCGGCCGGGCCGTGCTCCTGCCTCGCGGTCCTCAGGCCATGCGCCTCCTCGACCAGGTGCTGGCGCGGAACGACCTCACTCCGGCCGCGCGCGGAGCGGTGCTGGCCATGCGCTCGGACGCCTTCGCCGCCGCCAGCGACACGGCGCGCGCCCTGGCCGACGCGGAGCAGGCCGTCCGCCTCGATCCGGCGAGCGATCTGTCCCTGTCGACGCTGGCGCGTCACCTGGCCGAGGCGGGCCGCTACGAGGAGGCCGCAGCCCGAGTGCGCCAGGCGCTGGCCCTGAACCCGACGGTGGTGAACTACTGGCTTCAGCTCGGCAATTGCATGCTGAAACAGGGCCGCTGGGAGGACTACGTCACCGACCTGGAACGCGCGGCCGCCCTCAGCCCGAGCGCCGACGCGATTCTCTCGGCTCAGAGCAACGGCCTGAGCTGCGTCGGACGCTATCGCGAGGCCGCAGACTGCGCCCGGCGCGCCGCGCGCCTCGAGCCCGGACGCTGGGAGTACGGTTTCCAGCTGGGCCTCTCGCTCATGCGGCTCGGCCAATGGCAGGAGGCGTCCGCCCTCCTCGAGCGCGGCTGCCGCGAGGGCCACCGGGCCGTCTGCCCCCTGCGTGCCGCCGCTCTCGCGGTCACGCTCCTTCGCGCCGGCGACGAAGCCCGGGCCCAGGAGCAGGCGCGGCGAGCGGAGGCGATGACCGCGTCCGGAGCGGCGCCCGCCGTGCCCGAGAGCAAGTCCGGCGACTATGCGCTGGCCTGCTATCACGCGCTGCGCGGCGACCGCGACGAAGCCATTCGCCTGCTCGAACGTCTCCCGGCCCGGGGTTGGGTGGAGCCTGCTCTCGATCGGGATCCGAACCTGATCTCCCTTCGCCGGGACCCTCGATTCCGGCGCGTCGTCGCGTGGATGCGCGCTCAGCCCATCGATCGGGTCTTCCGGGACTGGGGTCGGTCGCTCTGAGCCCGGGCCCCGTCGGCCCTCCCTGGAGCCCGCCGGTCCGGACGCTCTCGTCTCCTGGAGCGTGCGGCGCGCTCCAGGACCGTGGAGCCGCGGAGGCGCGGCTTCGCCGCGGGCGACACTGGCCGCGATGTCGCGCCTGCCTCCCCGACTCGCCTCCTGCCAATGTCTTGGCCCGCCACCCCACGACCTCGCGCCGGCCCCGTCGGGGCCGGGCATGGCCGATGCTCTTGCGTCTCGCGACCATGGCGCCGCGGCGGGCAGCCGCTCCCGAGACGCGGGAGTGCCCGGCCCGGCCGTGGCGCCGCTCGCCCGTAGGGAGGTCGTCATGCGAACCGCGGGGATTCGCGCCCTCGCGCTCGGACTGTTGCTGGCCGCCGCCGGCGGTCCAGCGCGCGCCGAGGGAACCGTCTACACCTTGGGCTCCTCGCTGGGACTCGACGTGTACCACCAGGAGTACGGCTCGTACTGCGTCCTCTCGACCACTCCGGGCTCGCCCCTGCTCTTCCCGGCGGAGCCCGGGCTGCGCCTGGGGATGGTCCTGCCCGGGGAGCGGGCCGAGTTCGCGGTGCTGATGGGGATGACCGTGATCTCCACCGGGGAAGAGGCCGTCTCGGCCCTGGGCTGCACGCTGGAGGGCAACTACGCCTTCGCCGGCGACCGGGAGGTCCGTCCCTACCTGGGCGTCCACGCGGGCATCGCCCGCTCCGGCCTCTCCTCGGGCGAAGGCACGGGCCTCACGAACGTCGGCGCCCAGATCGGTGTCCGCCGGATGGTCTCGGGAGGGCATGGCGCCGTGCGCCTGGAGCTGCGCGGCAGCGCCCTCGGAGGAGACGCGGGCACGGGCATGACCGATCTCGGGGTGCGCGTGGGTTATGATCTCTGGTTCCGTTGAGGGGATCGTCCGGGCCAGTCGGGGCGAGAGCCTCGCCTCGCCGCCCAGGAGCCAGGTGCGGGTCGTCTGCGATCAGGAAGGAGGCGTCCCATGAGCCGTCACCTCGTCCGTCTCGTCCTGCTCCTCTGCCTCACCCTCTCCTCCTCCGGCTGCGCCGTGATGATGCTGGGCACGGGTCACGAGGGTGGCTCCGCATCGCTCGGCGACGCCGCCGCGCAGGTTCACCCGGACTCGACGACGAGAACGAAGGACCAGCCGCTCGACGTCGGCTATACCGTGCCCCCGTCCGCGTCGGCCGTCGTCGAGGAGGTCCCCGAAACCCCGGAGGCGGCCAGCCTCGCGCCCGAGGACGAGCCCACGAAGGCCGCGAAGCGGCCCGACGGGCACTTCCTGGCCGGCGTGCTGGGCGGCGGCGGCGCCTTCGGCGGGCAGGACTACGACGGCTTCAGCACGGCTGGCCTGGCCATCGGTGGCTATCCCGCGCCGCAGTGGCGCATCGACCTCGCGGGCACCTACGACGACATCAAGTTCAAGGGCGAGGGCCTCCTCGACCAGGCGTTCCAGGATGCCTTCGATCTGAACCTCGACCTCACGGTGCGTTACTACCTCACGAAGGACCAGACCTTCATGGGCGTATATCCCCTGGCGGGGCTGGGGACCGGGACGCTGTTCTGGGACTACGGCCGGCCGGTCACGGTGATGGAGGACGGGGCGCCGAAGACGCTGGATGGAGACCGGCTGAATCACTTCTCGTTCTTCGGCGGCGCCGGCATCTCCCTTCTGCAGACCCGCTACCTTCACCTGGGCGGCAACCTGACGGGCGGCGTGCGCATCTACGGGTGGCATACCGGGAGCGGCCTCAAGAACGATCTCTTGAAGCCCACGGGGTTCGCGAGGCTGATGATCGAGGCGAGCTACAAGGTGTTCTGAGCGGGAAGCCGCGGCGCCCGTCCGCGCTCCCGGCCAGACGCCGGGAGTGCAAGGTTGGGCTCACGAGAGGGGAGAAGCGGATGAGCGAGGCTCGTCCCTCGCACGTCATCCTCGGCGCAGGCGGGGCCATCGGCACGCCGCTGGCGGCCGCGCTGCTCGAGCGCGGGGCGCGGCTGCGCACGGTCTCGCGCACGGGCCACGGCCCGGCAGGGGCGGAGGCGGTGCGCGCCGACCTCATGCGCGCCGAGGACGTCCGGCGCGTGGTCGAGGAGGGCGCCACGGTCTTCCTCCTCGCCGGCCTCGCCTACGACCGGCGCGTGTGGCGCGCGCAGTGGCCCCCCATCATGCGCAACGTCGTCGCCGCCTGCGCGGCGAAGGCGGCTCGGCTGATCTTCTTCGACAACGTGTACCTCTACGGTCGAGTCGAGGGCCCGATGACCGAGGACACCCCGGTCCGCCCGACGAGCCGGAAGGGCGAGGTCCGCGCGGAGATCGCGAGCTACCTCGGCGGCGAGATCGCCGCCGGCCACCTCACGGCCGCCGTCGCGCGGGCGGCCGACTTCTACGGTCCGCACGCCGAGAAGAACGGGCTGCCTTCGCTCCTCGTCTTCCAGAGGCTCGCCGCCGGCCAGCCGGCGCGGGTGTTCGTGAGCGCGGACACCAGGCACTCGTACACCTACACGCGCGACTGCGCCCGGGCTCTCTGCCTCCTCGCCGACGCGCCCGACGCGTTCGGCCGGGTCTGGCATCTGCCCACGGCGCGGCCCGCGCTCACCAGCCGGCGCTTCGTCGAGCTGGCGGCCGAGGCGCTCGGGGTTCCGCCCCGGCTCGGCGTCACGCCGCGGTGGCTGATCGAGGCCGGCGGGATCTTCAGCACGCTGCTGCGCGAGGTGGGCGAGATGCTGTACCAGAACGAGCGGGACTACGTCTTCGACTCCAGCCGCTTCGAGGCGCGCTTCGCCTTCGCGCCGACCCCGTACGAGGAGGGCATCCGCGAGACCGTCGCGTGGATGCGCCGCGGGCAGACAGCCTAGCCAGCGGCCCGACCCCCGCTCGGCGCGCGGGGAGCGTGCGCGGCGAAGATCCCGTACGGATCGTGGTGGAAGTGGAAGACCTTCGCGACCTGGATCTCCAGGGGGCGCACCCACGGGGCATGGCGCAGGGCCACGGCGCCCAGCGCGCCCAGCGCCGGACCCACGAAGTAGATCCACCAGCCGCCGAGCGCGCCCGCCACGAGCGCCGGCCCCAGGCTGCGAGCGGGGTTCGTGCTGGTGCCCGAGAGCGGTGCCTCGAGCCAGACCATCAGGGCGTAGAGCGGCGGAAACAGAGCCGGCGCGAGCCCGCGCAGGCGAGGACGGCAGAGGACGGCGAAGAGCGCCGCGATCAGGCAGAACGTCGTCGCCACCTCTCCGGCCAACGCGGCCCAGACCCCGTTCGGCCCGGGCACCGTGGCGCCGTACGCGACACTCGCTCCCGCCCCACCCCAGAGTCGCAGCGGCAGCGCCCCGATCACGCCCCCGGCGAGCTGCGCCACGACGTACCCGAGGGCCAGAGACGAGGCCATTCGCCGCTCGAGCCAGAAGGCGAGGGTGACCACGGGATTGATGTGCGCACCGCTCGTCCTGCCGACCGGCGAGATGGCGATCAGCGCGCCCACGGAGCCGAAGAGCAAGCCGGTGAGCGCCCGCCGGGCCGCCGCCTCCGGCAACCCGGCCACGACGGGGCTGCTCGGCGCGAAATCGATGACCACGAGCGAGCCGCCCGCCGCCACCAGCGCCGCAGTTCCGATCAGCTCGGAGGCCCAGAGCCGCCAGGCATTCGCGTTGGGTGCCTTCATGGCGGACGCAACGCTAGCGAAGAGGGAGGACGAACGCCACTGCGCGGGCGACGAGCGCCCGCCTGCCTCGGCCCCGGCGCGAGCTCCGACGGTCGCGGCGCACGAGACGCGGGCCGGCTTCCCCGCTTCGGCGCGAGGCGCCGGGAATCCGCCGCCCGCCGGACCGCATCCAACCCCGCATCACGCGGCAGCCACGGGCGTGCAGCCGAAGGCCGGGGGCGACGCCCCGCGGGGGCCCGGGAAGGCGCCGGGCCGCGAGATCCTCTCGGCCGCGGCAGTTCAGTCCCAGGAGCAACCGACCGATGGTGAAGAAGCGCATGCTCCAGATGCTGGGCGGGGTCGTGCTATTCCTCGCCTTGATCGGCTTCGTCAAGTTCCAGCAAATCAAGACGGCGATCGCCGCGGCCAAGTCGTTCCAGCCCCCGCCCGAGGCGGTCACGACCATCATCGCCCGCGTGCAGCCCTGGCAGGAGATGGTCGACGCGGTGGGCAGCGTGGCCCCGGTGGAGGGGGTCACGCTCAGCGTGGACCAGCCGGGAATCGTGGATCGGATCCTCTTCGAGTCCGGCGCGCGCGTGAAGGCCGGTCAGACGCTGGTGACCCTCGACACGCGGCAGGAGCAGGCGGAGATGGCCTCGGCCCAGGCGGCGCAGGAGCTGGCCCAGGTGAGCTTCGACCGCGCCAAGAGGCTGCTGGACCAGCAGCTCATCGCCCCCTCGGACTACGACCAGGCCGCGGCCCAGCTCAAGCAGTCGGTGGCGAACGTCAACCAGATGAAGGCGACCATCGACAACAAGACGATCCGCGCGCCGTTCTCGGGCGTGGCCGGCATCCGCCAGGTGAACCTGGGACAGTACGTGCACAGCGGAGATCCCGTGGTTCCCTTGCAGTCCCTGAACCCGATCTACGTGAACTTCTCCGTGCCCCAGCAGCAGATCCAGCTGCTGCACGCGGGCGACACGGTCTGGGCCACGAGCGACACCTCGAGCGCCGAGAACGCCGGGCGCATCACCGCGATCAACCCCGAAGCCGACGACGCCACGCGCAACGTCCAGATCCAGGCGACCTTCCGCAACCCCGACGAGCGGCTGCGGCCCGGCATGTACGTGAGCGTCAAGGTCGGCCTCGGTAGCCGCGACCCGGTGATCGCGCTGCCGTCCTCGGCCATCAACTACGCGCCCTACGGGAATTCCGTGTTCATCGTGGACAACCTGAAGGGACCGAACGGCCAGACGTACCGTGGCCTGCGCCAGCAGTTCGTCACGCTCGGCGCCTCTCGTGGCGACCAGGTCGCCGTGCTCCACGGGGTCAAGCCGGGCGAGGAGGTCGTGACCTCCGGCGTCTTCAAGCTGCGCGCCGGCGAGGCCGTGCTGGTGAACAACAAGGTCCAGCCCTCGGACAACCCGGCCCCCAAGCCGCCCGACAGCTGATGCGCCTCACCGACCTCTTCATCCGCCGGCCGGTCCTGGCGATCGTCGTCAACCTGGTCATCCTGATCGCCGGCCTGCAGTCCATCCGCTCGCTGAGCGTGCGCCAGTACCCGCGCACGGACATCGCCGTGGTCACGGTGTCCACCGTCTACGTGGGCGCCAGCGCGGACCTCGTGCGCGGCTTCATCACCTCGCCCCTCGAGCGGGTGATCGCCAGCGCCGACGGCATCGACTACATGGAGTCCACGAGCGCCGAGGGCCTCAGCACGATCACCGTGCACCTCAAGATCAACTACGACACGAATGCGGCGCTCACCCAGATCCAAGCCAAGGTCGCGCAGGTGCGGAACGACCTCCCGCCGGAGGCGGAGGCGCCCATCATCGAGGTGCAGACGCCCGACACCCAGCGGGCGGCGATGTACATCGGCTTCGCCTCGAAGGACCTGGGCCAGAACCAGATCACCGACTACCTCACGCGCGTCGTGCAGCCCCGCTTGAGCGCGGTCAGCGGCGTGGAGCGGGCCGACATCCTGGGTGCCCGCACGTTCGCGATGCGCATCTGGCTGAGACCCGACCGCATGGCCGCACGGGGCCTGGCCCCCTCCGACGTCTGGAACGCGCTGGCGCAGAACAACTACCTCTCCGCCCTCGGCAACACGAAGGGCTCCATGGTGTCCGTGAACCTGACCGCCAACACCGACCTGCGGACGCCCGAGGACTTCCGCCAGCTGGTCGTGAAGCAGGCGAACGGGCAGATCGTCCGCCTCGGCGACATCGCCGACGTCGAGCTGGGCGCGGAGAACTACGACGAGGACGTGCGCTTCAACGGCCAGGACGCCACCTTCATGGGCATCTGGGTGCTGCCCACGGCCAACACCCTCGAGGTGATCGGCAAGGTGCGCGAGGCCATGAAGGACGTGCAGGCCGAGCTGCCCGTGGGCATGACCGCCACGATCCCGTACGACTCCACGGTCTACATCCGCCAGGCGATCCACGAGGTGCTGAAGACGCTGAGCGAGACGCTGCTGATCGTCATCCTCATCATCTTCCTGTTCCTGGGCTCGGTGCGCGGCCTCATCATCCCCGTGGTCGCCATTCCCATCTCGCTCATCGGCGCTGTCTTCCTCATGCAGATCTCGGGCTTCACGATCAACCTGCTCACGCTGCTGGCCATCGTCCTCTCGGTGGGGCTCGTGGTGGACGACGCGATCGTCATGGTCGAGAACGTGGAGCGCCACGTGCACCTGGGCCAGCCTCCGCTGCAGGCGGCGATCGCGGCCGCGCGCGAGCTGATCGGGCCGATCATCGCCATGACCATCACGCTGGCCGCCGTCTACACGCCCATCGGCCTGCAGGGTGGGCTCACCGGGGCGCTCTTCCGCGAATTCGCCTTCACCCTGGCGGGGGCCGTGCTCGTGTCCGGCTTCGTGGCCATCACCCTGTCGCCGATGATGGGCTCGCGGCTGCTGCGCGCGGGCGACGACCAGCGGGGCTTCGCGGGCTTGATCAACCGCCGCTTCGAGAATGTCCGTCAGTGGTACATGAGCGCCCTCTCGTCCACGCTGCAGTACCGCCCCGTGGTCTTCGCGCTCTGGGGGATCGTCTCCCTGCTCATGGTGCCCTTCTACATGTTCGTGCAGCGCGAGCTGGCGCCGCGCGAGGACCAGGGCGTGGTCTTCGCGGTGGTCCAGGCCCCGGCCAACGCCACCCTGGACCAGACCAAGCTGTTCGCCTCCCAGATCTACGGCATCTTCCACTCGATCCCCGAGACGCAGAACACCTTCCAGGCGACGCTGCCGAGCGGCGGCTTCGCGGGCCTCGTGGCGAAGCCGTGGGACGAGCGCAAGCTCAGCACGGACAAGCTGCAGGTGCAGGTCAGCCGCGCCTTCGCGAAGATCCCCGGCATCCGCGCGATCGCCCTGGTGCCCCCCTCGCTCCCGGGAGGCGGCACGTACCCGGTGGACATGGCGATCATCTCCACCGCCGAGCCCGAGCAGCTCCTGGCCATCGCCAACCAGCTCGTGCAGAAGGCCTACGCGAGCGGCAAGTTCATGTTCGTGGACACCGACCTCAAGTTCGACCAGCCGCAGGCGGAGGTCGTCTTCGACCGCGACAAGGTGCGCTCGCTGGGCGTGGACCTGAGCCGGGCCGGCCTGGACCTGTCCACGATGCTGGGCGGCAACTACGTCAACCGCTTCAGCATCCAGGGCGAGAGCTACAAGGTCATCCCGCAGGTCAAGCGCGTGGACCGCCTGACGGCGGATCAGCTGCAGTCCATGTACGTGAGCGGCGCCAACGGCACGCTCGTGCCGCTCTCCACCTTCGCCACGCTCAAGACCTCGACGCAGCCGCGCTCCCTGAACCGCTTCCAGCAGCTCAACGCCGTCCGCATCCAGGCCGTGATCCCGCCCAACGTCTCGCTCGACCAGGCGCTCACCTTCCTGGAGACGGAGGCGAGGAAGATCATGCCCCGCGGCTACTCGATCGACTACGCGGGCGAGTCCCGGCAGCTCCGCACCGAGAGCGGGAAGTTCCTGGGCATGTTCCTGCTCTCGGCGATCCTCATCGGGCTCGTGCTGGCGGCCCAGTTCGAGAGCTTCCGCGACCCGTTCGTCATCATGACCGGCTCGGCGCCGCTGGCCATCTCGGGCGCGCTGCTCTTCATGTTCCTCGGCTTCACCTCGCTCAACATCTTCAGCGAGGTCGGGCTCATCACCCTGGTCGGGCTGGTGGCGAAGAACGGCATCCTCATCGTGCAGTTCGCGAACCACCTGCAGGAGACGGGACTCGACAAGACCCGGGCGGTGATCGAGGCGGCCGGCACCCGGCTGCGGCCCATCCTCATGACCACCGCGGCCACCGTGTTCGGCCACCTGCCCTTGATCTTCGCCCGTGGCCCCGGAGCCGGCGCCCGCAACAGCATCGGCATCACCCTGGTGAGCGGCATGATCATCGGCTCGGTGTTCACCCTGTTCTTCGTGCCGGCGATCTACACGCTCGTGGCCCGGGTGCACAAGCCGGTGGAGATCCCCGAGGCCGTTCCCGCTCCCGGCACGGAGCTGCAGCCCCGGCCGGCGGCGGCCTGAGCCGCCGCCCGCCCAGGGCGGCCGGAGCCCCACGGCGACGGGTTCCACCTGCCCGTCGCCGTGGGACATGACCCGGCGGCCCGAGTCGCGCGGGGCTCGCGTCCCGCTTCCCCGATCCTCACACCCCGGCCATCGAAACGGACAACCACCGGCACACGGACGACGTGAAGCCGTCGAGGCCGCCTGCCCCCGCGTGGCGCCACCCGCCTACGCCGTGGCGCGGGCACGTGCTACCGTGTGCTCGGCGCCACCGGCGCCGCCTCTCGTCCGCCCAGGGAGAACTCGCGATGACGGAGAAGATCGGATCGTTCGTTCGGGCCGCCAAGGACCTCGCCGACAAGGCTCAGGACAAGGTGGAGGAGGGCACGGGCGCGGTGCTCGACGCCGCGGGCCGGATCGGCGACGTCGGCCAGATCGGGGGCGAAGCCGCGAAGACCTTGACCGACGATCTCAACGAGGTGCTGCCCGCCATCAAGCGCGCCGGCTACCACGTCCAGGGCATCGACGTGGACGTGGCCTTGCCGCCCAAGATCGCCGTGCATTGCCACCTCGACAGCGAAGTGTCCGAGGCCGACCGGACGGTGCTCCTCGAGTCGCTCGAGGGGCGCAAGATCGCGGCCCTGGCGATCCGCATGCTCTTCCAGGTCTCCGACCTGCAGAAGAACCTGGCTGTCGGCGCGCTGAAGCCCTCCGATGTCATCCTCGAGCTGGGTGTGAGCCCGGCGGTGAGGGTGCGCTACCGCGAGAGGGACACGGGCGTCACCACCTGAGGAGCCGCGCTTGATCCCTCCCACGGGCCGCACTCCGCCGCCAGGCTTCGTCGTATTCGCCGCCGCGTCCCCGATCCACGACGAGGCCGTCCTCCGCGAGCTGATCGAGTCCTATCTCTCGCCCCTGCGGGCTCTGGGCGGCCGCGCTTGGGATCCCGCCAGCGGTCCCGCCCCGGCGCCGCCGGTCGTCTTCGTCGCCACCGGCGGAACCGAGCGCCCGATCCTCGAGTCCCTGGCACGCGACCCTCGGGCGGCGGCCGTCCTGGTGGCGCACCCCGGGCACAACTCCCTGCCCGCCGCACTCGAGGTGCTCGCGCGCCTGCGCCAGCTCGGCGCCCGGGGCACGATCCACTACCTGCGCGGCCCTGGCGACGCCGACGGATGGAGAGAGCTGGCCGAGGCGATCCATGGCCGCCAGGTGCGCGAGGCGCTGCGCGAGAGTCGCATCGGGCTCGTGGGGGAGCCTGCGGATTGGCTCGTGGCGAGCCGTCCGGCGCTCGAGCTGGTGCGCAGCGTGTGGGGCCCCACGGTCGTACCGCTGCCGCTCGAGCCCCTGCTCGGGGTGGGCGACGGAGACGCGGAGGGCGAGCGGGTCGCGCGCGATTTCCAGACCGGCGCGACGCCCCCGGTCGAAGCCTCCGCGGACGCTCTCCTGGCCGCAGGCGGCGTCCACGCCCGGCTCTGCCGCCTGGTCCAGGCCGAGCGGCTCGACGCCGTGGCCGTGCGTTGCTTCGATCTCGTCGTCCGCCGGCGGACCACCGGCTGCCTGGCGCTCGCGCGTCTGAACGAGGATGGCATCGTCGCCGGCTGCGAGGGCGATCTGGTCGCCACGGTCGCCATGCTCTGGCTCCGCCTCGCGACGGGCGCGATCCCCTGGATGGCGAATCCCTCGCGCGTGGATCCCGAGCGCGGCCTGCTGAGCCTCGCGCACTGCACCGTGGCCCGCGGGCTCACCACCTCGTACCGTCTGCGCACGCACTTCGAATCGGGCCAGGGCGTCGGGATCCAGGGCACGCTGCCCACGGGTCCGGTCACCCTCGTGCGCATCGGTGGCGCGCGCCTGGAGCGGCTTCTGGCCATCGACGGCCAGCTGGTGCGCAACACGGACCATGCGGACCTCTGCCGCACCCAGGTCGAGGTGGAGATCGGGGGAGAGGCGCTGCGGAGCCTGCTCACCGATCCTCTCGGCAACCACCTGGTCCTCACCCCAGGGCACGCGGCCGCCGCTCTGCGCCGCTGGCACGAGGCGATGATCGGCTGATGCGGGGCTCCCCCCGGTCGAGCGCGGCCGATCCCCGCCGCGTGTCCCTCGTCGTCCTCGACTTCGACGGCACGCTGACCGACGCGGACGCGCACGCGCCCGCGTTCTACGAGGCCTCGCGTCAGGAGCTGGCGAGCCGGCTGGGCTGGGACGCGGCACGGCTGGGGCCGGAGTGGGAGCGGGCGCGGCGGGCCGTGGAGGCGCTGCCTTCCCGGGCGGCCTGGGTCGTCCAAGGCTACGACGTCTGTCCCGCCGTCGCGGATCCCTACATGATCGCGAACAGCGTGTGCAAGCACCTCTTCGCGGAGCAGCGAGCGGTGGAGGACGGCGCGCTGGTGGCGAGCGTGCTCGAGGTCCACCACGCCGCCTACGCGCGGGTGCCGCCGCCCTTTCGCCCCGAGGCCGCCCGGTCGCTCGAGGAGCTGGTGGCGAGCGGCCGTGCCGTGCGCGTGGTGACGAACTCGGACGGCGCCATCGTGACGCGGCTCCTCGACGTGCTGGCGTTCCCCGGGCGGGAGCGAGTCGTCGTGCACGGCAACGCCGACAAGTTCGCGGTCGGCGGCACGCGCTCGCCGGACGCGCGGTTCGCGGCGCTTCCTCCGACGGCCGCGTGGCCGGAGGTCGGCCGCCCGGTGCACCTGCGGCGGGGCAGGTACTTCGACGCGCTGAGCGCCATGTGGCGCGAGACCGGTGCGGACCCGCAGACGACGCTCGTCGCGGGCGACATCTTCGAGCTGGATCTGGCCATGCCGGCGGCGCTCGGAGCCCGCGTGCACCTCGTGACCCGCGCGGGCACGGTGAAGCACGAGCTGGAGCTGGTTCGGCGCCTGGCCCGGGGAGGCATGGGCGCGTCGCTGCTGGACGTCGTGGCCAGGCTCCAGGCCTGCCCGCGCTGAGCCGGGCGGAGGGCGTCGCGCCCCGGCCGCGAGGCGGAACGAGGGGCGCGGCCTCGGCGCCGGGGCCCTTCATTCCAGTTCTTCGCGCCGCCGAGGTCGGCGCCTGAGAAGACGCTCGCTCAGCCGGACGGTACCTCGGCGCATGCGGTCGTAGTCCCACGCCCACGCTGACGTAGAAGCCGCTGTAGTCCAGCCAGACCGTCCGGCCCGTCACCTTTCACGGTGTTCGTGCCGTCCGAGATGGTCAGGTCGCTGGACATGCGGCCCATGTCCCGGTACTGGAACCCCGCCCGGATGAACCCCGCAATGCCGGCGGAGTTGGCCTGATCCAAGCCGAGGCAGCCGCCGTAGGTCGTCTTGGTGCGGTGGGCCTTACTCCCGCTTGGACCGCGGCACCCGGCCCCCCCGCCCGGCCGACCGGGCACCGCGGCCCTCGGGGGCGGCTTTTTCGGGTTTCGCCGGGCCCCGTTTCCACGTATCTTGCCCGGCAACCATGCTCAACTGGATTTGGGCCGCCTTCTTCCTGATCGCCTTCGTCTTCGCGGTCGTGCAGGCCGCGCTCGGCCACCCCGACGTGCTGCGCAGCGTGGTGGCCTCGCTCTTCGACTCGGCCAAGACGGGCTTCGAGATCGCCCTGGGCCTGACCGGGGTGATGAGCCTCTGGCTCGGCCTCATGCGCGTGGGCCAGCGCGGAGGAGTGGTCGAGGGCATCGCTCGCGTCTTCCGCCCCCTCTTCCGGCGCTTGTTCCCCGGCATCCCCGATGGGCACCCGGCGGGCGGCGCCATCGTCATGAACCTCTCGGCCAACATGCTGGGCCTCGACAACGCCGCGACGCCGCTCGGTCTCGCGGCCATGCGCGAGCTGCAGACCCTGAATCCCGAGCCGGAGCGGGCCACGAACGAGATGATCCTGTTCATGGTCATCAACGCCTCCTCGGTGACGCTCCTTCCGGTCACGATCTTCACCTTCCGCGCGCAGCTCGGGGCGCACGATCCGACCGACGTCTTCGTGCCGATCCTGATCGCCACCTACTGCAGCGACATGGGCGGCTTCCTGCTGACCGCGGCCGTGCAGCGCATCCCCATCTGGAACCGGGTGGTGCTCGGCTGGCTCGTGCTCCTCACCGCGCTCGTCGTGGGCCTGGTGGCGTACTTCGCCCACCTCCCGGCCGCGGCCGTCGGCCCGCAGTCCGCCCTGCTGGCCAACGGCCTGCTGCTCGGCGTGATCGTGTTGTTCCTCGCGGCCGGGGCGCGCAAGCGTGTGCGCCTCTACGAGACGTTCATCGAGGGGGCCAAGGAGGGCTTCCAGGTGGCGGTCGGCATCGTGCCCTACCTGGTCGCGATCCTGGTCGCGGTCGGCGTCCTGCGCGCGAGCGGCGCGCTCGAGGCCCTGCTGGGCGCGATCCGCGCCGGCGTGGCTTCTCTCTCGCTGGACTCGCGCTGGGTGGACGCCCTGCCCGTGGCCCTCATCAAGCCGTTCTCCGGCAGCGGCGCCCGCGGCATGATGGTCGAGACGATGAAGGCCCTCGGCCCGGATTCCTTCCCCGGCCGCCTGGCCTGCGTGATCCAGGGCAGCACGGAAACCACCTTCTACGTGCTGGCGGTCTACTTCGGCGCGATCGGCGTCAAGAACACGCGCCACGCCCTGGCCTGCGCCCTGTTCGCCGAGCTGTGCGGAGTGGTGGCCGCGATCCTGGTCAGCTACCTGTTCTTCGGCTGAAGCGGATCGCGGGAGCCCGCGCCCTGGCGGAGCGCGCCGGCAATCCCCACCCAGGTAGAACCGCCTCACCGCCGTCGCGAACACCGCGGCACTCGCCGTGCGCCCGGCCGCTCGAGCCCAATCGAGAGCGAGCCCGAGCGCGAACCGCCAGCGCGGCGCGCGCCTGGGGGACGAAGGCCGCGGTGAGGTAGAGGGGGATCGCCCCGCGGGCTCCACAAGGCGCGGTCAAGCAGGCTTCTCGGCTCGCCGGTCAGACCCGCTCCCGCCAGGGCGACCGCGCATCCATATCCGCTACGCCGGCAGGCCGGGGCCGAGCCGGCGCGAGATTGCCCGCGCCTGACACGCGGGCCGGACAAGACCAGAAAGAAGGTGTCCACCTCGCTCACTCCCGAGCCGAAGGAGAAGGAGGCGCGCCTGTGCGCCCGGATGGCGGCGCAGCGCTAGTGCTACTCTCGGCTCCCGAGTCGTCACGGCCGCTCTGTCGCACCCGCTCCCCACGAGGCCCCTCGATGAACGTTCCCGTGAATTCCGCCTCCGCCATCTCCGCGTCCTTCCTCGCGGAGCTCGATGTCGAGATGCCCACGACCCGCCGACTGCTGGAGCGTGTGCCCAGCGACAAGGCGGCGTGGAAGCCGCACGTGAAGTCCTTTCCCCTCGGACACCTGGCTCAGCTCGTGGCCCGCATGCCCGGCTGGCTGGCCCCCATCATGCGCGAGGGCGCGCTCGACCTGGGCCGCGCACCCGCGTACAGCCTCGAGAAGACCGAGACGCTGCTCGCCGAGTTCGACCGCAACGTGAACGACGGCAGGGCGGCCCTGGCCGCAGCCAGGGATGAAGACTTCAGCGTGCCCTGGTCGCTCAAGACCGGCGACCGCGTGCTCTTCACGCTGCCTCGCGTCGCCGTGGTGCGCTCGACGATCAACCATCTCGTTCACCACCGCGGACAGCTCAGCGTCTACCTGCGTCTCGTCGACGTGCCGCTGCCTTCCATCTACGGACCGACGGCCGACGAGAAGTGGTAGGCGGGCCGCGGGCCGCCCGCGGCCGGATGCTTCGCCGCATCGCCGGGGCCCCAGCCGATGGCCTGGGCCGCGGGGCAGGCGTCCCCGCGTTCATTCCTACGAAAGCACCGGGGATGGGGCGCTAGGTGGCCGTCCCCCTCCGGCCACCCTGCGATGCCGCGCTCGTGCGCGCCGGCGCATGTGCCGCGCCCGCCCCCGAGAGCGCGCGCCGCTGGGTGCTGGCCACGACCATCCTCGGCTCCAGCATGATCTTCCTCGACGGAACGATCGTGAACGTGGCCCTGCCGGTCCTGCAGCGGCAGTTCGACGCCACGCTGGCCGCCGTGCAGTGGGTCGTCGAGGCCTACGCCCTCTGCCTCGCCGCGTTCATGCTCGTGGGCGGGGCGCTGGGCGACCGCATCGGCCGCCGCCGGGCCTTCGCCCTGGGCGGCGTGATCTTCGCCGTCGCCTCGGCGCTGTGCGGCGCTGCGCAGGATCTCGGCCAGCTCGTCGCCGCCCGCATCGCGCAGGGGGTCGGCGGGGCCCTGCTCGCGCCGAACAGCCTCGCCATCATCAGCAGCTCCTTCGCCGACGAGTCGCGGGGCCGGGCGATCGGCACCTGGTCGGGCTCGACCGCCATCCTCGCCGGACTGGGACCGGTCGCAGGCGGCTGGCTGATCGATCACGCCTCCTGGCGCTTCGCCTTCTGGCTCAACCTGCCCCTGGCCTTGATCACGCTCGCGATCCTCTTCGCTCGCGTCCCGGAGAGCCGCGATGCCGAAGCGCGCGGAGCGGTGGACTGGGGCGGCGCGTCCCTGGCGACGCTGGGTCTGGGCGGAATCGTCTACGGCCTGCTCGAGTGGGGATCCGACTCGGCGAGCCGGCGCGCCCAGGGGCTGGCGATCGCTGGCGGAGTCGCTCTGCTGGCCGCGTTCCTTGCGGTCGAGCGGCGGGGGCGCTCGCCCATGATGCCCCTTCAGCTCTTCGGCTCCCGCCGCTTCGGCGGAGCGAACCTCCTCACCCTGCTCCTCTACGCGGCGCTCGGCGGCGCGCTCTTCTTCCTGCCCTTCGAGCTGATCCAGGTGGATCACGAGTCCCCCACGGCCGCGGGGGCGGCGCTGGCTCCGTTCATCATCATCATGTCGGCGCTCTCCCGGTGGTCGGGCGGCCTGGTCGCCCGTCACGGGCCCAGGGCCCCGCTGGTCGTGGGCCCGCTCGTCGCGGCCGCCGGCTTCCTCCTGCTGGCGTCGGCGGCCCCGGGCCGAAGCTACTGGCTCGGCGTCTTCCCCGGTGTCGCGACCCTGGGCCTGGGGATGGCCGTGAGCGTCGCGCCGCTCACGACCACCGTGATGAGCGCGGTCCCCCAGCGCCTCGCCGGCACGGCCTCGGGAGTCAACAACACGGCGGCCCGGGTGGCCGGTCTGCTGGCGATCGCGATTCTCGGTCTCGTGCTCCTCTCGGCGTTCCGCCGCGCTCTCGACCATCGCATCGCCGCGATTCCCCTGGACGCTTCCGTCCGCCTGGCACTGGACCGAGGCAGCGCGAAGCTCGCGGCTCTGCCGCTCCCGCCCGGGCCGTCGGCGGAAACGCGCGCCGCCGTCGAGCGGGCGATCGGCGACGCCTTCGTGGCGGGGTATCGGTTCGTGATGGTCATTGCGGCCGGCCTCGCTCTCGCGGGCGCGGTCGTCTCGTGGCGGATGATCGGCGGCGAAGAGGGCCCATAGCCCACGCTTCAGGACGTCACGGTCGCCGACGACCTCCGCCGGGGTGGCCGGCCCGCGTGGAGGCTTTTCCCCAGAGCCGCGGGCAAATGCCCCGCCCCGGAGGGCCAGCGGCCGCGCCTCCGGCAGATCGCGCCTTCGCGGCGTCCTGCCGGCAGGGGCCGGCGTCCCGCCGCGCGCGCTCCTCCTCGAGAGGAAGGGCCGGGAAATCGGGCGGTCCCGCCGAGGCCCGCTCGGCTCGGACGCCTCGGGCGGTCCTCTTGTCTCCTCCCCGGAGCGCGCCGAGGTGTCTCCCCGGGGGATCCCCCGCGATGGCAAGTGCCTTGCGTTGCCACGTCCTGCTGGGGGTGGGCGGCGGTCGCCGTGCCACTCGTTCCACGCATGGACGCCGGTCGCCCTGGGAACGACTCCCGGCAGTCGAGCGACGGGAGAGAACGAATGCTGCACGTGCCGACATCATCTCGCCTCTTCGCCATGGTCGCGGTGATTTCCGCGAGCCTGGCGCTCGCCGGGTCCGCGCTCGCGGGCCCGTCCGCCTCCATCGAGCAGGTGAGGAACGGCGAGGCCACCGCTCCTCTCACGCCCGTCCCCGCGTGGGGCACGGGCAATTGCGGTGCCTCGAACTCCCACTACCTCGAGAGCCACTCGACCGCCTATCGCGCCGTGATGGACGGACTCCCGACCGATGGCACCGTGGTCGAGCTCACCATCGGCTACGACGTGAAGCGCAGCGGCTCGTACGCCCTCGACTACCTGACCCACTTCCAGCGGCTGCTGCCCCATGTCCTCTTCGGCCATCGCGAGCCCGAGGTCATCGACCCCCTGAGCGGCATCACCGGTGTCGGCTCCCTCGTCACCACGGCTCCGATCCCCCTGCCCACGCGCAACCTGCTCGTGGATCCGGACGGCCCCGACCCCGACCCGGCAGCGCTCCAGCCGGTGACCAGCATGGCCGCCCTGCCCGAGGCCGAGCGAGTGATGACCCTCTACGGTGGAACGCTCGTCGACGTCTCCTACGTGACGGAGGCGGACGTGAGCCTGGCCACCAACTCCTCCGAGTCGCAGGTCCGGGTGCGCTTCACGGCCAGCAGTCCCAAGGCCGTGCTGGCCTGGGGCGGACACATCGCCTGCCGCTGGGACTGGGGTTTCAACGCGGACGGCACGCCGCGGTCGGCCGCAGGGATCAGCGGCTCCTCCTACCACATGCGGCTGGTCACCTGGAGCCTCGGGAACCTGGGGAACCAGGATCGCTCGATGTCCACCGACGCCGTCTACCCCGTCCCGCGCTGCGGAATCTCGAACCTCGGCCCCTTCTGCGCCGGATCCACCAACACCCACACGGCGCCATCGGGGATGGAGTCCTACGCCTGGTCGCTGTTCGACAACACCTGCGGGGCCGAGATCGTCGGCGCCGACACCGGCCTCACGGTCGTCGTCCGCTCGAGCAGCGCCGGGAGCTACGGCCTGCTGCTCACCACGGGGGCGAGCGGGTTCACCAAGCAGTGTCAGGCGACGGTGCTCGTGAACCCGCCCGTCGTCGCGGACGCGGGCCCCGACCAGACCGTTTGCGCCGGAAGCCCCCAGACGCGGCTCGCCGGCGTGGTGAGCGGCGGCAGCGGAGCGTGGAGCGGCGGCACGGGCGCCTTCAGCCCCGGCCGCGGTGATGCGAACGCGGCGTACACGCCGTCGGCCGCCGAGATCGCGGCGGGGGGCGTCACCCTCACCCTCGTCTGCACCCCGTCGTCCGGACCCTGCCCGCCCGCCAGCGATCCCCTGCGCATCACCATCGACCCGATGGCCACGGCGAACGCCGGGCCCGACCAGATCCTCTGTGCGAGCAGCTCGCAGGCCCAGCTCGCCGGCCTGATCGGAGGCGCGGCAGCGAGTGGGGTGTGGAGCGGCGGGGCCGGCGCCTTCAGCCCGAGCGCCGCCGCCCTGAACGCGACCTACACGCCGACGGCGGCCGAGATCGCCGCCGGCAGCGTGACGCTGACGCTCACGAGCAACGACCCCGCCGGCCCCTGCGGGGCGGCCAGCGATCAGGTGCGCCTCACCTTCAATCCCGCCGCGCTCGCCGAGGCCGGGCCCGACCAGACGCTCTGCGGCACCAGCCCCCAGGCCCAGCTCGCGGGCAGCGTGGGCGGCGCGGCCACGCGAGGCACCTGGAGCGGCGGTGCCGGCACCTTCAGCCCGAGCGCCGCGGCCCTGAACGCCACCTACTCGCCGACCGCGGCCGAGATCGCGGCCGGCGGCGTGAGCTTGACCCTCACCACCGACGACCCGCCCGGGCCTTGCCCGGCGGTCAGCGACCTCGTACGGCTCGCCTTCAGCCCCGCGGCGATCGCGAACGCCGGCCCCGACCAAGAGGTGTGCGCGAGCAGCCCGCAGGTGACGCTCGCCGGCGCGGTGGGAGGGGCGGCGACGAGTGGCACGTGGAGCGGGGGCGCCGGCACCTTCAGCCCGAGCGCCGCGGCCCTGGACGCGACCTACTCGCCGACCTCGGCCGAGATCGCCGCCGGCCACGTCACCCTGACGCTCACCACGAACGATCCGGCGGGGCCTTGCCCCGCGGTGAGCGACGTCGTGGACGTCACCATCGCTCCCGCGGCTCTGGCGAACGCCGGGGCCGACCAGCGCGTCTGCGCGAGCAGTCCCCAGGTCCCGCTCGCGGGCGCCGTGGGTGGCGGCGCGGTGAGCGGCACGTGGAGCGGCGGGGCCGGGAGCTTCAGCCCCCGCGCGACCGCGCTGAATGCGACCTACTCGCCGACCGCGGCCGAGATCGCGGCGGGCGGCGTCACCCTCACCCTCACCACCAACGACCCGGCCGGGCCCTGCGGCCCGGCCAGCGACACGATGCGGATCACCATCGACCCGGTGACGACCGTGAACGCAGGTCCCGATCAGACCGTGTGCTCGAGCAGCCCACAGGTCCAGCTCCAGGGCGCGGTGAGCGGCACCGTCTCGAGCGGCACGTGGGGCGGCGGGGTGGGAACGTTCAGCCCGAGCGCCTCCTCCTTGACCGCGACCTACACCCCGACGGCGGCGGAGATCGCGGCAGGCGGCGTCACCCTGGTGCTGACCAGCGCCACGCCGGCGGGGCCGTGCCCACCCGCCAGCGACGCCGTGACCATCGTCATCCGCCAGGCGGTCACGGTGAACGCGGGCCCGGATCAGACGGTGTGCCTGGCCTCGCCGCAGGTGCAGCTCGCGGGCTCGCTGGGGAACGGAGCCACGAGCGGCACGTGGAGCGGCGGAACCGGCACGTTCAGCCCCGGACCCACCGCGCTGAACGCGCTCTACACCCTCTCGGCCGCGGAGATCGCCGCGCGGGGCGTCACCCTCACGCTCACCACCAACGACCCCGAGGGCCCGTGCCCCGCCGTGAGCGACGCGATGCGGATCACGCTCGACGCGCCGACCGTGACGGTCCCGGACCGCGTCGTCTGCGCCGGCATCTCGCCGGTCACGCTCTGCGCGAATCCAGCCAACGGCGTCGCGCCCTACACCTATCGGTGGAGCACCGGCGCCACCGGTCCGTGCATCTCCGTCGCGGACACCGGGCGCTACACCGTCTCCATCACCGACGCCAGGGGCTGCCAGGCCAGCGGGAGCGGCGTCTTCCGGCAGCGCGATTGCCAGGGCCAGCTCGCCCACACGAGCACCACCTGCGACAGCTACATGGCGGGAACGGGGGAGGACCTCTCCTCGACGAGCGTGAGCTACGTGCTCAGGGACGGGGTCATCACCAGCATCGCGCCCGGAGTGTTCTTCTACTACACCAAGGTGACCGCCCCCAGGGCCGACTTCACCGTGCAACTGGTACAGGTCAAGAACAACCCCGCCTTCCCCTTCTGCGAGGTGCAGCAGGACCAGGTCGTGCTCTACGACGCGGACTGCAATCGCATCGGCGCGGGGAGCGGCACGACCGCGGGGCAGGCGTCGGTCGACGTGCACGGGGCCACGGTCGGGCAGGTGTTCATCATCAGCGTGAAGTACTCCCTCAAGGTCCTGGTCGGCACCGCGATCGGGCCGGCGGGCGGCGCCCATTACACCTTCCGCACCGAGATCGACGGCACCGTCGTCGATCAGGACCCCGACGGCCTGCAGATCGGGCCACCGAGCCTGGTCGCCGTCGGCGACGGCCCGTCGGCGTTCGAGGGAATCGAGCTGTATCGACCCATCCCCAACCCGTTCCACCACGGCATGTGGATGGTCTATGCGGTGGCCTCGGGTCGCGAGCGGGTGGTGGTCTGCGTCTTCGATCTCGCGGGCCGGCGCGTGCGCAGCCTGACGAACGACTACCAGTCGCCGGGGCGCCACATGGTCGCCTGGGACGGCCGTGACGAGCAGGGCACGCGCGTGCGGAGCGGCCTGTACTTCGTCCACGTCGCCATCGGCGAGCGGGCGCGCCAGGTGCGCGTCACCTTCCTGAAGTAGAGAGCGGAGGGCGCCCGGCGCGAGGCTGGGCGCCCTCCCGACTCCCGAGCGCCGGCAGGCACCGGCGGTCCGCGCACCGGCCGAGAGACCGCGTAGAGGCGTCGCCTCGCCGGAGGTGCGGCGGAGCTATCTCACTCCACCTTCACGACATCCGGGCCGAGGTGACGAAACCGCATGAAGACGGCCGGATCGTGGCCGGGGACGATCAGCCGCCGAGCCGAGGCGATCCGCGTCATTCGCTCCTGAGCCGCCAGGTTCGACCGCGCGTCCAGGGTCTGGGCGATCGGGACGCGGCGCTCGAGGTTCTCGTAGAGGTAGACGTTGTCCGAGGCCAGCACGACCACGCCCTTCGCCGTGTGGACTCCCAGGAACTGCGAGGCGAACGTGTGCCGCCCGCCCGTGTAGGCGGTGATCCCGGGGAGGATCTCCCGGCCGTCGCCCTCGACGAAGCGCACGCGGCCCTGCGCCCGCAGGCCGGCGAGCATCGCCGCGTCCACGGTGTCGATGCCCTCGTGCGCCGGAGTTCCTCCTTCGCCGACGTAGTACTCGTACTCCTGCCGTTGAAGCCAGATGCGCGCTCGGGGAAACAGGTCGGCGCCGTCCAGATGGTCCCAGTGGATGTGGGTCAGGATGACATCGCTGACCGAGTCGGGCGGCACTCCCAGACGCTCGAGCGCCACATCCGGACGAACGAAGCCGGCGGGCTTCCAGGCGTCGAGAAGGCCCTGGCGGTAGAACCCTGCGTCCACGAGGACCCAGCGCCCCCGCGGGCCCTCGAGGGCCCAGAACATCATCGCGATGTCGAGCTTGCGCGTGCTGTCGGCACCCGCCACCAGCGCCTGCACGGGGAAGCCCGGGAGCGTCGCGTAGCGGACGGCGTAGACCTGCCAGTCGGGCGGGCGGGCCGCGGCTCGCGACGCGCACGCCGCGGCTCCCGGTAGAGCACCGAGCAGCAGTGTCGCGGCCAGGAGCCCGACACCCAGGCTCGGGCTTCGCTGGTGCCCCCGAACCGAAGCTGCCGCTCGCACGCGCATGGACCCAAGATCGCACCGGACCTTTCGCCTGTCCATCCCGGAGCCATGGGATCGTGGGTCCGTCGAGGCCGCGCCTGTGGTACGCTGCACGCTCCGCGGAGAGATCCGATGGGCCACCTGGTCGGCAAGGACATCTATCGGCGGCTCGGCGCCAAGATCGACGGGCTCACCGTCCGCGCGCCCTGGAACGACGCCCTCTACGCCATCCTCAAGCAGCTCTACTCGGCCGAAGACGCCCAACTGGTGGTCGAGATGCCGTACGGTCTCGCCACGCTGGAACGCCTGGAGCGGGTGACCGGGATCCCGCGCCCCGAGCTCGAGAAGCGACTCGAGAGCCTCGGGTCCCGCGGCCTCGTCCTGGATCTCTGCGTGGGCGGGCGCTACCACTACGCGCCCTCGCCGATGGTCATCGGCATCTTCGAGTTCACGATGATGCGCACCGGCCCGGGCCTGGATCACGGGACGTGGGCGAGGCTGTTCCACGACTACCTGGAGCAGGGCGCCTTCTACGGCGCCAACTTCGGCTCGGGCGAGAAGGTGTCGCTCATGCGCACCGTGCCCCACGAGGGCACCGTGCGCCCCGACGAGTGCGTGGAGATCCTCGATTACGAGAAGGCCACGGCCATCGTCGACAGCGGGCGGCGATTCGCCATGGGCCTGTGCTCCTGCCGCCACGAGAAGCACCACCTCGGCACGAGGCAGTGCCAGGCTCCGCTCGACAACTGCTCGACCTTCGGGGACGCGGCGGACTTCCTGGTGCGCAAGAACCTCGCGCGCGAGGTCTCGAAGAGCGAGATGCTGGAGAACCTCGCCCGCTCGCGGGAGCTGGGGCTCGTCCTGAACGCCGACAACGTGCAGCGCGACGTCACCTTCATCTGCCACTGCTGCGGCTGCTGCTGCAACGTGCTGCTCGGGATCTCGCGGCACGGCTATCCCAACACGGTCGTGACCTCGACGTTCATCGCGGCCTCGGACCGCGCCCTCTGCGACGGCTGCGGTATCTGCTCGAAGCGGTGCCCGATCGCCGCGATTCCGCGCGTCCCCGACCCCGACCCGCGCTTCCGCAAGCACGGTCGGCCGCAGGTGGACGAGTCCCTGTGCCTCGGCTGCGGCGTCTGCGCGACGCGCTGCAAGACGGGCGCGATGAAGCTGCACAAGCGCCCGCAGCGGGTGCTCCATCCCGAGACCACCTTCGAGCGCGTGATCCTGCAGTGCCTGGAGCGGGGGACGCTGCAGAATCAACTGTTCGACGACCCGGGCAGCAAGTCCCAGGCGTTCCTGCGCGGCGTCGTGGGCGGGTTCCTGCGCCTGCCCCCGGTCAAGCAGGCGCTCATGAGCGACGCGCTGCGCTCGCGCTTCCTCGCCGCCATGAAGCAGGGCGCCGCCCGCCAGGGCGGGGACCGTCCCTCGCAGACCTGAGGGGCGCCGGCGCCGGGCGCGCCGGCGACCGCCGGCCTCACTCGGGCGTGGTGTAGGTGAGCCCCTGCTCGTACCGCGTCGCGCGCTCGCGCATCGCCCGCGCGCGTCCGCTCGAGTCCGAGCCCTCCAGCAGCGCCAGGGCGCGCCGCTCCGTCGCCGCCGCCTCGGCGAAGCGCCCGCCCGCTGCCTCGGCGGCCGCCTGCGCCTCGAGCATGTCGGGGTTGCGCCCGCCGGTCAGCTCCACCGCCCGCCGGGCGAGGTCGAGCGCCTCGGCCGGGGCGCGCGCAGCCGGATCCGGGCTGGTCGCCAGCACCCAGGCCAGCATGCCCAGTGGCTCCACCCAGGTGGGCTGCAGCGCGACCACCCGCCGTAGCTGGGCAGCCGCCTCGCCCTCCCGGCCGGGCTGGCGCAGCAGCGCGGCCGCCAGGCGGAAGCGCGCGGCCGCGTCGTCGGGCGCCCGGGCCACGGCGCGCTCGAGCAGCTCCCTTCCTTCGGCCGAGCGGCCGGCCAGGACGAGCAGCTCGCCGAGCGGGCTCAAGGCGCCCGCGTCGTCCGGAGCCACGGCCAGGGCACGCCGATACTGCTCCGCGGCCTCGTCCGGCCGCCCGGCCAGGCGCAGCGCCCGTCCCAGGTCCTCGATCACGCCGGCGTGGTCGGGCAGCAGATCGGCCGCGCGGCGCAGGTGCACGATCGCCTCCTCGATCCCGCCCTGCTCCAGGAGCATCAGGCCGAGGTTGTAGTGGGCGAAGGCGTAGTTTGGGTCGAGCGCGAGCGCCAGCCGGAACTCGCGGGTCGCTTCCGCGTCCTGCGACTGCTCACCCAGCAGGGCCCCCAGCTTGTTGTGGATGACGGCGACGCCGGGGGCGGTGGTCTCGAGATGGCGAAACAAGGTGAGCGAGTCGCGCCAGTTGGGCAGCGTCTGGCGCACGCCCCGCGCCTCGGCGGCCAGCGCGACCAGCACCGGCACGAGCACGAGCAGGCGTCGCCCGCTCCGGCGCGGAGGCGGCGACCTCCAGACGGCGGCGAGACCGGCGCCGACGACCGAGAGGAGCCCCACGGCCGGGAAGTAGACGTACTTGTCCGAGGCGATCACCCAGCTGTACCTGACGAGGCCGAGCGTCGGCGCGAGCGCCACGACGAAGACGAGCCCCCCGACGAGCGGGCCGCGCGTGCGGCGCCAGAGCAGCGCCGCGACGACGGCGAGGATCGCGACCACCGTCGCCCCGGCGAGCACGGCGGAGTTCGCGAGGCTGAAGGCGCCGGGAGAGCGGTAGGCGCTGGACAGGTGCACGGGCCAGAGAACCTTCCCGAGATAGAACGCCACGAGGTAGGCCGCCTGGAGCGGCCAGCGCGGCCAGTCCGCGGACTCGATCCCCGCCGTGTTCCGATGCGAGATCAGCGTGACGATCCCCGAGGCCAGCGCGCACAGGAAGAACGGCCAGGTCGCCGCCACCGTGCGCCAGCTCAGCCGCCGCAGCGGCCAGAGATCCAGCAGTGGCAGGAGCAGCGGCAACGTCACCACGGTGGGCTTGGCCAGCAAGGCCAGCACGAAGAAGATCACCGCCGCGACGCGCCACCACGGCCGCCCGCTGCGCGCGTGCTCGACGTGAGCCAGCAGCGTGGCGAAGGCGAAGCAGGCGGCCAGGAGCGTCTTGCGCTCGCCGACCCAGGCCACGGGCTCCACGGTCAGAGGATGGAGACCGAAGAGGAGGCCGGCGAGCACCGCGGCCACGAGCGAGCCGAAGAGGCGGTAGAGGAGCAGGACCAGGAGCGACGTGGCCAGCACGTGCAGCGCCAGGCTGGTCTGATGGAACACGCGCAGGTCAGCGGGACGGCCTCCCCGGGCGTAGTCCAGCATCAGCGAGGTCATGGAGAGCGGGGTGTAGTAGCCGCGAATGGTCGAGGGTCGTCGCACCTCGGCGAAGAAGCGGACGGCGGACGCCCAGCTCGGATGGGTCACGAGCGGGTTGAAGGCGACGAAGCCCTCGTCGTCCATGGCCGAGGCCTGTGCCCCGAGCACCGGCCAGTGAACGGCCGCCACCGTTGCGGCGACCAGGAGCAGCGCGGCCGCCAGCGCGAACCGGGAGCGCCGGCCGGGGAGGGCCGGCGCTTGCGTGCGGCGTGCCAAGCCGCTCTTCCCCCGGGGGCGCTTCACAGGCTGATTCTAGCGGCGCCGCCGGGCCGCCTCAATCCGGCCGCCACGACGGTTGGCGCCGGGGTCGCGGCCGCGGGCCTGGCCCAGACAAGTCTCGTCAGCGGTCCGGAAGTAGGGTAGAGTAAAGGGAGTCGACCTCCCCGCGTGCGGAGGGGACGGGAGGAAGGATCCTCGCTGCCGCAGAGCCTCGGGAGTCGCCCTTCGCGGGCCGCCCACGGCGTCTTCATCGCCCACCCCTGGACCTCGCGGCCCGGCCTCGCTGCCGATGGCCGGCTAACGGTCGCCTCATCCCGAGGAAGGGTCCATGTGCTCGCGTCCGGCAGCCGCCGCAGGGGGCGTTCCTCGTTCTTTCTGCGGACCTGTGTCCGTGCCGCCCACTCAGCGATCCGCGGAGCATGACGGGCTCGGCTCCATTCTCTTCTCCCGGTTGCTCACCGCGCACGACTTCGCCAGTCCGATTGATTTCGTCGACTTCACCGTGATCCCGGCAGGGAGCACCGTGGGGCTCCACCCCCACGAGGGCAACGAAGAGCTGTACCTCGTCGTGAGGGGCGAGCCGCTGGTGGCCGTGGAGGGCGAGACCCGTCGGCTGCGACAGGGCGATGTGGCAGTGGTGCGCTCGGGGCAACATCACGGACTGGTAAACGACAGTGACCACGAGGCCGCGATCTTCGTCGTTCAGGTCCGCACCTAGGCCGCGCTCCGTCTCCGAATCCACGTCCGGACGGAGCGGGATCCTCGTCGCGGAATGCTGCGCCCGCCGCGGCTGGCGCGTGAGCCTCTTCGACGAGGAGAGCGGCGCGGCACGCTGGGTGGATGCGGCGGCTTCGCTCCCCGTCGCCGGCTCCGACCCGTTGGCCCGGCCCGAACGCTTCGCGGCCAGGATCCTCGATCACCTCTCTCCGGGCGCAGTCTCGGCGATCGTCGTCGTGGATCCCCCGGCGCCGAACCCTCTCCTGGCCCGGGCGGAGACGCTCGCCACTCGTCCCGTCCCGGTCCTACGGGTTCCCGGTTGGCTCGCGGCCGCCTACGCCGTGCCGAGCGGGGCTGCGCCCTTCGCCTTCCTGGTCGTCGGCACGACCACTCGCTTCTGCACGCTCCAACGCCGGGACTGCACGCCCTTGGAGATCCTCGGGGCGCAGGAGCTGGACGGCGGCGACAGCACCGACGCGACCCAGGGGCGGCCCCGCCCCACCGGCGCGGCGCACGCGCCTTCGCTCGGCCGCTCGCCGCGCGCCCGCGGCGTCAGAGGAGGGCGCGCAGCGGAGGGGCCGCAGCCCTCGCTGCTCACCCCGGAAGCGGCCGCGAGAGCACGGTTGGCAGCGCGGGCTCTCGCTCGCATCCTGACACCACTCCGGGAATCCCTGGCCCGGGTGAGGGAGAGCACGGATCTCAGGCTCCTGGCGTACTGCGGCCAGGTGCTCGAAGGCTTGCCCGTCGAGGTGGATGGGACGCTCCTGCAGGCGTTGCCGGGGAACGGCTCGTCGCCGCGGCTGCCCGTGCTCGGGGTCGCGGATGTCGCCTCCCGACACGCGGGAGCCGCGCTCTGCGCCCGCAGCGTGATCGGGCGACCAGGGGTGCGGATCGCCGACGGCCCGGAGGCCCTGGAGCTGCACCTGAGGGCCGAGCAATCCCTCGGGTACGTCGTGGTGCATCCCGCCCGCCCCGCCTTCGACCTCGAGGATCGAAGCCTGGCCCGCCTGGTCGCGGCCCGTCCCGTGCTCGCGGCCATCGACCGAAGGGTGCACGAGATCTACGGTGCCTCCTTCCGGCGCTATGCGGATCGCCATCTGGATTGCCTCGGCACCGTGTTGGTGGACGCCGACGAGAGACGCAAGACCTGGGACCAGGCCGGTGCGCTGTGCGATGCGGCCGTGGAGAGGCACTTGCCACGGAATGGAGTCTTCCTGGCCATCGGGGGCGGCGTCACCCTGGACCTCGTCGGCTTCGTGGCCAGCATCTACCGACGCGGCGTGGGCTACGTGCGCGTCCCGACCACCCTCGTCGCCATCGTGGACGCCGCGATGGGGGTCAAGCAGGCGATCAACGTGCCGGGGCACAAGAACCTGCTCGGGGCCTTCTATCCCCCCATCGGCAGCGTCAACGACCCGCGCTTCCTGCGCACGCTCGCGAAGCGGGACCTGGCCTGTGGCTTGGCGGAGATCCTCAAGATCGCCATCGTCAAGGATGCGGGGCTCTTCGCCCTCCTGGAGTCGCACGCCGCCGAGCTGATGGCATCGCACTTCGACAGCCCCGCCGAGGCGGCAACCCAGGTCCTGATCCGCGCCGAGACCCTGATGATGGAGGAGCTTCAGCCGAACCTGTTCGAGAGCGATCTGCGGCGGCTGGTGGATTTCGGCCACACCTTCAGCCCCACGCTCGAGGTCATGAGCGGCTATCGGCTCGCGCACGGGGAGGCGGTGGCCGTGGACATCGTGCTCTCGACCCTCATCGCGGTGGGCAGGCGCATCTGCCCGGCCCAGGTCCTCGAGAGGATCGTGAACGCGTTCCACGCCGTGGGGCTGCCGCCGGACCCGGGTCCGATCGGCCTTGACGACCTTCGCTGGGCGCTGGCCAGCAGCCGGGCGCATCGGGCGGGGCGACTGAACCTCGTGGTCCCCGAGGGCGTCGGCCGGGCCGCGTTCCTCGAGGGCGTCGGCGACGTGGAGCTCGAGAAGGCGGTGCTCGAACTCCGCCATCTGCTCGTGCCCGGGGCGACTCTCGTTCAGCCAGTGGACGACGCGTGCCATCGGCTCCGCTGACCATCGTCGCCGATCTCGGCGGGACCTACATCCGCTGCGCGGTGCTGACGCCGACAGGGACGTTGACCGGGCAGAAGCGCACGCGTCTGCGCGCCCCCGAGGCCCGCGCCGGCGGCCTGCTCGTCTGGGAAGAGGTCATCTCCGCCCTCGCCGACTTTGCCGCCAGCGTGGAGGGTGAGGGGCCCATGGCGATCGCCGTCCCGGGGCCGGTTACACGGGACGGAATCCTGCTGAGCACTCCCACGCTGGCGGCGGATCCGCCGGCCTGCCCGGATCTCGGGGGCATCCTGGAGCGCCGCTCGGGGCGCCGCGTCCTCCTCCTGAACGACTTGTCGGCGGCGGCCTGGTACTTCGCCTCGGTCCTGCCGGACGTGGATCGCTTCATGGTGATCACGGTCGGGAGCGGGATCGGCAGCAAGGTGTTCGACCGGCATCACGACGCGGGCGTGCTCGATGACCGGCCCTACTGCGGAGAGATCGGCCACCTGGTCGCCGACTGGCACGCGGAGGCGCTGCCCTGCGGCTGCGGCGGGCGTGGGCACCTCGGGTCCATCGCCTCCGGCCGCGGCATCGAGCGACGTGCCCGGGAGCTGGCCGCGCGGGATCCGGAGAGGTTTCGCGGATCGGCCTGCGGCCGGACCGGCATGCGAGCCGCCGAGCTGACGAACGAGGAGCATCTCATCCCCGCGGCGCGCGCCGGGGACGCCTGGAGCCTCGAGGTGGTCCGAGAGTGCACCCGGCCGTTGGCCCGCGTCCTGGCGGGCGCGGCGCTCACCGTCGGCCTCCAGCGCATCATCATCGTCGGCGGGTTCGCGCAGGCGCTCGGACCGCGCTATCTCGAGATCCTGCGGGAGGAGGTCGGCCGCCTGTCCGACTACCCGTTCCTGCCGGAGCGCCTGCGCGGGAGCTTCCTCCTGGGCGACGCCGGGATCGAAGCCTGTCTTCTCGGGGCCGGCGTGTTCGCCCGACGCGCGCAGGGAGAGACATGAAGGTCGTGGTCCTGGGCGGCAGCGCCTTCAGCACCCCGGCGCTGTTCGCGAGCCTCGCCCACGTCCCGGAGCCTCCCGCCGTCCAGCTCAGGCTCGTGGCCCGTGACGGCCGGGCCCTGGAGGCCATCCGGCGGGCGGCGGAGATCATGAGCGCGGGCAGTCCGCTGCGCCTCGAGACGAAGGCCGTGGAATCGACACCCTCGGCCGACGATCTCGCGGGCGCCGACATCGTCCTGATCCAGGTCCGCGTCGGCGGCTTCGCGGGCCGCTCCTGGGACGAGTCCTTCCCGCCCACCTGCGGGATCCCCGGCGACGAGGGCCTGGGCCCGGGCGGGCTCTCGGCGGCCCTGCGCTCGTGGCCGACCATCGAGCGGCTCCTGGAGGTGGTCCAACGCGCGGCGCCGCGCAGCCTCGTGCTGATGCTCTCTTCTCCGGTCGGCCTCTTCGTCAGGGCCGCGCTCACCCGCTTCCCGGCACTCTCGGTCGCCGGCATCTGCGAGCTGCCCTGGACCACCTTGCGTGGGGTGTGCGAGGTGGCGGGGTGTCCGCCCGAGAAGTGCCGGTTCGGTTACCTCGGCCTCAGCCATCTCGGCTGGTTCCACCGGATCGCGGACGACGGACGCGACCTCGTCGAGGCCTACGCCCGGACTCGAGTCGAATCTCCCGTCTTTCCCTCGGCCGATCTGATCCGGCGGGTGGGTGCCATCCCGACCTCCTACTTGCGGCTCCACTACGATCGGGAGAGCGTTCTCGCCGAGCAGCGACGCCGGCCGAGACCGCGCGGAGGAGAGCTGGAGGAGCTGCGCCGAGAGGCGCTCCGCGTCTACGCCACCGCGCCGCCGGAGGGGATCGCGGCGGCCCTGGCGCGGCGTCCGGCGCCCTGGTACGAGCACGCGGTCGTGCCCTTCCTTCTCGGGCACTGCGGCCGGGCCGTGCGCACACCCGTGTTCCTGACCGTACGGCAGAGCGGAGCCGTGCCGGGGTTCCCGGACGACGAGGTCCTCGAGATCCCTCACTGTCTGGAAGGCGGGCGGTGGCGGCCCAGGGCGTCGGTCGGGGAGGGGCCCATCCAGGTGCGGGGGCTGCTGACCCGCTTCGTGGTCTTCGAGAGGAGCGCCACCAAGGCCCTGCTGGATCCCGAGGCGGGCCGCGTGGAGGAGGCGCTGGCCGAGCACCCCTGGGTCCCGGACCGCCGGACGGCGAGCGTCCTGGCGGGGAAGATCGCCGACTACTCGGGCCCCGGCGCCGCGCGTGGAGTCGCGAGGGGATAGGGACCGGCTTCGCGAATCCGGGAGCGCATCCCGTACCAGTTCGGCCCCCAGGTCAGCCAGACCGCCCCCACGGTCCAGCGCAGATCCCGCTCGGGCTCGAGAGCCGAGAGACGCTCGAGCCAGCGCCCCTCTGGCACCTCGAGAGGCCGCAGATAGCGCGCGAAGGTGACGTGCGCCACGCTCCGCTCGTACCGCTCCTCCGTGTCGACGCCGAGGTCGCGAAGCCGCTCGACGATCCGTCGCCGCACCTCCTCCAGCCCGCCGTCCGCCGGGAGGAGGCTCAGCGCGCAGCCCCCGCGATCGTAGAGCACGCTCGGGTGCACGAGGCCGAAGACGTGCAGGCCGTCGAGCAGGGCGCTCATCAGCGGCTGAACGCGCCGGGCAACCGCATCCGCCTCCTCCTCGCCGCGGCTATGGCGGATCTCCACCAGCGTGAGGTGCAGATCCTCGGGAGGGTAGTAGTACTGGCTCGGCTCCAGCTCCCGCAGCGATGCCGCCAGCGTGGAGATCGCGCGCCGCACCTCGTCGGGCGGCCGCCCGACGAGGTTCACGCCGTGCCGCGCGTCGCCTCCTCGGGCCGCGAGCTGCTCCGCCAGGGTGCGATCGATCCAGGGTCCCCGCTCGCGCAGGTCGCGCAGGCCGCGCTCGCGGAGCCGGGCGACCTGCGTCCGGAAGGCTCCGAGGTCCTTCGCAGGATCAGGCGGTCCGCCGGCCATCGGAGCCTCGAGCCTCGTCCAAGGGTGCGGCGTGCGCGCGGGCCCGCGGCGCCGCCGAGCCGCTGCTTCTCACAGCCCGCGCCCCTCCGAGACCATGCCGAAGCCGCGGGCGATGGTCAGGAGATCGCACTTCAGCAATCCCAGGGCCGGAAGCCGCGCGCACTTCTCCGCGTAGTCGTACTCGTACGTCGCATCCGGGAATTCGGGGGTGGACTTGCGCACGTGCGTCTCGCTGAAGAGTCCCGCCGTCATGAGCCTGCGCACGACGTGACCCTGCTGGAGACCGACTTGGTAATGATGCCAGGCCAGGGCGCGCGGGCCCACCAGGCTCATCTCCCCCCGCAGGATGTTCCACGCCTGGGGCAGCTCGTCCAGGTAGAACTTCTTGAGCAGGCGCCCCACGCAGGTGAGGTTCGCGGGTTCGTGCTCCGACGGATACAGACGGTAGTCGTGCCGCCGCAGGAGCCGCCCGGGCATGCCCGCGACCGTCATCACGCGGAACTTGTACTTCAGGAACTTCCTTCCCCGGGTGGCGCTGATGTACGGTGCGAGCAGCGGCCCCCGGTGCTCCGGATGCACGGCTCCGTCCACCCGCATCGCCAGCAGGATCAGCAGCCACAGGGGCGAGGTGAGGACGAGCGCGGCCAGCGAGACGGCCTGGTCGAAGATCCGCTTGCCGGCCCGGACGGGAAGGGGGCTGGTCCGCGCGAAGATCTCCCGGTAGCGCTCGAGGAGTTCGGGGCTCGGCGGGCGATAGCGGTACCCGGCGAGAGTCCCTTGCCGAGGTCCCCTCACGGATAGACCTCGACCCGGGGCAGGGGAAACACCATCCGGCCGCCCCTCGCGAGATGCGCCTCCTCGCGCGCCAGGAACTCCTCCCGGAACGCCCAGGGCAGGACCAGGTACGCGTGGGGTCGCATCGAGCGAGAGGTCTCCTCGGACACGATCGGAATCCGACCGTACCCCATCTGGCGCCCGTGCTTCTCGGGGTTCCGATCCGCCACTACCTGGATGCCCGGCCAGTCCAGCCACTGCAGCAGCGTGTTCCCCTTCGTGCTGGCGCCGTAGGCGTGCACCGGACCGCCCTCGGCGACCCGCTCCAGTGCGCGCCTCGCTTCGCCACGCCAACTCACGACCCGGGCCGCGAATTCACGCCAGGCGGCCCGCGTCAGCCAGCGCTCGGCTTCGAGGAACGCCTCGACCTCCGGCCCGGCCTCCGCTCGGCCATCCTCCCGCATGGCGGCCAGGCGCACCGAGCCGCCGTTGCTGGGAGTCCACTCCACCCGGACGACTCGCAGGCCGTTCGTCTGGTAGAGCGAGAGCAGCGCGCGAAGGTCGTAGTAGCAGAGGTGCTCGTGGCAGACGCTGTCGAAGGCCAGGGAACGGACCAGGTCGGGAGCATAGCCGAGCTGGTTCACCCAGACGCCCGAGGGTGCGAGGATGTCCCGCACGCCGCGCACGAATTCCCCCGGATCCTCCACGTCGTAGAACATCGCCACGCTGGTCACGACGTCGGCCGCCCGCTTCCCCACGAGGAGGGGATCGAAGTAGTCCCGGATCAGCAGGTCGGCGCCGGCGGGCACCACGTTCTGGGCGGGCTCGAAGGCCATGCGCTGATAGGTGGGAGGGACGAACGAGAACAGCGTCCCGTCGTTCGCGCCGATGTCCACCCACAGACCACCTGCCCCCGAGGCCGTGGATTCGACGAAACGGACGACGTCGCGGAGCTCCGCGCGCATGGTCGCGTTCGTCCCGCTGCGATACCAGTACTCGCGGTAGAGGCTGTCGGCGCCGACCGTGTGGCGGAGCTGGGCCAGTCCGCAGCCTTCGCAGACCACCAGGTCCAGTGGGGCGAGCGGCGGGTCCGGGTCGCCGGGCCTGGGGAAGCGCACTACGCGGACACCGCCCAGACTCAAGATGGGAGCCAGCCCCGGGGCGTCGCACAAGCGGCAGGTGGCGCGCTCGCTGACGTCGAAGGCAGGCTCGGCAAGAGATTGCCGCTGGTCCAGAGCGCCGAGGACACTCACACTGACCTCCCCGCTGCGACACGCAGCGCGGCCCTGCGCTCGTCGTCGCGGGCAATGCGGGCCCCGGTTCCGCGGCCTGCCTTGTCCTCGAAGACCTTCCCAGGTCGGAGTCGAAGTCGCATCCCCACGCTTGACGACGAGCGTCCGCGGGGAATGCCGAGCCTGGCGACTTCCGGCCCCGGGTCTTCCCGGGTCCCCTTGAGCCTAGCACTCGCCCGATGGGGAGCCTAGTGTCCTGTCCCGGGGCAGGACACCAGCCCGGATCGTGGCCTGGGCGCCGCGAGGCGGCCGCGAACGAAGACTCGAGCGACCGGGGTCGATCGGCCCGGAGGTGCCGCGACGCTCGGGAATCCTGTGGACCCGAGCGTCCGGCGGGTGATAGGTTGCAGCATGAAAGGGTGCGGGTGCCTGTTCCCGTGCCCGCATCCCCGCTGGCGCCACACGGGGTCGAAACGGTCGACGAGGCTGCACCGATGACGGCGCCCCGCTCCGCCACCTGGGTCGTGATCGTCGCGCTGGCTCTCTTGTTCGCGCTGGCCAACGCGGCGTCCACGCTGCGCCTCGCCCACTACGTCCTGCCGATCCGCGTTCGCCTGCACTTCACCGTGCCGCCCGGCCACCCGGTGACCGTGCAGCGCCTGAGCCCCAACGGCAACACGCACCCGCTGGCCTATGCGAATGGGGTCTGGTCGCTGTCCTATGGGTACGTCACGAGCTTGACGTGCACCCTCCATGCCGCCGACCTCGCCGCGCTCGACAGCCTCGAGGTGGCGATCGGCCCCACGGAGCACGTGTATGGCGGGCCGGACCTGGGGAAGCGCTGGCACCCCGAGGCTCGCGGCACGCTGGTGACGCTCCGCTCGCCGGCGGAATTGGAAGTCCAGTCGATCTTCGCGTCGGCATTCCACGCGCGGCTCATCAACTACGTGGGCGATGGCGAGATGCTCCGGCAGCTCGTCTGGTCGTTTCTGTCGCTGCTCCTGATCGTCTGGGCCTCGTGGCGCCTGGCGTTCGGTGGCTGGCCCACCTCGCTCCCCGTTCCGCATCCCCGACTCGAGCGCCTGGCCTTCCTGGGGGCGGTGGTCTTCCCCGTGCTGCTCGTGCTCTCGACGGCCACGTACCACGGTGATATCCGCGAATTCTTCAAGTGGGGGACGGCCTGGGCGGCCGCTCCGGGCCACGTCTACCTCGGCAGCCGCGCCAACTACCCCTGGCTTGGGGTCCTCGCCACGGCCATGCCCGCGGCCACCGTGACCGGGCTCGCGTCGTCGGGCGCCGCCGCGATCCGGTGGTTCCGGCTCTACATCTCGCTCTACGACGTGGCCACGACTCTTCTCCTCCTGGTCCTCCTTCGCCTGCTCGTTCGCGAGCGCGCCTTCTTCTGGGCGTCGGTGCTCGCGTTCACTCCCTCGAGCTGGGCCGGGGGATCGCTGTGGGGCCAGATCGACGGGCTGGGACAGGCCGAGATCCTGATCGGGATCATCGCGACCCTGATGGCGTTCCGGCTCGCCTGGACGAGACCCCGCGCCGCGACGGCCTACTGCGCGCTGGCCAGCTTCGCCCTCGCCGCCATGCTCCTCACCAAGCAGCTCCTTCTCTTCGCCATCATTCCCCTGGGGCTCGCCCTGGCCGTCCTCATCGTGCGCTTCGCGCGCAAGAGCCGTGGCCTCGCCCTGCGGACGGGCTCGATCGCCCTGCTGGCGACGCCGGTGGCCGTTGCCGCGTGCGACCGCTTCATCGAGGTGCCGCACGGGTACGCGTCTCATCTCCTCTACGTCTATCTGGGGCGCGGCGGCATCGGCGCCAACTTGCTCAGCTCGAACGGCTTCAACCTGTGGACGTTCCTGGACCGCGAGCACGTCCATTCGGGCGCTCCCTTCGCTCACCTGCTCAACCCCTACGCCATGGGCCTCTGCCTCTTCGCTCTCTACTGGCTGCTGCTGGCCGCCAGCAGGCGAAGAGGCTTGGCCGCCCTGGGCCGTCGCCTCGTGGCCGACCCGGATCCGGGCGCGGGTCGGCTCGTCGGGACGCTGCTCCTGCTCTTCGCCTTGTTCCAGCTCTCGGCCAACGTCTTCCTGGCGGGAACGCACGAGCGCTACCTCTACCACTGCTATCCGTACCTGATCCTCGGGGTGGTCCTCCTCCTGCGCTCGGGCTTCGCCGTCCCGACGCGGACCCAGGCCCTGGTCGCCGCGGGAGCCGTGATCTACGGCCTCTACGTGCTGAGCGTCCTGGACCGCCTTCCCGGGAGTCTGTTCCTGGCGGCGAGCGCCGCCTTCGTGGCCGCGCTGCACCTGGCGCTGCTCTGCGACGTGTCCGCCCTCTGCCGAAAGCTGCTGGCGACGCTGGCGGCCGAGGGACCGGCCACCGCGCCCGCCTGAGGTCGCACGGTGGCCGTGTGGATCGTGCTTCCGACGTACGACGAGGCCGAGAACATCGAGCGGCTGATTCCGGAGTTGCTGGAGCTGAGCTGTCGGCCACGCCTCCTGGTGGTGGACGACGCCTCGCCCGACGGAACCGGCGACATCGCCGAGCGGTTCGCCCGGCTTCACCCCGACCGTGTCGAGGTCCTCCATCGGCCCGCGAAACAGGGACTGGGCACCGCTCTCCTCGCCGGCTTCCGCCGGGCGCTCGCGAGCGACGCCGCCTGGATCCTGACGCTGGACGCGGACTTCTCCCACCCGCTCTGCCACATCTCCGAGCTGCTGGCGCGCGGCGCGGACGCGGACCTCGTCATCGGCTCGCGCTATCTGGGCGGACGCGAGATCTCCGACTGGGCGTACGCGCGTCGCCTGTTGAGCGCCCTGGCCAACGGCTCCGCACGGCTGCTCCTGGGCCTTCGCGCCACGGACGTCACGACCAACTTCCGCCTCTACCGGCGCTCGGCCCTGGAGACACTGGCGCTCGATCGCCTGCGCTCCCCGGGCTACGTCTTCCTCGTCGAGATCCTGCAGACGATCGAGGAGGCCGGCTGGAACGTGGCGGAGGTGCCGGTCGCCTTCCGCGACCGCCGGCAGGGCCGGTCGAAGATCACGCCGCGCGAGGTGTTCGCCGGGATCACGGGGATCGTGGCCGTGGCGAGCCTGCGCCTCGGGCGAGCGAGGCAATCGGCGCGCCACCGCGGCGCGAGGCCCATCCGCTGATCGCCGGCTCGCCGAGCAGAAGAAGCGAGCCGTTGACCCCCTCGTCGAGGTCCTGGGTGGGCGTGCCCGACCGACTCGTGGCGGTCGACCACGTTCTCGACGGGCGCACGGCGCTGGACGACCCGGCGCACCGCCGATACAACGGGGGCATCCACGCCAGCCACGGCCCCGCGTACGTCGCCGGGATCGCGAACCGGTTCGGCACGTAGCATCGCATGAATTCCTCGTTCGCCAGCAGACCGGGCTCGAAGGGAAAGTCGCTCTTCCGGGCCTCCGCGCGCATCCGGGCCAGGAAGACGGCGGGGTTCCGCGCGAACTCCGTCACGTCGTACCGCTCCAGCCCGAAGGTGCCGACGATGACGTCCGGCCGCTTCCGACGGAACACGTAGTCGAAGTCGTACTTGCCGTGTCCGGGAATCCGCCGCGCCCCGCGATACGGACCCCGGGCGATGCCCCGGTCGTTGAGCCCCAGCAGATCGACCGATCTCAGCCCCGAGTAATACGGCACGCCCCCCGCCCAGAAGACGCCCACCGTGGCTTCGGGGCTCGTCTCCTTCAGATACTCGGCGATCACCACGTTGAACCCCGCCACCGACTGATCGTGCACCTGGATGCCATGCGGCCACCGCACCACGTGGTCTCCCGAGCCGCAGACCATGACGGCGAGGACGAGGCCAGCGGCGACCGCCGGGGGAAGCTGGAACGGACGCACGAGCGACATCGCCGCCGTCGTCGCGGCCACGGCCAGGACGGGGTAGAGGGCCAGGAACAGCCGGTGGCCCTGGAAGACGTCACCCCCGACATAGATCGCGTAACCGCCGAGCACGACACCGGCCAGCAGCGTGTAGCTCCAGAGAGTCCGCTCTTCCCGCGTTGCCGCCGAGCGGGCCATCGCGAGACGGGCCCCCGCGACGGGCCCCCACAGGACGAAGAGGTCCTTCGCGCTCCGGAAGGCGTAGCCCAGCCCGCTCCGCAGGCGATCCACGAGCGGCCAGCCGGTCACCTTCTGCAAGTAGCTGTTGGGGAGCATCGCTTCGTAGTAGTAGTGGCGAAACGCCAGGTGACCCGCCTTGGCGATCACGGGCAGGCCCGCCGCGATGAGCAAGGGCAACAGATCCTGGCGAGCACTGCCTCGACGAAGTGACAGGGCGACCAGGACAGCGAGGCTCGCCGCGGCGACGAGCACATAGTCGTCGCGTGTCAGCACCCCCGCCGCGAGCATCGCCCCCACGGACCACGCCTCCCGCGAGCGGTGGCCGGGCTCGTCCTCGTTCCGCCAGCGGACCAGCTTCTCGGCGACGAGGATCGTCAGGCAGGCAAGAAGGATCGATTCGAGCCCACTGAGGGTCCAGGAGACGAAGGGGACGCTCGTGGCGAGCAGCAAGACCGGAAGGTTCTCGAGCAACGCCGTGGTCGCGGGCCCGCGGCCGACGGCAGGCGACGCCACCACGCGAGCCGCCAGGCGCCGGGTCGCCGCCAGCGTGGCGACGAGCAGGAGGCAAGCCGAGACGACCACCAGCAGGGGCGTCCATCTCCTGGAGTGGGTCGCCAGTTGAAGGGCAGCCGCCCAGAGTGTCCAGAGGAAGTTCGAATAGCCTTCGACCTGCTCACCGGGATTCCACGTCAGTCCCTGCCCGCTCGCCAGGTTCACTGCGTACCGCAGCGAGATCAAGGCGTCATCCGAGACCGGGAAGTACCGGTGCCCGCGGAAGACGAAGGAAGAGGAGACGATGTGCTGGACGAGCAGGCCGCCCAGGGCCGTGAGAATGACCACGAAGAGCGTACGCGAGAGGCGGCGGGCGCGCCCGGCCGTCGGGCTCTCGCTCATCGGCCGCCGCCTCGACTCGCCAGCGGCAAGCCCGTCTGCTGGGGGACGGCAGGTTGGAGAGGTCCCATGATCTCCACCTCGTGGCCGCGCTGCGCTTCCTGGCCGCCGGCGACAATCCAATCTCGCCCGGGGAACCGTAGCATAGCCTCGCATCGCCGGATCCAGGGATCCGCAGGATCAGGACCCTCGGAGCGCCGGCGACGGCCCTGGTGAGACCGCCCGGGAGCGCGCCCGAGGGCAGGCATCGAGTGGGGCTTCGCCTCTTCAGGGGCTCGTCAAAGGGCACCGCCCCACCCGTTCGAGCCGCATCAGAAGCCTCCGGCCGACTTCTCGGCCGCGCGGCATCGGGCCCGTTGCTCGAGAACGGAGGGCGGACATGGCGTACGGGGTCGTGCATCACTTCCCGGGAGGCACGAAGGAGCAGTACGAGGCGTCCATCAGCGCGGTTCATCCCAGCAGGAACAGCCTGCCGGAGGGCCAGATCTTCCACGCGGCCGGCCCCTCGGAGGGCGGCTGGACGATCATGGCCATTCACGAGTCCAGGCAGAGCTGGGAGCGGTTTCGCGACCACGTCCTGATGCCGCGAATGGCGGCGGGCATCCCCGGCGGCTTCACCTCACCGCCGCAGGAGACGGTGTTCGAGGTTCACAACCTGGCCGGGGTCGCGGAGTCGGCCCGAAGGCTCTGAGCCAGCCGCGTTCCCGAACGGGCAACCGACGGCTGGCCGAATCGATCACACACCCATTCCGCGTTGGCCTCGGACCCGTACCTGGCCGAGGGGTTCGGGCGGCGTCCGAGGCCGGCGGGCCCGATCCGGGGGCTTCGTCACGAGCGCGCCAGGCGTGGCCCGCCGGCTCGACGAATCGCTTGGCGCCGGAGCCGCCTACTCCGGGACCCCGCTCAGCCGGCGCGCCGCCATCAGATGCCGCACAGCCTCCTGCCGCCGTCCCAGAGACTCCAGCAGCAGCCCGAGATTGCAGTGGGCGTCGGCGAAGTCGGGATCGCGCAGGATCGCCTGCCGATAGGCATGGACCGCCTCGTCGCGCCGCCCCAGCTCTTCGAGCAACACGCCCAGGTTGAAATGCGGGGTGGGATCCTCGGGGGCCAGCCGCACCGCCTCGCGATAGTGGGGCTCGGCGCGCCCCCGCTCGCCCATCAGGTGCAGCTGGCGACCCAGGTTCACGTGCGCGTCGGACAGGCCCGGGTCCAGGTCGAGGGCGCGCAGGTACGCCTGGCACGCGCGCTCGGGGCAGGACGCCTCCAGCTCGCACCCGGTCTCGTACCAGTCTTCGGCAGTCGGGGGAGCCTCCTCCGCGCCTTCTGCCCGGGTCGCATCCGCCGCGACGGACTCCCGCGCCACCCCTGCGTCGGGATCGCCGGTCGGCGCGGCCTCGGTGACCGGCAGGACCCCGAGGAGGGCCAGGACCCGGGGCCGCGCGGTGCCCGCCGCCTCCTCGGCGCGCTCCGCGATCTCGCTGGCTTCGAAGTCGAGGAGCAACTGGCCCGAGTCCGGCCGCCAGCGCGTCTTCCCGTCGGAGGCGATGACCTCTTCGCCGTCCGTGTGGATCGAGATGCTCGTCAGCGGGAGGTCGGCCGAGAGCTGGTCCCGCAGGGAGGTCCAGATGCGCCGAATCTGGCGCATGGGCACGCCCGCTTCGAGCAGTCCCTTGGTCGTGCGCAGGAGCAGCAGGTCCTGGAAGGCGAAGGACAAGGGGCCGATGGGGCCGTGTTGCGGAGTCAGCAGTCCGGCCCGGGCCAAGGCCCGCAGGCGGGCCTCGGGAACCTCGAGGATCCGCGCCGCCTCGCGCAGCGAGAAGCGCTGAGCCCCGTCCGGCTCGGTCAGTCCCATCTTCGCCTCGGCCCTCGTCCGACCGGCCCGCTCGGCGCGCGCGTCAGCCCCTGCCGGCCTGCACCTTCTTCTGGCGCGGAGCGGGCTCGGCCTTCTGCCGGGCACGAATGGCGGGCTTCTTCTCGAGCTCCGCGACCTGGCCGTTGCCGCCCGCCGCCCCGGCGCCGGCGTGCCTGCCGAGGCTCTGCTTGAGCGCGTCCATCAGGTTGATCACCTGGGCGCGCTGGGCCTGCGGTGCGAGCGAGGTGACCTCCTTGCCTTCGACCTTGGCCTCGACCGCCTCGAGCACCCGCGCCCGGTACTCGTCCGTGTACTTCTCGGGAGCGAACGCCTCGCTCGACAGCTCCTCCACCAGCCGCTGCGCCAGCTCCATCTCGCCGGGCTTCAGCTTGGCGTCCTCGCCCTTGTCCACCTCGCCGAAGTCGCGGATCTCGTCGGCGAAGTACATGGTGTGCAGCATCAGCCCCTCCTGGGCGGAGCGGATGAGAACGAGGTTCTCCTTGCCGCGCATCACGAACTTGGCCAGCGCCACGCGGCCCGCGGTCTTCATCACGTCCGCGAGCAGCCGGTAGGCCTTCTCGCCCCCTTTGTCCGGGCCCAGGTAGTAGGTCTTCTCGAAGTAGATCGGATCCACCTGAGCGAGGGGGACGAACTCGGTGATGTCGATCATCCGGGACGCCTCGCCCTCCAGTTCCTTCAGCTCCTCGTCGGTGAACCGGACGTACTGGTCCTTGGCGAACTCGTAACCCTTGACCAGGGCGCCGCGCTCGAGCACCTCGTTGCAGGCGGGGCAGATCTGCTGCTGGCGGATGCGTCCCCCGCACTTCTGGTGCAGGAGGTTGAACGAGACGCCGCCCGAGGCTGCGGCCGTGTACATCTTGATCGGGATCGAGACCAGGCCGAAGGAGATGTTTCCCGACCCGGTGGAGTGCGCAGGCATGTTCGGGGCCCTTTCCACTCGGCCGGCGCATCAAAGCTAGCACCCAGGTACAGCATGTTGAATGACGCGCCCCGGCGCTCGCGGGTGTCCTTGAATGGTTAAGAAGCTCTCATGACCTCCGCTCACAGCCCTCGCGGGAGATCCCGGCTCGGCCCCCGCGGGCCCGGCGCCCCCACGCTCGTGCCGGCGGAGGCCCGGGCGAGGGGCGAGGGACCCGAGCCGGCTCCGCTCGCGACCTACCGGCGCAAGCGCGATCCCGATCGCACGCCGGAGCCCTTCGGCGGTGCCCCCGCCGCGCGCGCCGCGGGACCGGCTGTGGCCCCGAGCCTGGTGGCGCCCGCGCGCTTCGTCGTGCAGGAGCACTGGGCGCGCAACCTGCACTTCGACCTGCGCCTCGAGATCGAGGGCGTGCTCAAGAGCTGGGCCGTGCCCAAGGGACCCTCCGTGCGGGCCGAGGAGAAGCGCCTCGCCGTGCACGTCGAGGACCATCCCCTCGAGTACGCGAACTTCGAGGGCGTGATCCCGGCCGGGAACTACGGTGCCGGGTCGGTGATCGTGTGGGATCGAGGGACGTACCAGTCGTTCAAGCCCGAGGACGTCCGCGAGCAGTACGCGCGGGGCAAGCTCGAGGTGGAGCTGTTCGGTCACAAGCTCGGCGGCCGGTGGACTCTCGTGCGCATGAGCAAGAGCGAGAAGGACTGGTTGCTGCTCAAGAAGGCGGACGGCGCCGCGTCCACCGAGGACGCGGTGGAGCGCTGGCCGCGCTCGGTGATCTCCGGCCTCACCGTGCAGGAGATGCGCGACCCCTCCGCCTGGCTCGAGGGGCTCCGCGCCCGGCTCGCCGAGCTGCATGCGCCGCCCGGCGACCTGCGGGCCGACCAGGTCCGGCTCATGCTCGCGACGTCGGCCGTCCGGCCGTTCTCTCGCCAGGGCTGGGTGTTCGAGATCAAGTACGACGGCGTGCGGGTGATCGCCGAGCGCCGGGGAGACGAGGCCCGGATGCTCGGCCGGAGCGGGGAGGACATCACCGCGCGCTATCCCGAGATCGCGGAGGCGCTGCGCGGGCTTCGGGTGGAGCACATCGTGCTCGACGGCGAGATCGTCGCGCACGACGATCTTGGCCGCCCCAGCTTCGGCCGCCTGCAGAAGCGGATGCTGCTCTCCACTCCCCGCGACGTGGCGGCCGCCATGGCCCGGGTGCCGGTGCGGGCCGTGTTCTTCGATTGCCTCGCCCTCGAGGCTCGCGATCTGCGCGGGCTCGGGCTGCTGGATCGCCGGGAGGGCCTCGCCCGCGCCCTGCCCCCGGCGGGTGTCGTGCAGGCCAGCGACTTCGTCGCCGAGCAGGGCGAAGCGTTCTTCGGGGCGGCCAACGAGCTGGGCCTCGAAGGGATCGTCGCCAAGCGCGCGGACAGCCCCTATGCCGGGAAACGCTCGCCCGACTGGATCAAGATCAAGTGCCAGCGCCGCCAGGAGTTCGTGATCGGCGGCTATACGGAGCCGCGCGGCGGTGGGCGCCACTTCGGAGCCCTGCATGTCGGCGTCTACGAGAGCGGACAGCTCCGGCACGTCGCGCGGGTGGGGAGCGGGTTCGACGACGCGGCGCAGGACGACCTCTGGCGGCGGCTCCAGCCGCTCGCCCGCGACCCGTCGCCCTTCGGCGCCTCGGGACCGGACGGGCGGGGGGATCACTGGGTGGAGCCGCGGCTCGTCTGCGAGGTGCGCTTCACCGAGTGGACGGCCGACGGCGGCGTGCGCCATCCCATCTTCCTGGGACTGCGCCCCGACCGGAAGCCCGAGGAGGTCCGGCGCGAGGATGCGCCGGGCGGGGAGCGTGACGACCCGCCCGCGGCCGGCGCGAGCCCCGGATCGTCCGGCGACCCCGGCGGGGAGGAGCCGGCCGACGCCCTCGCGGATGCTCGGGACGCGCTGGGGAGGGCGGGGGAGCCGGCGCGCGTCGTCCGGCTGAGCAACCTGCAGAAGGTCTTCTGGCCGGAGGACGGCTACACCAAGGGTGACCTCATCGCCTACTACGACGCGGTCGCCCCGCTCATGCTGCCCTACCTCGAGGACCGCCCGGCCGTGCTCACGCGCTATCCCGACGGCATCCGGGGCAAGTCGTTCTTCCAGAAGGACGCGCCCGTGTTCGTGCCCGACTGGGTGCGCACCGAGGCGGTCTACTCCAAGGACTCCGAGCGGGACATCCGCTTCTTCGTCATCGACGACGCGGAGTCGCTGCGCTACGTGGCCAACCTGGGGACCATTCCCATCCACCTGTGGAGCGCACGCGTGGGATCGCTGGAGAAGCCCGACTGGCTCGTGCTCGACCTCGACCCCAAGGGCGCTCCCTTCGCGCACGTGATCGAGGTGGCGCGCGCCCTGCACGAGCTGCTCGAGGAGCTGGGGCTGCCGAGCCACCCGAAGACCTCGGGTCAGAGCGGGCTGCACGTGCTCGTCCCGCTGGGTCGCCGCTACACGCACGACGAGTGCAAGACCTTCGCCCGCCTGCTCGCCACCCTGGTGCAGCAGGCGAAGCCGGAGATCTCCACCCTGGCGCGGCCCCTCCACGCTCGGGGCGGCAAGGTCTACGTGGACTGGGGCCAGAACGGGCACGGCAACACCATCGTCGCGCCCTACTCGCTGCGGCCGGTGCCGGGCGCCACGGCCTCGTGCCCGCTCCGCTGGAGCGAGGTCAACGCCAGGCTGGACCCGGCGCGCTTCACCCTCCGCACCCTGCCGAAGCGATTCGAGAAGATGACCGATCCGCTGGCGGGCGTCCTGGGCCGTGGGGTGGACATGGGCGCGGCGGTCGCCGCCATCGAGAAGCGCCTGCAGCGGGACGAGGTGCACGAATGAGGAGCGCGACCCGGGCTCCGGTGGGGGAGGAGATCGAGCGCCGCATACGCGTGCCCGGGGCCGGCGAGGTGTCCGCGCTGCTGCTGGCACCGGCACGCCCGCGGGCGCTGTACGTGCTGGCCCACGGCGCCGGCGCCGGCATGCGGCATCCGTTCATGGGAGCGATCGCGCACGGGCTCGCGGACCGCGCGATCGCCACGCTGCGCTACCAATTCCCGTACAGCGAAGCGGGCGCGCGGCGGCCGGATCCCGAGCCGCTCCTGCTCGCCACCGTGCGCGCCGCCGTCGCGGCGGGCCGCGAGGTGGCCGGCGGGGCCCCGCTGCTCGCGGGCGGGAAGTCCATGGGGGGACGCATGACGTCCCGCGCGGCGGCGGCAGCGTCGCTCGAGGGGGTGCGGGGCCTGGTGTTTCTCGGCTTCCCCCTGCACCCGGCGGGGCAGCCCGGGGTCTCGCGGGCGGAGCATCTCGCGCGCGTCGGCCTGCCCCTGCTGTTCCTGCAGGGTACGCGCGACGCGCTCGCCGACCTCACGCTGCTCACGCCGATCGTCGAACGGCTCGGCGAGCGGGCGGTCCTGCGCGTGATCGAGCAGGCGGATCACGGCTTCCACGTCCTCAAGCGCAGCGGCCGCACGGACGAGCAGGTGTTGGACGAGCTGGCCGGCGCCGTGGCCGAATGGCAGGAGGGACTCCCGTGAGCGTCAAGGCCTGGATCGGCACCAGTGGCTACTCCTACGCGGAATGGAAGGGCAACTTCTACCCGGAGAAGCTGGCGGCGAAGGACATGCTGCGCTTCTACGCGGGCAGGTTCCCGGCCGTCGAGATCAACAACACCTTCTATCGGATGCCCACCGAGAGCCTGCTGCGAGGCTGGGCCGAGCAGGTGCCCGAGCACTTCGCCTTCGTGATCAAGGCCTCCCAGCGCATCACCCACATCCAGCGCCTCAAGGACTGCGGCGACCTGCTGCGCTATCTCCTCCGGGTCACGACGACCCTGGGCCCCCGGCTCGGACCCCTGCTGTTCCAGCTTCCGCCCAACTTCAAGAAGGACGTTCCCCGACTCAAGAGCTTCTTCGAGGACATGCCCGAGCGCCGTCGGCTCGCCGTCGAGTTCCGGCACGCCTCCTGGTTCGACGACGAGGTCTTCGAGGTCCTGCGGGCCGAGGACGCGGCCCTATGCGTGGCCGACACGGGAGAGGAGCCCGTCACCCCGCTGGTGGCCACGGCCGGCTGGGGCTACCTGCGGCTGCGCCGCGAGGACTTCGGCGACGACGACCTGCGCGCCTGGGCGCGGCGCATCCACGAGCAGCCCTGGACGGACGCCTACGTCTTCCTCAAGCACGAGGAGGAGGGCAAGGGGCCCAGGCTCGCGGCCCGCCTGACGGAGATCTTCGCCGAGGAGGCCGCCGCCCCCTCGACGCGACGGGATCGCCCCATCCATGACGACCCCCGAGCGCGGGACCGCGCCCGGGGCGCCATGGCCGGCTGACGCCGCCCGGCCCCGCTCGCCCCGCCCATGGCGCGATTCCTCGTGAAGACCGAGCCCGCGAGCTACTCGTTCGCGGACCTGCAGCGCGACCAACGCACCATCTGGGACGGGATCTCGAATCCCGTCGCGCTCAAGCACCTCGTCACGATGCGCAAGGGCGACACGGTGGTCGTGTACCACACCGGCAACGAGAAGCAGGCGGTCGGACTGGCGCTCGCCCTGACGGACGCCCACCTGGACCGGCGGCGCGGGCATCCCTCGGCGCCGGTGGTGGAGCTGGCGCCCGACACGCCGCTGCCGAAGCCGGTCACGCTCGCCCAGGTGAAGGCCGACGCCCTGCTCGCGAACTCCGCCCTCGCGCGCCTGCCCCGGCTGTCCGTGATGCCGCTCAGCGAGGCACAGTACCAGCGCCTGCTCCGCCTGGCAGGCGCGTAGCCAGGATCCAGCCCGACCCACACTCCGAGGAAGCGCCATGTGCAGGAGCATCCGGACGCTGTTCAACTACTCCCCGGCCGCCACCAGCGAGGAGATCCGCGCCGCGTCCCTCCAGTTCGTCCGCAAGGTGAGCGGCTTCCACCGGCCGTCGCGAGCGAACCAGGCGGCATTCGAGTGCGCCGTGGATGAGGTCGCCGGAGCCGCGCGGCGGCTGCTCGACGGCCTCACGACCACGGCATCGCCGCGCAACCGCCAGGTCGAGGTGGCCAGGGCACGGCTGCGCGCGGCGCGGAGGCTCGAGCACCACGAGCCGGTCGAGCATCGATCGTGAGGCGTGGCCGTCCGCGTTCGTCGTTCAGCCGATCTAAAGACCCGGATGAGTCCGGCGACCGTGGCGGGCTCAGGCGCGCGAATGGGAGCTTGGCGTCTTTGTACTTGACGCATCCCTGACACGGTGTAGAGTGCGACGCGGATCGCCAGGGGATCCGCAGCAAGGGCATCACGCACGAGACGCTCGCTGTCCCCCGACACCCTATGAGCGCCGGCCCATTCCCGGGCGCTCAGGCCGCGTCGCCTCGCCCCTTGCGCAACCAGTCTTGAGCCGAGGCTGGACCTTGCCGTCCCGCCTCCCAAGGGTTGTGCGTGATGCCGGTGATCTCGCGACTCGAGACCACGCAGCCGCCACGGACGGGCTTCCGCCCAGCCCCCCCGCCGCGAGCCTTCCTCTCTGGCCCGACGCGCGCCGGCCGCCGTCCCGGCGTCCCCGAGCTGGGAGGGAGCACGCCGGCGCGACCGGCGCCGATCGCCGACCCGGCCGCCGTCGCTCGCGGCTGCCCCGCGACGCCTCACCGTCCCGCGGGCTGGCCCCGTCGCTCCAGGCCGCCGCCCGCACGCCTGGCCTCGCCGCCTCTTCCGCAGCGAGGTCCCACGACCTGGCTGCGTACGGCCACATCTCGCATCTCTCACCTCACCTCCCTTGGAGGCCGCAATGCGAAGGCTCCTCCTTCTTCTCCTTGCCCTGTGCCTGGCGTCGCTTCTTCCGGCCGGGGCACTCGCCGCCGCCATCCCGCCCGATACCACCGAAATGCAGGAGCAGTACGCTCCGCTCGAGCCGTTGCAGGCGGAGATTCCTCCGCCCGACCTGATCTACGACAGCTACGAGGCCACCGCCGACTGGGACTGGCGGGCCCCCACCTATCAGATCAACAACGGCCCCGGCCTCATCACGGTGCAGTCCCCCTTCTGGATCCCCCTGGAGGGGCTCGAGGACCAGGACTACGAGCCCGACGACGGGTGGGTCCTCATGGCGAGGAACTTCGGGACCGTCGATGTCGCCGTCGAGGTACCCTTCCTGATCCTCTACAACAAGTATCGCGGCACCGTGCGACTCATCGCCTACATCAATTCGACGCTCCGCGAGAACTTCAGCTCGGGCCGGGTCACCATGCGGTTCCCGACCGATGGCCCCAAGACCAAGAACCTCAACAACCGGAGCGTCCAGCTTCCCCAGTCTCACTATCTCTACGAACCCCCGATGTCCATCATCGCCCTGCAGGTCGGCTGGAACTACGCCGACTTCACGGTCGAGTACGATCCCAACGTCGCCTCCGTCGTCGAGCCCATCTTCGTCTTCGACATCGATGGCCTGAGCAGCAACCAGATCACGCTCGGCGGCATCATGACGACGACGAGCAAGGCCTCCATGGGCGTGAGCGATGCCATACCCGGCTCCTACCAGCAGCTCCAGACCTTCGTCAAGAACCTCAACAAGGCGGAGAAGGAGTTCGGCTCCGACCTCGATGCCCTCACCGCGTACCAGGCCTGGGTCAACGCGCTCGAGGATACGACGCAGAAGAAGGGGTACCAGAACATCATCAAGATCCTCAACGCCGGCAAGGACCCGCTGTCGATCATCGTCGGGCTCATCGATCTCGGCGTGAGCTTCTTCGGCGGCAAGAAGGCGAACACGCAGCCGCAGATCTGGACGTCCGTGTCGAACCTCGCCCTCGAGGGCACGATGACCGCGCAGAAGAACGTGGCCCAGGTCCTCGTTCGCGTTCCGGGGGCCAACCACAACGGGAAGCCGAACGCCCTGCCGATCTGGGACTACCCGCTCGGGCTGGTCGCCATTCTCGACGCCCCGCCGACGGCCTATGTGACCAGCGCCTCGGCCTACAACCAGCTGTTCCGCGACAACCCCTGCTTCGAGTGCGGTGCGTATCTCTCGTGGTTCGCCTACATGGACGTGCTCAAGCTCGATTCGGCCGTCCCCTACGCGATCAACACGAGCTTCCCGGGAGCGCTCCCGGTGCGATCCGTCGAGGCCGCCTGGACGTTCTCGGCTCCCCACCGGAGACCCGAGGGGGAGAACGGCTACTGGACGCTGACGCCGCCGGTGTATCGGAACTGGGTCAACGACCTCGTCAACGCGGGCCGCTGGGTCGTCATCGGCAGCGCCGACCTCTATCACATGAACTACAACGAGTACCGCACGCAGTTCGTGCCGCTCAGTCAGTTCCACCAGTACAAGCCCGAGATCTCGCGGGCCTGGCTGCGGGCGGAGCCCGGCTACACGCAGATGAAGGGAATCACGCCCCCCGTGCAGGTCCGGGTCCGCTTCCAGAAACCGAGCGGGAATCCGGTCGACGACGTCTTCCTGGTGAAGAGCTACGACCTGTTCTGGCCGCCCTCGTCGCCGCTGGACGGCCGTGACCCCTGGCCCTGCCCCGCGGTCACGCCGGTGTGGGCGGAGCCCGTGGCGCCGGTTCAGCCCGTGACCGCTCCGGCTCCGGGGGCGATGATCGCTCGCGGCCAGCCGTGGCAGGTGCAGTGGGCGGTGCAGGCGGGGTCCATCGACAGCGTCGAGGTTCGGCTCTCCGGCGACAACGGCGCCACCTTCCCGACGCTGCTCGGGTACCAGCTCGAGAACTCCGGAACCATGGAGCAGTCCGCGTTGCAGACGCTGGGCACCCAGTACCGCGTGCGGGTGCGGACGCTGAACGGGCCGGCCTATGCCGACGACATCAGCGACGGTCCGTTCACGGTCTGGGGCGTGGTCGAGGGAGGCGTATCGGCGTCGATCAGCAGCATCTGCGCCGCCGGAGCGAGCAAGGCTCATCTGCTCGTCAACTGGACCACGAACGTCGCGACCGCGGGACAGGACAAGATCGAGGTCACGGCGCCGGGTGGATCCCAGTACGCGACCACGAAGAGCTTGTCGCAGGCGACGACGAACCACTCCATCACCATCGACATGCCCTGCGCCACGGGGACCTACTCGTACCAGGTGACGAGCACCCTCGACGGAGTCGAGAGCAAGGGCGACGGCCGAACGATCGCGCTGGGGACGTGCCTCACGGACTGCACCCCGCCGGCGGCGGTGACTCGCCTCGGCTTCGTCGCTGGCCACACCACGGGAGTCGTGACGTGGCAGGCACCCGGGGACGACGGCACCGTCGGGCAGGCCAGCACGTACGACCTCCGCTACTCCATCAACACACCCATCACCGACGCCAACTTCTACAACATGCCGTCCCAGACCACCCCGGCCCCGGGGCCGCCGGGCACCAGGCAATGCGTCGAGGTTACCCTGGAGCCGTGCTATCGCTACTACTGGGCACTCAAGACGGCGGACGAGGTTCCCAACTGGTCGCCGATCAGCAACGTGCCGACCGCCGTGGCGCCGTGCTACGTGCAAAAGGAGGTCATGTGCGTGGAAGGTGAAGATCCGCCGCCCGTTCCGTGCCAGGAACCGTGCGGATCGATCCCCGGGACCCTCGAGTTCGCGCGTCCGTCTCCCAACCCAGCGGTGGGGCCGGCGACGATCTCTTACGGCATTCCCGCGGACATGGCGGGAAAGCACTTCGACCTGTCGGTCTTCGACGTCGTGGGCAGGAAGCTCCGCACGCTGGCTTCCGGCGATGCGACGCCGGGACGCCGGACCCTCGTCTGGGATCTGAACACGGATGAGGGAACCCGGGTCCGCTCCGGCGCCTACTTCGTGCGGTTCTCGATCGGAGAGACGACGCGCGTTCACCGACTGCTGCTGGTCCACTGACAGTCGTCACCTACGGCGGCCGCTCGGGCCTTCCCGGGCGGCCGCATCGCTTCTCATGGCGTCGAATCCGCAGCTCCCTCACCCGTCGCGGAGCACGAAACGAGAGCCCCGAGCCGCGAGGCTCGGGGCTCATGCTCGTGAGCGATCCCGGGGATCAGAAGCCTGCCGTACCCATGGGGCTGCCCACGCCGGACGGGAAGTCGTAGCCGAGCAGGGCGCTGAACGAGCCCGCCGAGCCGATCGTCACGTCGTAGAAGTTGGCGCCGCCGAGCCCCCCGTAGATCGCGGTGTCCTCGGCCGGGCCGCCGCCCCGGTTGCTGCCCGAGGCGTTGACGATGCCCGAGATCACGGGGCAGGAGACGCTGGTGCCCCCGAACACGTACCAGCCGCCGTTCCAGCGCACCGCGACGCCCGTGCTCGGGTCGGCGTCCGCCGCGACGTCGCCGATCCCGCGAGCGCTCCCGACCACGCCGATGACGCCGTTCTGGTAGGTCGGCCGGGGCTCGTACTTGCTGGGCCCGCAGCCCGTTCCGCTCCACACCGTCTCGCTCGTGCGGTTGCCGCTCCCGTCCAGAAACAGCGACGTCCCGCACACCGCGACCACGTTCGGCGAAGCCGCGGGGTAGTTCTGCGTACCGCCCTTGTCCCCCGTGGCGAAGAAGTACGTCACCCCCGGATGGTTGAAGTGGGAGTCGCTGCCGGTCTCGCCCGAGTACTCGCCGCCGGCCCAGCTGTTCGAGCACTGCTCGGCGCCGAGGATCGTCGCGGCATCGTCGTCCGCGAGATAGAGGTTGCTGGAGCTGTTCGAGGCGGCCTCGATCAGGACGATCTTCGCGTTGGGCGCCATCCCGTGGGCCCACTCGATGTCCAGGGCCTCTTCCTGGCTCCAGCCACTGTTGTAGCGCGGCTTCCTCCCCGAGGCGTAGACGACCTGGAGCACCTTGTTGGTGGACGCCGTCACGCTCGTCGAGGACTCCTGAGGAAGGCCGAACTGCGCGGAGAAGGCGTTGAAGTCCGACAGCGCGAAGGGGTCGTCGAAGGCATCCACGATCACGATCGTGGCCGAGCCTCCGTTGGCGGGGACGCCGTAGGCCTGAAGGATCTGGGCGGGGCCGTACCCGGCCGGGTTCCCCGTCGCGTTGATGTGTTTGTTCGGGCCGATGTAGATGAGGTGGTTCGTGTGCATCTCTCCGACGCGGGGCACCGAGGAGTCCGGAATCAGGATGTTCGGGTCGTTCTCGAAAGACGGGCTCTGCGCGGCCGCCGCGGAGGCGTGAGTCGGGACCGACGGAGCCACGACGTGCGTCAAGGGATGCTCGCCGCATCCGGAGAGCACGAGTGCCGCGATCAGTGTCCCAAGACCGCCGAAGACTACCTTCTTCATGTTGGTCTCCCCCCGAGATGGAAGCGCCGGCTCCGGGCGCGGTCTCCCCATTCGGCCACATCTGCACTCTTGATGCGCCCGCTTGGCCTGCCAGCCACAACCTTGCCGTTGCTCTGACACTTGTCCCGGCCGGATAGCCGGTGCCGGCCGCCTGGCCCCATCGGCGAAGAGCGCCAGGAAGGCATCACGATGACCCCCAGCGGGGCCCCGGGCCCCCCGCCTTGTGCCGGCAGGGCCCCTTCCTTCAGCACTCGGGACCGTGGTTCCACTCCCTCGACGCTGCCCTGGTTGGCTCCCGCCGGGCCCCGCGCTCCGGACTGGGTTCACACCGCCCGCGGGTTGCGCGAGAATGCCGCGGGCGTCCCGGCCCCACGGCCGGGTGACCGCGCGCCGGCCGTCCCGGGATGCCGCCCATCGGGAGGCTCCCATGCGCTCGGTACTGGCTGCCCTCGTTCTCGCCCTCGGACTGCTCCCCGGAACCCCGGTCCTCGCGGCCCCCGCGAAGCCGGTGGCGCGGCCGCCCGTCCTCCTCGGCATCTTCGGCGGAATGGGGCCCGAGGCCACGGCCGATTGCTACCGCAAGGTGATCGCCGCCACGCCCGCGCAGCGGGATCAGGACCACATCCCCACGCTGATCTACAGCCTGCCGCAGGTGCCGGACCGGACCACCGCGATCCGCACCGGCGATCGCCGTATCGTGGCCTGGCTGGTGGAGGGCGTGACCCGGCTCGAGCGGGCCGGCGCCTCGTTCATCGTGGTCCCGTGCAACACCGCGCACTACTACTGGCGCGAGATGCAGGACGCGGTGCGCGTCCCGGTGCTGAACATGATCGAGGAGACGGTGGACGAGACGGTGCGGCGGCACCCCGAGGCGAGGACCGTCGGCCTGCTCGCCACCACCGGGACCATCTCCACCGGGCTCTACGAGCGAGCCTTCGCCCGGCGCGGTGTGACGACCCTGGTGTGCGACTCGACGGTACAGGAGGGAAAGGTGATGAGGGCGATCTACGCGATCAAGTCGGGTCCCGAGCGCCGACTCCCCGAGGACCTGCTCGCCGAGGCCGCCGACCACCTGGTGGCGAAGGGCGCCCAGGTCCTGGTGCTGGGTTGCACGGAGACCCCGCTCGCCTTCAACCCGGCCCGGGCCAGGGTGCCCTCCGTGGACGCCACCCAGGTGCTGGCGCGGGCCGCGGTCGCCAAGTACGAGGAGCTGTCCGCGCAGCACTGAACGCGTGCGCGCCCGCGGGCGCGAGGAGGGCACGATGAGCAGGCGCATGTGGTGGCTCGTCCCGGCGCTGGCCGCGCTGGCGCTGGCGCCGACCCGGGCCGGCGCGGGCGAGCGGTACGACCTGGTGATCCGTTCCGGCCATGTCCTCGACGGGACCGGCAATCCCTGGTACGTGGCCGACCTGGGCATCACCCGCGGCCGGATCGTGGCGATCGGCGCGATCCCGGCCTCGGCCGGGCGCGCGGTGATCGAGGCGCAAGGGCTCTGCGTCGCGCCCGGATTCATCGACGTCCACACCCACGTGGACACGGGCGCGGTCGCCGACCCCACCGTGCGCAACTACCTCCTGCAGGGCGTGACCACCGTCGTCGGCGGAAACTGCGGCGACTCGCCGCTGCCGCTCGGCGACCTCTTCCGCCGCCTCGAGCGCCGCGGGATCTCGGTCAACTACGCCTCGCTCGTCGGGCACAACACCGTCCGCCACGCGGTCATGGGCGACGCCGACCGTGCGCCCAGCCCGCCCGAGCTGGCGCGCATGGCCGACCTGGTGCGGCAGGAGATGGCCGCAGGCGCCATCGGCCTGAGCACGGGGCTCGCCTACCTGCCGGGCCGGTACGCGAAGACGGGCGAGATCGTGGCGCTGGCCCAGGCCACCCGGCCGTGGGAGGGCGTCTACGCCACGCACATGCGCAACCAGGGGATACGCATCCGCGAGGCCATCGAGGAGGCGATCGAGGTGGGCCGCCAGGCCGGCGTGCGGGTCGAGATCTCGCACATCAAGCTCGCCGACGAGGCGGTGTGGGGCCAGCGCGAGCGCATCACCGAGCCGATCGAGAGCGCGCGGCGCGCGGGCCTCGAGATCTACACCGACCAGTATCCGTACACCGCCACCAGCTCGGGCTTCGACAGCAGCATCCCCGGCTGGGCCCTGGCCGGCGGCGTGGACTCGTTTCGCGTGCGCATGAAGGTGCCCGGGCTGCGCGACAGCGTGCGGCGCGCACTGGTGGAGAAGCGGCTCACCTCGACCCGCGGCCTCGATCCGCTCGAGCGCATCTACGTGGCCGAGAGCAAGGCGCACCCCGAGATCGACGGCAAGACTCTCGCGGGGATCCTCCGGCAGCGCGGCCTGGAGCCGACCGTGGCGAACGCGGCCGAGCTGATCGTCACCCTGATGGAGGACGACCAGCCGCTCGGCGTGTTCTTCCAGATGGACGAGCGCGACGTCGAGGGGTTGATGACCAACCCCTGGAACATGATCGGCTCGGACGGGGAGGTCGGCTTCCCCGGACGCGGGAGCCCGCACCCGCGCTACTACGGCACCTTCCCGCGCGTGCTCGGCGAGTACGTGCGCGAGCGGCACGTCCTGCCGCTCGCCGACGCGGTGCGCCGCATGACCTCGCTCCCGGCGCAGGCCATGCGCTTCGAGGACCGCGGCGTGCTGCGGCCGGGCATGGCCGCCGACATCGTGGTCTTCGCTCCCGACTCCGTCCGGGACACGGCCACCTTCGCGCAGCCGCACCAGTACCCGTGCGGCATCCGCTGGGTGATCGTGAACGGCAAGGTGACCGCGCACGACGGCGAGGTCGTCACGCCGAACGCCGGGCGGATCCTGCGGAGCCGGCGGCGCGCGTAGGCCGCCGCAGATCACGGCCAGATCGCGTCCGCAGCAGCCGGTTCATGAATGGCCCGGGCTAGCGCTGCGCGCGCTTCACCATCTCGGCCACCTGCGCGGCCGGGAGCGCCTCCACCCTGGCGCCGCCCACGCCGGTCGTGGTACGGGCCATGAAGAGCGAGTTCAGGATCGCCTCCTCCGTCGCCTCGATCGCCGCCAGGAACAGCGGCGAGGCCTCGTCGTTGCGCAGCTCCTCGTGGATCTCCGTGCGCCCCGCGGAGCGGTGCGCCGTGCGCACCCGCGGATCGGTCGAGAAGGCGACGACGAAGTCGCCGCTGCCGTTCGCCGACACGCCGCCGGTGCGGGCCAGGCCGAGCATCGCCCGCTTCGCCAGCCGCTCGAGATTCCGCGCCCCGAGCGGCGCGTCCGTCGCGACCACGATCATGCACGAGCCGTCGGCCGCCCGGGTGACCTCGTCCTTGAGGTAGTAGCGTCCCAGCCGCCGGCCGACCGGGACGCCCGCCACCTGCAGGATGCCGCCGAAGTTGCTCTGGACCAGCACGCCCACGGTGAAGCCGCCGAGGCTCGGGGGCAGTCGCCGCGACGCGGTGCCGATCCCGCCCTTGAAGCCGAGGCACACGGTCCCCGTGCCCGCGCCGACCGCGCCCTCCGCGACGGGGCCCCCGCGGGCGCTCGCGAGCGCCTCCAGGACGTGCTCGCGCCGCAGGTGCCGGCCGCGGATATCGTTCAGTCGGCCGTCGTTGGTCTCTCCGACCACGGGGTTGACGCTCTGCACCTGCTCGTTGCCCGGCTGCCGGAGGACGTGGTCCACGAGCGCCGCCGCCGCCGTGGGCACGTCGAGCGTGTTGGTGAGGGCGATCGGCGTCTCGAGGTAGCCGAGCTCCTGCACCTGTGCGATCCCCGTGAGCTTGCCGAAGCCGTTGCCGACGTAGATCGCCGCGGCGCACTTGTCCTGGAACACGTTCCCCGGGTGCGGAACGACGACCGTGACCCCGGTGCGGACGCTGTCACCCGCGACCAGCGTGACCTGGCCCACGCGCACGCCGGCCACGTCGGTGATGGCGTCCAGCGGCCCCGGCGGCAGCACGCCCAGCTCGATGCCCCACTCGCGCACGCGACGGTGCTCCGGCGGCGCAGCGGGAGAGGAGGGGAGCGGAGCGAGGATCAGGAGCACAGCGAGGATCAGGAGCACGGCGAGGATCGTGCGCATCGCGGAACCTCCCCGGGCGACGATGGACTCGCGGAGCCGCGGTGAAGTGAAGTGGGCTCGGCGCATGCGACCACTCTACTCCCTCACGGACCGCCGATCTCGGTCGGGCCGGCGGCCCGGATGACGAAGGCCGCGCCCGGCGCCCTCAGTGCGTGAACAGCCAGGCCCCGCCGGCGAGGATCAGCGCGGCCGCCGCGCGGCGCACCCAGACCGTCGCGGTCTGGAGCCATCCGGGGCGGGCGAGCGCCGCGGCCGCGCCCACCGAAGTCCCAGCCAACAGCAGCAGCAATGAGTGCCCCAGGCCGTAGGCGAAGAGCAGACCCCCCGCCCGGGGCGGGCCGATCTGCGGCACCAGTCCCAAGAGCAGCAGCAGAACCGGCCCGGTGCAGGGTAGCGAGACGACTCCGAAGACGAAACCCAGCGTGAGCGCGCCGAGCACGCCCGCGGCGCGCGCCACGACCGCCGGCATGGGGATGGCCGGCAGGCGGAGCCACCCCAGGAGATGGAGGGCCGCGACGAGGCACACGGCCACGATGACGTAGCGCCACCACGGCGCGCCCAGGAGCGCGGCGGCGCCGGCGAACACGCTGAAGAGCAGCGCCAGCTCGAGGGCGAAGCCCACCACGAAGAGGAGGGAGAACCCCAGCGTCCGCCGCCACGGGCGCTGCGCCACGCCCTGTCCCACGAGGCCCGCCGAGAACCCGACCAGGAGAGGGACCATGACCAGCACGCACGGGTTGAGCGCGGTCAGGGCTCCGCCCAGGAACGCAGCGAGCGGCGCGAGGGCGGGGTTCTGGGCGATGACGGCCGCCAGGTGCTCGCTGAGGCTCTCGATGGGGTCCACGCGATTACCGGGCCGCGACGGGACGCAGGGTCACGCCGAGGCTGTCCCTGAAGATCCGCTCGATCTCCTCCCGGGCGAAGAAGCCCTCGTGCCGGAACCGCTCCCGCCCCGTGCGGTCGAAGAAGATCTGGGTGGGGATCAGCCGGATCTTGTAGGGCCGCCCGGCGTCAGGGTCCTGCCACACGTCCACGAACTGCACGTCTACCGCGCCGGCGTAGTCCACCTTGAGAGCCTCGAGAATGGGCGCCATGCGCTTGCACGGGATGCACTTCCCGGCGCCCAGGTCCACGAGGCGCGGGAGCGGCGCGGGCGAGGCGGTGCGGACCGGTCTGTGCGTCTTGCCGGCGGCCGCCGGCGAGGCGACGAGCAGCGCTCCGACGAGCAGGGGGATGGTGACTACGAGGCGACCGATCACGGGAGTTCTCCTTGGACTGGGCTCCTCACGCGGGGCACGCACCTCGGCGCGACGCGAGCTCAGGACAGCAACTGTTTGAGCTGCTCGACCGACGGCACTCTGCCGGCGAGCTTCACCTGGCCGTCCACCACGAGTGCCGGCGTGGACATGACCCGGTACCCGACGATCACGTTCAAATCGGTGATCTTCTCGACTTCGCACTCCAGGCCCAGCTCCCGCACGGCCTGGCGGGTGCGCTCGTATAGCACCCTGCAGTTGCCGCAGCCGGGTCCGAGGACTTCGATGGATCTCATGGCGGCCCCTCGACTACACCAGCCAGTTGAACAGGTATCCGACGACGACAATCCCTCCGCTCACCACTCCGAGGAAGGCGGCGATGAGACGAGGCCGCAGCACCCTGCGTAGGATGATGACCTCGGGGAGCGAGAGCCCGATCACGGCCATCATGAAGGCGAGCACGGTGCCCAGCGCCGCGCCCTTGCCGAGGAGAGCCTGGACCACGGGGATGATGCCGGCGGCATTCGAGTACATGGGCACGCCGATCAGGACCGCGAGCGGCACGGACCACCAGGCGCCCTTGCCCATGATCCGAGCCATGAAGTTCTCGGGCACCCAGCCGTGGATCACGGCACCCACCGCGATCCCCACGAGCACGTAGGGCCAGATCTTGCCGACGATGCCCTGCACCGCCTCGAGACCCATCCGCAGCCGCATGTCCCAATCGAGGCTCCCCGCATCGTATCCTGGCCGCCCCGAGACGGTGGCGGAGACCCATGGCTCGACGTGCCCTTCCAGGTGGAGGCGCCCGATGACCCAGCCGGCGACGACGGCGATCGCGAGGCCCGTGCCGACGTAGAGCGCCGCGACCTTCCAGCCAAACAGGCCGAAGAGCAGCGCCAGGGCGATCTCGTTCACCATCGGGGCCGCGATCAGGAACGAGAAGGTCACGCCGAGGGGCACGCCGGCCGTGAGAAAGCCGAGGAAGAGCGGCACCGCCGAGCAGGAGCAGAACGGCGTCACCACGCCCAGGCCCGCGGCCAGCACGTTCCCGACCGACTCCTTCTTGCCGGCGAGGATCGCCCGAGTCCTCTCCGGCGTGAAAAACGAGCGGATCACCCCGACCGCGAACACGATGAGGGTGAGGAGCAGCAGCACCTTGGGCGAGTCGAAGATGAAGAACTCGAGCGCGGAGCCGAGGTGAGTGTCCGCCGACGCCCGAAGCACCGAGTGAGCCAGCCATCGGGACGCGGGACCGAGCGCCGCATAGAGCGCCACCCAGGCGACCAAGCCCATGCCGATGCGCCAGGCCAGAGGGTGAGGCCGACGGCTCCTCGCGCGGGGCAGGGAGGCGGCCTCGCTCACGAGCCTGCGCCTCCGGCTCCCGACGCCAGGGCGGCGCTCCCGGCCGCGGCGATCTCGCCGCCGAAGTACCGCCGCCGGAACCAGAGCGCCACGTTCACGAGCCCGATGAGCGCCGGCACCTCGACGAGCGGCCCGATCACGGCCGTGAACGCGGCGCCGTGGTGGATGCCGAAGGTGGCCACCGCCACCGCGATCGCCAGCTCGAAGTTGTTCGAGGCCGCGGTGAACGAGAGCGTCGCCGCCTGCGGGTACCCGGCGCCGGCGGCCTTGCTCAGGAAGAACGACACCACGAACATGACCGCGAAGTAGACGAGCAGCGGGATGGCGATGCGCACGACGTCGAACGGCAGCTGCACGATCTTCTCGCCCTTCAGCGAGAACATGACGACGATCGTGAAGAGCAGGGCGACCAGCGTGATCGGGCTGATCCGCGGCACGAAGCTGCGCTGGTACCACTCCTTCCCCTTGGCGGCGATGAGAGAGAAGCGGGTGATCAGTCCGGCCAGGAAGGGGATCCCCAGGTAGATGAAGACGCTCTTCGCGATCTCCCCGATGGTGATGCGCACGACCACGCCCTGGAGGCCGAACCACGCGGGAGCCAGGGTGATGAAGACGTAGGCGTAGACCGAGAAGAACAGCACCTGGAAGATCGAGTTGAAGGCCACGAGGCCCGCGCAGTACTCGGGGTCGCCCTTGGCGAGGTCGTTCCAGACGATGACCATGGCGATGCAGCGGGCGAGGCCGATGAGGATGAGGCCCACCATGTACTCCGGCTTGTCGCGCAGGAAGAGCACGGCGAGGCCGAACATGAGGATCGGGCCGATCACCCAGTTCTGGACCAGCGACAGCGCCAGCACCCGGCCGTTGCGGAAGACCCGGCCCATCTCCTCGTAGCGGACCTTCGCGAGCGGCGGGTACATCATGAGGATCAGGCCGATGGCGATGGGGATGGAGGTCGTGCCGACGCTGAAGCGGTCGAGGAAGGGCACCACGCCGGGGAAGAGGTAGCCGCCGCCGACTCCGACCGCCATGGCGAGGAAGATCCAGAGCGTGAGGAAGCGATCCAAGAAGGAGAGCCGGCTCACGATGCCGGCGGCCTGCGGAGCGGCCGAACGCGCGGCCAGCGGACTGCTCGTCGTCATCGCCCTTCCTCCTTGGCGGGAATGGTCGGCGTCACCGCGTCCTCGATCAGCGCGCGGACTCTCTCCTCGATCTCATCCCGCACCGCGCGAAAGCCCGCGTCGCCCAGCGTCTTCGGGTCCGGGAGGTCCCAATCCAGCCGGTGCCGGGCCGGCAGCCAGGGGCACGCGTCCCCACAGCCCATGGTGACGAGCCAATCCCAGGTCACGCCGGGCGGAAGGTCGCCGAGGCCCTTCGAGCGCTGCCTCGACAGCTCGATGCCCTTCTCCGCCATGAAGCGAAGGGCTCGCGGGTCCACCTGGCCCGACGGCTTCGATCCGGCGCTGAAGGCGGAGACCCGGCCCCCGCCGAGTGCCACGGCGAAGCCTTCGGCCATCTGCGAGCGGCAGGAGTTCTCGACGCAGACGAAGAGCAGGCGGGGGAGAGGCTCAGGCACGCGCCAGCTCCTTCCGCCCGAGGCGCCGCTGCCTCGGCTCACCCGAGGCTGGAAGCCGGGCGGGGGGAAGGCTGCAGAGCCGCTCGCGGGGCACCGCCAGGACCTCCCGCAGTCGCCTGCGATCGGCGAGGACGGCCGGGTCGCGATGCAGCGAGCCGCGCAGGAGCGCGAGCACGGCCCCGGCGCAGCGGGAGGGCTCGCTGGTCAAGGCGTACTCGATCCACTTCCCCTCGCGCCGGTCCTCGACCAAGCCGGCCAGCTTGAGGTTCGTCAGGTGCTTGGACACCGTGGAGGCCGCCAGGCCGAGAACGGTCTGCACCTGGCAGACGCACAGCCCGCGGCCCTCGAGGAGCTTGAGGATGCGGGTGCGGGTAGGGTCGGCGGCCGCCTTGAGGGCGAGCTCGAGGTCACGCATCGATCGGATCTCCTTACGTCACTTCGTCACATGGCGAAGTGTAGGGGCCGGCCGCTCCGCCGTCAAGGAACCTCGGAGTCGCGACGGGGGAGGGCGCCGCACGCCTTCCGGCCGGCGACCGCGGAGAGGCGAGGCGCCGAACGGGGGCGGAAGAAGAGGGCAGCGCTGAGGACGGCGGCCGAGGCGCGTATACTTCTCGCATGGGCGACCGAGAGCACTGGGACAAGATCTACCGGGGCAAGGGGCCGGAGGCGGTGAGCTGGTACCGTCCACACCTCGAGTGCTCGCTGCGGTTCATCCAAGGCGCGTGCCTCGGCGCCGACGCCGCGCTCCTCGACGTCGGCGGAGGGTCCTCGACTCTCGTGGACGACCTGCTTGCGCTCGGCTTCCGCAACCTCACCGTCCTGGATCTCTCCGAAGTGGCGCTCGCGCAGGCGAAGGCCCGACTCGGCGCCCAGGCGGCGGCCGTGACCTGGCTGGTCGGCGACATCACGGACATGGAGCTGCCGGCGCACCACTTCGATTTCTGGCACGATCGGGCGGTGTTCCACTTCCTCACCGAAGAGGCGGCCCGCCGCCGCTACGTGCGAGCCGTGCGCGGGGCGGTGAAGCCCGACGGCCACGTCCTGATCGCGACCTTCGGCCCGCGCGGCCCCGAGCGGTGCAGCGGACTCCAGGTCGCTCGCTACAGCCCCGACGAGATTCATGCCGAGTTCGGGGACGGCTTCCAGAGGGTCGCTCACGATTGCGAGATCCATCACACGCCCTGGGGCACGGAGCAGGAGTTCGTGTACTGCCTCTGCCGCGTGAGAGGCTGAGCCGCCCCGCCCGGCCATACCCGACCGGGGCCTGCGCTTTCTGATGGACGCGCGCGGACGCGAGCCGTCACACTAGGCCGCTGAAGCAGCAGCCACGTTCTTCCTGCCCGACCGAAGGGAGGAATCGAGATGCCGTGCGGACGGACGGCAGCCTCCCCCCGAGCGGGCGAGCGGAGGTGCCCGTGAGGATCCCAGGCCCCGGTACGCTCCTCTTCCTCTCCGTGCTCGTGGGAGGAGGCTCGCTCGTCCTCTTCATGTACTTCCTGCTCTTCGGCGCCCCCCTCGTCGTGGGCATCGTGCGCTCCGAGCCCGCTCGACTCGCCTGGGACACCCTGCTCTGCCTCGTCTTCTTCCTCCAGCACAGCGGCATGATCCGGCGCGGCGTGAAGGACCGGATCACGCGGCGGATCCCGGTGACCTGCTACCCGGCCCTCTACTCCATCGCCTCCGGGGTCGCGCTCATCGCTCTCGTCCTGCTCTGGCAGCCGACCGACCGCTTCCTCTTTCGCCTGGGCGGCGCGGCGCGCTGGGCCTCGGCCGGAGTGGTCCTCGTGGCCATCGCCGGCTTCGCCTGGGGCATCCGCTCGCTCCGCTGGTTCGATCCGTTCGGTCGGCTCGCGCTCCAGGCGAGCTTGCGCGGCGCCGCACCGCCTTCGCTCGCCTTCGTGGCCGAGGGGGCTTACCGCTTCGTCCGTCACCCCCTCTACCTCTTCATGCTCCTCGTCATCTGGTCCACGCCCCGCTTCCCCACGGACCAGCTGCTCTTCAACGTGCTCTGGACCTTGTGGATCGTCGTGGGCACGAAGCTCGAAGAGCGCGATCTCGTAGCGGACTTCGGCGAGGACTACCGTCGCTACCAGCTCTCCGTTCCCATGCTCATTCCGTATCTCCGCCCCCTCGGACGCCGCGCCTGAGCACGTGCGGCCCTCGGGCGTGCGGCTGACGCCATGGCGAGTCGTGCATGACTCTTTGGCCCGAGGGAGCTTCCGGGACAGCCCGAGGCCGCTGAAGCCGGGACGGTCGGCTTCCGGTCACTTCGAGCGGCCCGTCAGAAGAGTTGGGTGACTCGCGCGGTGCAGCTTCGGCCTTCGGGGTCGTTCACTTCTTCTTCCCCGACACGTTCAGAGAGACGGCGGCACGGATGAGGTCCTTGAACGCCGGCTCGTCGATGTCGTCCCCCTCGTGGAGGTCGATTGCGCGGCGGACGTTGCCGTCGAGCCCCGAGTTGAAGAGAGCCGCAGGGTCCCGCAGCGAAGCGCCCTTGAAGAAGGTGAGCTTCACGACCTCCTTGTAGGACTCGCCGGTGCAGACGCCCCCGTCGTGGGACCAGACCGGAGTTCCCGGCGAGGAGGCCTTCCTCCACTTCCACTCCTCGGTGATTCCGGGATCTGCTTCCTTGATGAGCTTGCGGACACGGCGAAGCACGTCCCCGCGCCAGTCCCCGAGTTCCGCGATTCTCGCGCTGATCAGCCGGGGGGCTGATTCCTCGCCCTTCGTCTCCATGGTCTCGCTCCTGTGGATGCGGTCGGGCCGACCGCTGGCCTCTCCGAGGTGGGCGGCAGTCTTCTAGATGTCCGCTCCCGAGCAGCGGTGGCGGCAGGTGACCCGCTGTCGGCTCGTCGCTTCTCGCCCTGACGTTGCCCTGTCGGCTCCGGATGAGATCGCCGCCCGGCTCCATCGCCCGAATCAGCGCAGCGCGGCGTGCGCGAACACGAGCGCCGACACCGGTGTGCTCCCGTAGACGTCGTGCAGCTCCCCGGGAACCTGCGAGAGGGCCAAGGCTGCGCCGATCCCGGTGCGGAGATGCTCGCGCCGCCAGAAGTCGTACCGGGCCCCGGCCGTGCCCTCGCCCACGGAGAAGACCCGCCCTGCGCGTGGGTCGGGCGCCAGGAACAACTCGTCCTTCTCGACGTGCTCGGCGCGCGCGAAGACGGTGAGCCGCGTGCTCGGCTCCACGGCTGCCTCCGCGACGAATCCATCGAGGGTGTGGCCGGGGCGATTGCGGTCGCGGCCCCAGGCCAGCGTGGCCTCCCATCGCCTCCCACCCCACCCGTCGTAGATGGCCGACGCGGTGGTGCGATCCTGGTTCACGTCGGGCGTGAGCTGCTCCGGGCTCTCGAGCCTTCCATAACTGGCCTGGAGCGCCCAGTGCCGCGTCGGATTCACGGAGAGCCGGAAGGAGTGAGAATCCAGCTTGGGCGCCTCGATGTCCCAGCGATGCTGGTCGGGCTCCCGGCCACGGAAGGCGGACGCCTCCACCTTGATGGCGTCCACGACCGCCCCGAAGGTGAGCACCCCGTACGTGATGTGCGTCGAGTCGAGCCAGTGGTGCGTGATGGGAGCGACCGGAATGCTCATGCCCGAGAAGCGGTGCATGTAGGCCGGCGGACCGAGGGCGGGCTCGCCGGGCAGCCCACCGTAGAGGAAGACGGAACGGCTCCCGCTCGAGAGGCTGTAGGCGCCGGCCAGCTCCATGAAGAGGTCGTGCGGATGCTGGCGGTCGATCAGGGGCGTGCGGCCGTCGGCGGTCTCCCCGGTCTGGAGCAGCAGCCTGTAGCCCCTCTCGCCGACCGTGGCCGGTTCCAGGGATACCATGCTGCGCAGTCCGAGGGTGCCGGGCCCGAGCGGGCGCCGGGCCATGCCCATGAGCATGTTCGTGCTGAAGACGCCGTCCCCGTCGCGCGGCCCGCCCTGGTGGTCGAAGACGACATCGGCAGCGCCGTGCAGCATGCTCATCCAGGCGCCGCTCGTCGAGTGGATGCCGACGTGTTCCGCCGCATCGGGTTGCCAGGATGTCCCCGAGGCTTCGCGCGTCATGGGGTACGCCCCGTACATACCGCTCGAGGCCATGTGCATCTCCATGCCATGCCCGGGACGCCGGTGCGCCTTGCCTTCCTCCATGCGCATGCCAGGCATGGGTTCCGAGGGCTTGGTCGTGTCGCGGGAAGCGGCCTGGTGCGCGTGCATGGGTTGCATCCGGGCCGCCCCGGTGCCGGGCCACGCGAGCGTCGAGAGCGCGAGCGTCATTCGCCAGATCCAGCGGTCACGGCTCACGATCGCCCTCCATCGGGCCCGTCATCGCGCCTGATCCCTTGGTCCGCAGCCATTGGACGTACGCCCACAATGCCGGCACGTCCTGCGGGGTCAGGAACCTCTGGAAGCCGGGCATCTTCAGGACCGCGCGACGGAGGAAATAACGAGCGAACGAGTTCTCCTCGAACCGGCGACTCGTCCCGCGCGCCACCCACTCGTGGAACTCGGTGCTGTCCCGCACCACCTCGGGGAAGTCCGCACCGTCCCACGACGGCACGCATCCCTTCCACGATCCGGGATTGGGGCGCGCCAGGCGCCCGCCCGGACCGTGACAGCCCACGCAACCGAGGTCCTTCGCGCGCCGGAGGCCCGTCCGGGCCAGCGAGTCCTCCGGTTCGATCATCCCGGCCATCGCGGTCACGTAGGCGACCGCATCGTCCATTCCCCGCTCGCTCATCCGCCCCTTGAAGGCCGGCATCTTGAGCGCGCCACGTGCCCGTTGGGTCCGCCACGCCAGGCTCGCCAGCCTCTTCTTCGTGTAGCCGAAATGGATCCACTCGTGCACTTCGTCCGGCGTCTTGGCGAACATCATCACGTCGTCCTCGAAGTTGGGGACGGTCTTGTCGGTGCGGCCTGGATTGCTCGCACCCTGGACGCCTCCCGGGCCATGGCAGCCGAAGCACCCAGTGTGCTCGGCGAGCCTCCGCCCGCGCTCAGCCGGGGGGAGGACCGGGCGTCGGACGACCGCCACGCCGATCGCGGCAACCAGAACCAGGGCGAGCAGGCTCGCAGCGATCACACGCATTGCGCCTCCCGGAGCCGAGCGCCGCGCCGGCGCGTTCCGGTGAGTCCGTGCGAACGGCTTGCTGATCACCCGGCCGGCGCGCCGACGAAGTCAGAGTCGGAGTTTCAGTGGTGGCAAAGTAGCCGGCCGAGGTCGGTGCCGTGTCAAAGAACGCACAAGGGCCGACTCCTGGTCCGCTCCATGCGAGACAGTCCAGACGCTGGCTGGGACGCCTCGGGGCGCTGGCGAATCCAGCCTGCGCCGGCTCGAGCGCCGACGGCCCAGAATGGCATCGACCTGGAACCGGGGCAGCGCAGTCGGCGTAGAACCAGACTGACAGGGCCGGCAGTTCGTCTGCCGCCAGTGGCAGCACGATCTGGAAGGCTTCCGTCAAGCGAGACTCGGCCCCGGGCGTTCGGAGGATCGATGCACGCTGCCAGGACATTGAAGATCGCCTCGCTCCTGAGCGCCGTGCTTCTCCTTTCGGGCGGCAACCTCTGCTTGCTGTCGGCCTGCTCGGCCCCAGCCCCGGGCGGTGTTGCTCAGGCGACTGCCCACCATGGATGTGGGGCCCGCGGCTCGACTCAGCGCGGCCACCCGGCGAAGCCGGCCCATGAGTGTACCGGGCCGTGCACGACCGCCGTTGCGCTCTCGTCCGCCCTCCAGCTCTCTGCACCTGTCGCGCAGGGGCCTGCCGCGACCGGGGCGGTTCTGGTCGCGGCGCAGCCGAATCTCGCCTTCTTCAGGCTTTCGACCGGCTCGGCGCCTCCGGGCCAGCATCACTCCCCGCCTCTCTCTCCTCTCCTCGACGCTCTCGGCGTCCGCGCTCCCCCTGCCGCCTGAAGCCCGTCGGGTCGCGTAGACCCGTCAGGCTCGCAAGCCGGGATTCGGGGCGATTCCCGATCGTTCGGGTCTGTCCGCCGCTGGCGGGGAGTCCGAATCGAGTCGGAGCCTCACCCAGCCATCCCCGACCGACAGGGCCGTCGGCTCGCACGAGTCGCGGCAGGTGTCTCTCGGCGACGGTTCGAGACCGTGAACGAAGGTTCGCAGCAGAGAGAGAGGTGACGAACCATGAACTCAACCATGCCGGCCTACGGCCTCTGGTCGCTCGTCCTGATCAATACGGCCGTGTTCGTGATCTTCGCGTTCAGCTTCACGCGCCCGCGTACCCCGCGGGACTGGCGCTCGTTCGGAGCGTTCACCGCCTTCGTGGTGGCGCTCTTCACGGAGATGTACGGCTTCCCGCTCACGATCTACCTGCTGTCCGGCTGGCTCACGCGGCGACTGCCGGGCGTGGACCTTCTCTCGCACAATGCCGGTCACCTATGGGACGACATCCTGGGCTGGAAGGGCGACGCGCACGCCAGTCCTCTGCACATCCTGAGCAACCTGGTCATCGTCGCGGGCTTCATCCTGCTCGCTGGAGCCTGGAACGTCCTGTACAAGGCCCAGCGAGACAAGACGCTCGCCAGCACCGGGCCCTACGCGCGCATCCGTCACCCGCAGTACGTGGGCTTCATTCTCATCATGATCGGGTTCCTCCTGCAGTGGCCGACGCTCCTCACGCTTCTCATGTTCCCGATCCTCGTGACCATGTACGTGCGGCTCGCGCGGAGGGAGGAGCGGGAGGTGGCGGCGGAGTTCGGCGAAGAGTACCGCGAGTATGCAGCGGTCACGCCGGGCTTCATCCCCAGGTGGGGAACGAGATCCTTGCCGAGGGCCGGTCACGCGGGCCTACACCATGAGACCTGACCCTCCCCTCGCCGGGACCTCCCGCGGTTGTCGCCCGGACCCCGGCGCTGACCGTGGAGGGCCGCGAGTCCATGGCCGCTCTATTCAACGTGAGAGCCGGCGCCGACTGGGGCCGAGATCGAGAGCCAGTCGAACGACCGGGCGAGGAGACCGACCATGCTTCGCAACACGATCTTGACTGTGGCCCTCGCCGCAACCTTGGCCGCGATCGGCGCCTACGCACAAGGGCCCCCGGCGGCGCCCAGCCCGCACGCCTCGGCGCAGGCGCAGCAGCACTCCGCCACGATGGGGGGGATGAAGGACGGCATGATGGGGACCGGGATGTCCGGCGGCCAGGCGAGCACGGCGCCGCGGCAGAAGATGATGGAGGCGATGAACAAGGAAGACGCGGGGCTCACGCGTCTCGTCGGAGAGATGAACTCGGCCGCGGGCGCTCGAAAGACCGAGGCCATGGCCCGGGTCATCACCGAGCTGGTGAACGAGCAGAGGCGCTGCCATCAGGCCATGATGTCGATGGAGCCCGAGATGGGGCACAGGATGACCTCCATGGCATCGGGCAAGGCGCCGGGGATGGACGAGTCGGCGCGCACGTGTCCGATGGGCAGGAGCGCGGGCACCTCGAAACCAGGCGCCGCGAAGGCGCAGAAGCCCGATCACGCCGCGCACCATCAAGGGACGAGCGAATAGGCGGGGCGCCGCCCGGGGCGTGGGATCGCGGGCCCCGCACGCCAGAACCTCAACGAACGGGAGTCACTGCCATGAAGAAGGACCCAGTCTGTGGGATGCAGGTGGACGAGAAGAAAGCCACCGCGCGGGCCGAGTACGATGGGCACGTCTACTTCTTCTGCTCCGAAGGATGCAAGGAGCGGTTCGAGGAGGACCCGCGGAGGTTCATCGCCCGAACCCAGTTCGACTGGGACCGGCCGTGAACCAGGGCGGGAAAGGAGACCCCGATGAACTGCCCGAAGGAAGGTTGCGGCGGTCCCCTGTACCGGTTCCGCCCCAAGCACCTCGTGACCGCTTGTCACCGAGCGGACACGGGGGTCTTGCTCGAGCTGAGCGAGCATCAGTGGAAACAGGTGGGACTCCTGTGCGCCAGGTGCGGGTACATGGAGTTCTATGCCGAGGAGCCGACCGAGGTTCTGGAGGCCCCCGAGGGGTTTTTCGATAGCACCGAGCCCGAGGAGTAGCTAACGTCGCGCCGGCGAGGACCGCTCCGCCGGCGGAGTCGGGGGAGCGGTCCATCGGAGGAGGCCCATATGCAAGGTCTGCTGTCGTTCCTGCTCTTCGCCGTGTTCTTCTACCTCATGATGCGTTTCGGCTGCGGCGCTCACATGGTGCACGGTGGGCACGGCGGCCATGCGGGCTACGCCGGCCATGAAGAACACGGGGCGGATCCGGGCGCCACCGCCTCTGCCGCGAAGGACCCGGTCTGCGGGATGGAGGTCCCCTCCGGCGAGGGATACGCCAAGATGCATCAGGGTCGCCAGTACCGGTTCTGCAGCCGGCGCTGCCTCGACGACTTCGAGGCGACGCCCGAACGCTACGTGGCGTAAGGAGATTCTCATGAGGCGCACGATCTCGTTCTCCGCCTTCGGGCATGCCACCAGCATCTTCCTGGCGATCACCTTCGCATTGTGCGTCGGCTTCGATCTCCTGTTCCCGAAGCAGGCCATGTATCAGGCGTGGCGGAGCCTCCTGCCTGGATTCGAGTGGATCAGCTGGAAGAGCTTCCTGCTCGGCCTGGTCGAGAGCTATGGCTACGGCTGGTTCGTGACGCTCATCTGGATTCCGCTGTACAACGTGCTGGCGGTCAGGTCGGAGGGAGCAAGCTGACCGCCGCGGCCGTGGAACTGGGCCGGAGAGGCCGCAGGTTCGAGCAGGCGAGGGCCACATGACGAGGGAACACAAGACGGTCGAGGCGCCAGAGCGGGCCATGCCGCGGTCCGTGAAGGATCCGGTGTGCGGTATGACGGTGGGCCTCGACAGCCCCCATCGCGCGAGCTATCGAGGAACCCCGTATCGCTTCTGCAGCCGAAGCTGCCAGGAGAAGTTCGAAGCCGCCCCCGAGGCCTATCTCTCACGCGAGGCCGGGCAGGCCGGCGCCGCCGCCGCAGCCCCTGCGAGCGGCGCCTACACCTGCCCGATGCACCCCGAGGTGCGTCAGCCGGGGCCGGGGACCTGCCCCAAGTGCGGGATGGCCCTGGAGCCCGTCACGCCGCCGGCACCAGAGGCCAAGGCGGAGTGGACCTGCCCCATGCATCCGCAGATCGTGCGGGATGCGCCGGGGAGCTGCCCGATCTGCGGCATGGCGCTCGAGCCGCGGACCGTGTCGCTGGAGGAGGAGCGGAATCCCGAGCTGGCGGACATGACCCGGCGCTTCTGGACGGCCGTGGCTCTCACCGCTCCCCTCGTCCTGCTGGCGATGGGGGACTACCTCCCCGGTGCCCCGGTCTCCCGCCTGCTGTCTCCCAACGTGCGCACCTGGGTCGAGCTGCTGCTGGCGACTCCGATCTGCCTCTGGGCGGCATGGCCATTCTACGTGCGCGCCGTGCAGTCGGTCAGGAACCGCAGCCTCAACATGTTCACCCTGATCGGGCTCGGCGTCTCGGTCGCGTACCTCTACAGCCTGGTCGCCGCTCTGCTCCCCGGTATCTTCCCCGCAGGGTTCCGGAACCCCGCGGGCGAGGTGGCGGTCTATTTCGAGGCGGCCGGAGTGATCGTGACCCTGATCCTCCTCGGGCAGGTGCTCGAATTGCGGGCGCGGAGCCAGACCAGCGCGGCCGTGAAGAAGCTGCTGGGCATGGCCGCCAAATCGGCTCGCCGGCTGCGGGACGACGGCGCCGAAGAGGACGTGCCCCTGGACGCCGTCCATGTCGGCGATCGGTTGCGCGTGCGCCCCGGCGAGAAGGTGCCGGTGGACGGCGTGGTGCTGGAGGGCTCCAGCTCGATCGACGAGTCCATGGTGTCGGGCGAGCCCATCCCGGTGGAGAAGGGCCCGGGCGACCGGGTCGTGGGGGCAACCCTGAACGGCACCGGCGCCCTGGTGATGAGGGCCGAGAAGGTGGGCGCCGACACGCTGCTCTCGCGCATCGTGGCCATGGTGGCGGAGGCGCAGCGCAGCCGCGCGCCGATCCAGAAGCTCGCGGATGTCGTCTCCGGCTACTTCGTGCCCATCGTCGTGCTGGTCGCCGCCATCACTTTCGTCGTCTGGGCCGTGGTCGGGCCCGAGCCCCGCCTGGCCCATGCCCTCGTCAACGCGGTGGCGGTGCTGATCATCGCCTGCCCGTGCGCGCTCGGACTCGCGACGCCCATGTCCATCATGGTGGCGACCGGCCGCGGCGCCACCATGGGAGTGCTCTTCCGCAACGCCGAGGCGATCGAGACCCTGCGCAAGGTGGACACGCTGGTCGTGGACAAGACGGGCACCCTCACCGAAGGCAAGCCGCGGCTCGTCACGATCGCCGCCCTCGACGGGCAGGAGGAGAGGGCTGTGCTGCGGCTGGCCGCGGGGCTCGAGCGGGCGAGCGAGCACCCGCTCGCGGCCGCCATCGTCGCCGGCGCGCAGGCGAGGGGCGTCCCCGCCGCCGAGGTTTCCGATTTCGCGAGCGTCACCGGCAAGGGAGTCACGGGGAAGGTCGAGGGTCGCCGGGTGGCGCTCGGCAACCGCGCCCTCATGGATGGCCTGGGAGTCGCCCTGGGGGAGCAGTCCGCTGCGGCCGACCGGCTGCGGAGCGAGGGGGAGACGGTGATGTACCTCGCGGTGGAGGGACGGTTGGCCGGCCTGCTGGGCGTGGCCGACCCCATCAAGGAGAGCACTCCCGAGGCCATTCGCGCCCTGCATCGCGAGAAGCTCCGCATCGTCATGCTGACAGGCGACAGCCGGGCGACGGCTGAAGCCGTGGCGCGCCGGCTGGAGATCGACGAGATCGTGGCCGAGGTGCTCCCCGACCAGAAGGTGGACGTCGTGCGGCGTCTCCAGGGGGAGAAGCGCTTCGTCGCCATGGCCGGGGACGGGATCAACGACGCTCCGGCGCTCGCCCAGGCCCAGGTCGGCATCGCCATGGGGACGGGCACCGACGTCGCGATGGAGAGCGCACCCGTGACCCTGGTGAAGGGTGACCTGCGGGGCATCGTCCGCGCTCGGGCGCTGAGCCGCCGGACGATGCTCAACATCAAGCAGAACCTGTTCTTCGCGTTCGTCTACAACACGCTGGGCGTTCCGATCGCCTCGGGCGTCCTCTACCCGGCCTTCGGGCTGCTTCTCAGTCCCGTGATCGCCGCGGCGGCGATGAGCTTCAGCTCGGTCTCGGTCGTGGGGAACGCGCTGCGTCTCAGGCGGGCCGCGGTTTGAGCCCGCCCGGCAAGGGATTTGCACGATTTCTCGGGCCGTCTCGGCATGTCTTGTGATAGCATTCGCCAAGAGTAGGAGTGACGGATTCGGTCGGGAGAGCCGATGGATCGCATGAAGCTCGCAGGCATGGTGCTGGCCGCGCTGCTGGTGCTGGCATCGCCGTTCCAGCAGGCGCAGTGCGCCTGCATGGCGGCGAGCCACGCGTCGGCGCCCATGTCCGCGTGTCACGAGGGGTGCTGCGAATCCGCCGCTGCCCCTCAGTGCGGCCACGAGAGCCACTCCTGTCAGCATCTGGCCATCCGCGACTTGCCGGTCGTTCCCGCGCTTTCCGTCGCCGTTCAGCCGGTGGTGGCGTACGCGGCACTCCCGGCGACCCAACTCGTCGAGCCCAGCTCCGCCACGCCGGAGATCATCCCGGCGCTCGACGTCGGGAGTCCTCCACTCCCGGTCGATGTCGGCGCGCACGACCTGCGCGCGCCGCCGCTCTCCTTCTAGCTCGCCCGTAGAGCACCTCGAAGCGCACGCACGTCGTGCGTCTTCGGCGGCCGACTGCACCCGGCCCCGTCCTTGGCGGATCCCCGGGCGCCAGTCCCGTGGAGCGTTCCGCCTGCACCTGGGGGATTCCAGTCCCCGACGACGCGGGTACCCGTGTCTTGGCTCGTCCGAGCCAGAGGAGAGAAGACCATGAAGCGCTTTGTCGGCAGCCTCGTCCTTGCCGTGATGCTCGTGAGTGCCCTCACGCCCGCCCACGCGGCCGCACCCAAGGTGCGCGAGCAGCGGATCCCCATCGCCGTCACGAAGAACGGCTTCGAGCCGACGGCCGTCGTCCTGAAGGCCGGCCAGCCGGTCGTCCTCGTGGTCACGCGGAAGGTCGAGCGCACCTGCGTGACCGACATCGTGCTCAAGGACTACGGGATCAAGAAGGCACTGCCGCTGAACCGACCCGTCGAGGTCCGTTTCACTCCGCGCAAGGCCGGCACGATCCGCTATGCCTGCGCCATGGACATGGTCGCGGGCAAGCTCGTCGTCGAGTAGCCAGGGAGACGCGATGAGCTTCTTCCCCTCGCCTGGGCGCTGGAACCGCCGGATCCTGGCGCCGGCTGCAGCGCTCGTGGCTCTCACCGCCGGAGTCGCGCTCGCCCAGCCGGCAAGCCCCGCGCCCCTCGGGGCCGGGCTCGCCGGGGATTCCCTGCTCGCGAGCCTGGTCCACGAGGCCCTCGCCAATCGCCCCGAGCTGGCACAAGCGCAGGCAACGGCGAAGGCGGAACGCGCCCGTGTGCCCCAAGCCGGCGCCCTTCCCGATCCCGTCGTCTCCCTCGGAGTTCAGAACGACGGCTTCAACGGTCTCCAGGTCGGCAAGATGGAGACGAGCTGGTGGTCCCTCTCGGCGGCCGAGACGTTCCCGTGGGTCGGCAAGCGCGGCCTGCGCGCGCGGGCGCAGACGTTCGGGGCCCGCCAGGCCGAGGCCGACCTGGCGCGGGCACGCCTCTCCGTCCAAGCCGAGGTCGAGCGCGCGTACCTGGACCTGCTCCTCGTGCGCGACCAGCTCCAGATCCTGGACAGGCTCGAGACGCTCTGGATCCAGGCAGAGGGCCAAGCGCGGACTCGCTACGAAGCCGGGGAGGGCGCCCAATCGGACGTCTTGCGGGCGCAGCTCGAGCGCTCCCGCCTCCAGCAGCAGCGCTGGGCTCTCGTGGCGGAGGAGAGGCGGCGCGTGGCCGTCCTCGATCGAACGGTGGGTCGGCCGCTCGATCGCCCGCTCGCGACACGGCTCTCGCTGGGTCGGGTCGCCGATCCCGTGCTTCCCGATTCCGCGCAGGCCGAGGCCGATGCCGACGCCCACAGTCCCGAGCTGCAGAAGGCCCGCCTCGGCGTCGAACAATCGAGCGCCCTCGTCTCCCTTGCCCGCAAGGACTACTTCCCGGATCTGACGGTGAGCGCCGGCGTGATGCCCCGTGGCGGGGAGTTCGAGCCCATGTGGCAGGCGGGGGTGTCGCTGCCGATCCCGCTCTGGGCCGGCAGCAAGCAGACGCGGGCCGTCAGCGAATCCCGGTCGCGGGACGAGGCGGCGCGAAGCAGCGCCGAGACGGTACGGCGGCTCCTGCGCCAGCGGCTGGAGGAGCGCCGCGCGACGCTCGCGGCGCTGCTCGAGACGAACCGGCTCTATCGCTCGGGGCTGCTCGTCCAATCGGAGGCCACGGTCTCGAGCGCGATGGCGCAGTACCAGGTCGGCAAGGTGCCCTTCGCCTCGGTGCTCGAAGCCCTGAGCGGCTACCTGACGGACCTCGGCGGCTACTACGAATCCGTGGCCGAGGCCCAGCGCGTCGACATCGCCCAACGCGAGCTGAGCCTCGATCCGGTCCCCGGCCTCGCCCTGGGCGGCATGGGAGGCACCTCCATGCCCGGCAGCAGCGGCATGGCCCCAGCGTCCGCACCGGCGGTCGGCTCACCGGCCGCGCCGGCCGCAGGATCCACTTCGACCGCCATGCCGCGGATGTAGCCCGGAGGAAGACGTGAACAGCGAAGCGAACGAACACGAAACGAAGGCCGCAGGGAAGTTTCGCGGGACCGCGGCCGGTCGCTTGGGTCTGGCCGGCCTGCTCGTGATCGCCGGTGTGGTTCTCGGCGGGAGCGCGACCTGGCTCGGGATGCACGGGACAAGCGGCACGCAGGCGCCGCTTTCCGCCGCCGCCGCGAAGCCGCTCTACCAGTGCCCGATGCATCCGACGATCACGTCGGACCATCCCGGCGACTGCCCCGTCTGCGGCATGAAGCTGGTCCAGGTCAAGAAGCAGGGCGGCGCCGCCGACCCTGCGCCGGCGCCCGGCGCGCGCAAGATCCTCTTCTACCGCTCGCCCATGGACCCGAAGCAGACCTCGCCCACCTTTCGCAAGGACGAGATGGGGATGGACTACCTCCCGGTCTACGAGGACGAGGCGGCGGGCGCCGGGCCGGCCGTCAGCGGCCTCGCCACGGTGACGATCGACCCCGCGCGACAGCAGCTCATCGGCCTGCAGACGGTCCCCGTGGGTCGCGGCTCGATCTCGGGGAGCTGGCGGACGGTCGGCCGCGTCGAGGTCGACCCGACGCGGGTCCGCAAGACCAACATCAAGGTGGAGGGCTACGTCGAGCGGCTTTTCGTGGACTTCGTGGGCAGGCCCGTCCGGCGCGGGCAGCCGCTGTTCTCCCTCTACAGCCCCTCGCTGCTCGCGGCCGAGAACGAGTACGTCCTCGCCCTGCAGACGCGGGACGCACTCGCCAAGGCCGGGTCGGCAGACAACAGCGGGGTGGCGCTCGTCCAGGCCGCGCGGCGAAAGCTCGAGCTGTGGGACGTCCCGGCCGCCGAGATCCAGCGCCTGGAGCAGACGCGTCAGCCGTCGCGCACGCTCACGTTCCTCTCCCCGATCAGCGGCGTCGTCACCGCCAAGAACGTGGTGCAGGGGTCGCGCGTCAACGCGGGGGACACGCCCTTCGAGATCACCGCTCTCGACGAGGTCTGGATCATGGCGGACGCGTACGAGCAGGACCTCGCCCAGGTCCACGTCGGCATGCCCGCCGCCCTGACGCTCAAGGCGTACCCCGGTCGCACCTTCCGGGGGAAGGTCGCCTTCATCGATCCCCTGCTCGACCCGGCGACCCGCACCGCGAAGGTGCACATGCACTTCTCCAACCCGGGCGGGGAGCTGAAGCCGGAGATGTACGGGGAGGTCGTCCTCGAAGGCCGCGAGCGCGAGGGCCTGCGCGTTCCCGCTGACGCCGTCGTCCACTCCGGCACCAAGGACGTCGTCTTCATCGCCCTCGGCGAGGGCAGGTTCCTGCCCCGTGAGGTGCGGCTCGGCGCCAGGAACGGTGACCAGGTCGAAGTGAGGAGCGGCCTCGAGGCGGACCAGCAGGTCGTGACGCGGGCCAACTTCCTCGTGGACTCGGAGTCGCAGCTGCGCGCGTCCCTGGCTGCCATGACGGGGAAGCAGCCATGATCCAGAAGATCATCCGCTTCTCGGCCGAGAACCGCTACCTCGTGATCGCCGCGACCCTGGTCGCGCTCCTGGCCGCGTTCTGGACGATGCAGCACATCCCGCTCGACGCCCTGCCCGACCTCTCGGACACCCAGGTGATCGTCTACTCGCGCTGGGACCGCAGCCCCGACATCATCGAGGATCAGGTCACGTACCCGATCATCACCGCGCTGCTCGGAGCGCCCAAGGTCAAGGCCATCCGCGGCTACTCGGACTTCGGCTACAGCTACGTGTACGTCGTGTTCCAGGACGGCACCAACATCTACTGGGCTCGCAGCCGGGTGCTCGAGTACCTCTCGAAGATCGCGGCCCAGCTGCCGGCAGGGGTGAAGACCGAGCTGGGCCCCGATGCCACCAGCGTCGGGTGGGTGTTCCAGTACGCGCTCATCGACCGCACGGGACGGCACTCCACGGACCAGCTCCGCAGCTACCAGGACTGGTTCCTCCGCTACGCGGTGCAGAGCGTGCCCGGCGTCGCCGAGGTCGCCACGGTGGGCGGCCAGGTGCGCCAGTACCAGATCACCGTGAATCCCGCGAGCCTGGCCTCCTATGGACTCCCCCTCGACGCCGTGGTCGAGGCGGTGCGCCACGGCAACAACGACGTGGGCGGGCGGCTGGTCGAGCTGTCCGGCCGCGAGTACATGGTGCGCGGCCGCGGCTACGCGAAGTCGGTGAGCGACCTCGAGAAGCTCGTGCTCAAGACCGAGAACGGCACGCCCATCCAGGTCAAGGACGTGGCCACGGTGGCGCTCGGCCCCGAGATCCGGCGGGGGATTGCCGACTACAACGGGGAAGGCGACGTCGTCGGCGGCATCGTGGTGATGCGCCAGGGCGAGAACGCGCTGAACGTCATCCAGCGCGTGAAGGCGAAGCTCGAGGAGCTCGAGCCCTCGCTGCCCCCGGGCGTGCAGGTGGTGACGACCTACGATCGCTCCGTGCTCATCGACCGCGCCATCCACACCGTACGGAACAAGATCCTCGAGGAGGTGACCATCGTCTCGCTGATCATCCTCCTCTTCCTCTGGCACATCCCGTCGGCGACCGTTCCCATCCTCACGATCCCGGTGAGCGTCGCCCTGGCGTTCATCCCCATGTACGCCATGGGGCTCAACGCCAACCTGCTGTCCATGGCCGGCATCGCCATCTCGATCGGCGTGTTGGTGGACGGCGCGATCATCGAGGTGGAGAACGCCTACAACAAGATCCACCGCTGGCAGGCGGGGGGGGAGCACGGCGACTTCCACCAGGTCCGACTGTCCGCGCTGCTCGAGGTGGGACCGTCGGTCTTCTTCTCGCTGCTCGTGATCGCCGTGGCGTTCATGCCGGTCTTCACGCTGGTGGACCAGGAAGGCCGGCTGTTCAAGCCGCTCGCCTACTCGAAGAACCTGGCGATGGCGATCGCGGCGCTCCTGGCGATCACCTTCAACCCCGCGACCCGGATGCTCTTTGCCCGCATCCGGCCGTTCACCTTCAGGCCGCGGTGGCTGGCCTGGCTCTCGACCCAGCTCTTCGTCGGTCGCTACTACTCCGAGGAGCGGCACCCGATCAGCCGGCTCCTGCACCGGATCTACGAGCGCCCTTGCCGGTTCGTGGTCCGCCACGCGAAGGCCACCGTGATCGCCAGCGTGCTCCTGGTGGTCTCGACCGTGCCCATCTACCTCTCCCTCGGCTCCGAGTTCATGCCGCCGCTGCGGGAGGGCTCGCTCCTCTACATGCCCTCGGCGGTGCAGCCGGGCATGTCGGTGGCCGAGGCGCAGAAGGCGCTGCAGGTCCAGGACAAGATCCTCCTCGCCTTCCCCGAGGTGGAGCGCATCTTCGGCAAGGCGGGCCGCGCCAACACGCCCACCGACCCGGCGCCCTTCTCCATGATGGAGACCACGATCCTGCTCAAGCCGGAGTCCCAGTGGCGGGAGCAGCCGCGCTGGTACTCGAGCTGGGCGCCGGAGTGGCTCGAGCGCGGGCTGCGGCCGTTCTGGCGGGACCGCATCAGCGAAGAGAAGCTCGTGGACGAGATGAACGACGCGCTCCAGCTCCCTGGCATCAGCAACGCCTGGACCATGCCGATCAAGGCCCGCCTGGACATGCTCTCGACCGGCATCCGGACGCCCGTGGGCATCAAGGTGAGCGGCGCCGACCTCAACGTCATCCAGAAGACGGCGGTCGAGATCGAATCGGCGCTGCAGAAGGTCCCCGGCACGCGCAGCGTCTACGCCGAGCGCGTGGCCGGCGGCTACTTCCTGGACTTCACCCTCGACCGCGACCAGCTCGCGCGCTACGGCCTGTCGGTGGACGACGCCAACATGATGGTGATGACGGCGGTCGGCGGCGACAACCAGACGACCACCGTCGAGGGGCGGGAGCGCTACGACGTGAACGTGCGCTACGCCCGGGACTACCGGGAGGACCTCGAGTCCCTCAAGCGCGTCCTCCTGCCCTTGCCGAACGGGCGGGGGCAGATCCCCATGTCCGAGATCGCGGACGTCCGGCTGGTCGAAGGGCCCTCCATGATCCGCGACGAGAACGGGCTGCTCTCGGGCTACGTCTACGTGGACTTCGACGTGGCGAAGACGGACGTGGGCCGGTACGTCGAGCGCGCGAAGCAGGCCGTGGCCGCCAGCGTGCACGTTCCCACCAGCTACGCGGTTTCGTGGAGCGGCCAGTACGAGAACATGCTGCGCGTGAAGGAGCGGCTGAAGGTCATCGTGCCCCTCACGTTGGTGCTCATCTTCGGCCTCCTCTACATGAACACGAGGTCGGCGTTCAAGTCGAGCGTGGTCATGCTCGCCGTGCCGTTCTCGATCGTGGGCGCGGTCTGGTTGCTGTTCCTCCTGCACTACAACATCTCGATCGCCGTCTGGGTCGGAATGATCGCTCTCGCGGGCCTGGATGCGGAGACCGGGGTCTTCATGCTGCTGTTCCTCGACCTCTCGCACGACGAGGCCCGGGAACGCGGACGCCTGAGGACCTCGGGCGATCTGGTCGAGGCCATCATCCACGGCGCGGTCAAGCGCGTCCGGCCGAAGGCGATGACGGTGGCGGCCGCCTTCATGGGGCTGCTGCCGATCATGTGGTCCACCGAGACCGGATCGGACCTGATGAAGCGCATCGCCGCCCCGATGGTCGGGGGCCTGGTGACCTCGTTCCTGCTCGAGCTGCTGGTCTACCCGGCGATCTATTACCTCTGGCGACGCAAGGAGGTGCGCGAGGGAGCGGCCTGCGCGGACTGGGGTCTCACCGAGGCGGACGGGGCCGTGACCGAGCCCGTGCTCGACCCCGTGCGCCCCGAGGCTGCACCCACGGGAGGGTGGGCATGAAGGCCGCAAGGGACAGCGCACGGCCGGGACGAGGATGGGTCCCGACCGTGTCTGGCGACTCGACCGATGACAGAACCCATGAAGCCGATCGTCGAACCGTGCAAGGAGAAAGGAGACGAGCCATGCGATTCCTGAACCGCCGTCTTGCCGCGCTGGTGTTCGGAGGCGGCCTGTTGGCCGTGTTGGTGGGGGCCCCGCTCCTGGTGGCCGCGCAATGCTCGATGATGGGGGGTGGAGGTCACGATCACGGAGCCGCGAAGGAGAGTGCGAAGCCGAGCGCGAGCGAGAAGAAGCTGCGCCAGAGCATCGATCGGCTGCTCTCCGACGAGCGGGGCCGGGCGCTTCTCGCCGAGGCGCTGCTCGACGACCGCGCCTTCGTCGAGAGCTTCGTCAGGCAGCTCGCCTCGATCCCCGAGTGGCGCGCGATGGTGTCGCAGCAGCTGGCCACGCCGGCTCCCTCCGCCGCGAGCGCAAGTGATCCGCAAGCCGCTCCCGGCAGCGCCTCGGCCGTCTACACGTGCCCGATGCATCCCGACGTGACGTCGTCCGCCCCCGGGGAGTGCCCGAAGTGCGGCATGGCCCTGATCCGGAAGGAGGCGAATCGCCAGTGACGCCTTACGACCTGGTCGCCTTCAGCCGCGACGGCCGGACAAAGGTCTACGAGCGACATTGAATACCGGCCGCGCGACCGCAAGGAGCGTTGGATCATGTGGGGTCTGTCGAAATCGGGCTGCCTGCTCGCCCTCGGCGGGCTCGCCGTCGCCGGCTGCGCGGCTTCCACCCGGCTCACGGGCGCCGGGAGTGACCCGAATGGAACTCCCGTGCCTCTCCGCAGAGTCATGGTCATCGGCACCACGAATACCGGCGCGGCTCGGCGCCGGTTCGAGGACCAGTTCGCCGCTGCCTTGCGGTCGCGGGGTATCGCCGGGGAACCCAGCTACCCGGTGGTGCCCGACGAGGCCCTCGACACCACGAAGGTGGACATGGAGGTCCACAGGAAGAGCTGCGACGGCCTCTTCGTCACGCGCGTCCTCCGCGACACGACCGTGCGGACCTACTACCGGGCGGGGAGAGCGCACTACCAGGTGCCGGCACCCACTCACGGAGACGTCTACGAGTACTACGCCAACGGCCACAAGTACACCGGGAGGGTCGGGTACTCCGAGGTGCATCGGGTCGTCGACCTCGAGACGAAGCTCTATCGCGTGTCGGACGGTAAGCTGCTCTGGTCGGCCCGCTCCCATTCACAATTTGCGAAGTCAGTGACACCCGACAAGCAGATCGGAACGATTGTGCAGCGGCTGGTCCGCAAGCTGGAGAAGTCGGGATACGCTCTGCGCTCCGCGACGTGAGCCGCAGCCGGGCGAGGCGCTCACGCGTCCCGGATCGCGGTCGCCTGGAGATCTCGGGGCGCCGAGGAAGGCTGAAGACCATGAGCGGCACGATCACGACGTCCGAAGCCGACGGGCTGGATGCCTATTGGCGCGCGGCGAACTACCTCACGGTCGGCCAGATCTACCTGCAAGACAATCCACTGCTGCGCGAGCCGCTGCGACCCGAGCACATCAAACCCAGACTGCTCGGGCACTGGGGCACGTCTCCTGGCCTCAACCTTCTGTATGCCCACCTGAACCGCCTCGTCCGAAGGACGGACGCCAGCGTGATCTTCCTGGCCGGACCGGGGCACGGCGGCCCGGCCATCCTGGCCAACGTGTACCTGGAGGGGACGTACTCGGAGATCTATCCCGAGGTCAGCCAGGACGCCGCCGGCATGCGGCGGCTGTTTCGCCAGTTCTCCACGCCCGGCGGGGTGCCGAGTCATGTGAGCGTGCCCACGCCCGGGTCCATCCACGAAGGCGGCGAGTTGGGCTACGTGCTCGTGCACGCTTTCGGCGCCGCCTTCGACAACCCCGATTTGCTGGTGGTGGCGGTCGTGGGGGACGGCGAGGCGGAGACCGGGCCGCTCGAGGGCTCGTGGAAGAGCATCCGGTTCCTCAACCCGGCCCGCGACGGCGCGGTCCTGCCGGTCCTTCACTTGAACGGGTACAAGATCTCCGGCCCCACGGTGCTGGGGCGTGATGCAGAGGGCGGGGCCCAGCGGCTGCTGGCCGCTCACGGCTACGACGCGCAATTGGTCGCGGGAGAGGAGCCCGGGTCGGTGCACCGGCAACTGGCGGATGCGCTCGAGCGTTGCTGGGCTCGCATTCGGGACATTCAGGCCGAGGCGCGCCGGAAGGGCGTCGAGGGATGCCCGCGCTGGCCGGCGATCGTGCTGCGCACGCCCAAGGGCTGGACCGGACCACGCGTCGTGGACGGACAGCCAGTCGAAGGGACCTTCCGCGCCCACCAGGTGCCCCTCGCGAACGTGCGGGACGATCCTGCGCACCTCGCCATGCTCGGGGAATGGATGCGGGCTTACCGTCCGGAGGAACTCTTCGACGCAGAAGGCCGGCTCGTGCCCCGACTCCGTCAGCTCGCGCCGACCGGCGGCCGCCGGATGGGAGCGAACCCTCATGCCAACGGCGGCAGCCTCCTCGTGGATCTCGATCTCCCGGACTTCTCCGACTATGCCGTTCCGGTGACTCGGCCCGCCTCGGAGCGGCACGAGTCCACGCGACAGCTCGGCAAGTACCTGCGCGATACCTTCCGGAGGAACGCAGCGCAGCGGAACTTTCGCCTCTTCTGCCCGGACGAAACCAACTCCAACCGACTGGGAGACGTCTTCGAAGCCGAGAGCCGATGCTTCGTGGGACCGGCTGTCGCCGGCGACGATCATCTCTCGCCGGAGGGCCGCGTGATGGAGGTCCTGAGCGAGCACTGCTGCCAGGGCTGGCTCGAAGGCTATCTCCTGAGCGGCCGTCACGGACTCTTCGCCACCTACGAGGCCTTCGCCATGGTCTCCGCCTCGATGGCCGTGCAGCACGCGAAATGGCTGGAGGAGGGCGCCAAGCTGGCATGGCGCGCCCCGATCGCCTCGCTCAACATCCTCCTCACCTCGACCTGCTGGCGGAACGACCACAACGGCTTCAGTCACCAGGGGCCTGGCCTCATCGACACGGTGCTCTCGAAGAAGGGCTCGGTGGCCCGCATCTACCTGCCGCCGGACGCCAACTGCCTGCTCTCCGTGGCGGATCACTGCCTGCGCAGCCGCGACTACGTCAATCTGATCGTCATCGACAAGCAACCGCAGCTCCAATGGCTCGATCTGGGGGCGGCCCGGGAGCACTGTGCCCGAGGCGCCTCCGTGTGGGACTGGGCGAGCAACGACGGCGGGCGCGACCCGGACGTCGTCATGGCCGCGGCGGGAGACGTGCCGACTCTCGAGACCGTCGCGGCGGCCTGGCTGCTTCGCCGCCACGCGCCTCGGCTTCGCGTGCGGGTCGTGAACGTCGTCGACCTGATGTGCTTGTTCCCGCGCGACGTCCATCCACACGGTCTCGACGAGCAGACCTTTGCCACGCTCTTCACCCGCGATCGGCCGGTGATCTTCGCCTATCACGGCTACCAGCGGGCGATTCACGAGATCGTCCATGGGCGGCCCGCAGCCGACCGGTTCCACGTGCGCGGATTCCGGGAAGAGGGAACCACGACCACCCCGTTCGACATGGTCGTGCGCAACGGGATGAGCCGTTACCACCTGGCCCTCGAGGCCCTGCGACGCGCGCCAGAGGGGCGAGCGGAGGGAGGGCGGCTGGCGCAGCTCTGCCATGATCGCCTCGCACGGCACGATTCGTACGTACGTGAGCATCTCGAGGACCTCCCCGAGGTGCGGGACTGGGTGTGGACGGTGGAAGAGACGTGAGTGGGACGCTCCCAGCTCGGAGCTTGGCTCCACTGAAGAGCGCGTGATGCAGATCGCCATCATCACCGTCGGCTCAAGAGGAGACGTGCAGCCCTACGTGGCCCTGGGCAAGGGACTGCGCAGCGCCGGCCACTCCGTCCAGGTGCTGTCGCATCCGCCCTTCGAGGGGCTGGTGCGCGACGAGGGGCTGGACTTCGCGTCCCTGGGGGGCCACCCCGGCGCCCTCGTGGACTCGCATTTCCAGCGCTCCGCTCCGGGTGAGCTGACACGGCGGGAGCAGCGCGGCGGCATGATGGAGGAGCTCACCGCGGAGATGCAGGAGATGACCGAGCGATCCTGGCAGGCCACTCAGGACGCGGACGCCCTGCTCCTCTCTACCTTCGGCATCCTCATAGGCATGCCGATCGCCGACAAGCGGCGCATCCCTGCCTTCGCTGCCTATCTGCAACCGATCGTGGGGACGGCCGAGTTTCCTCCGTTGGCCTTCGTCCCTCAACTGCCGCCCAGGCTTGGCGCCCTCGGTCGCCACTACAATCGGCTCGCCTGGAAGGTCATGTCCTTCGGCTTCTCTCAGATGATGAGCAAGCCGGTGGCGAAGGCACGGCAGGCGTTGAATCTCCCCGTGGAATCCTTCGGGAACCTCATGCGCCGGCTCGAGACGCCAATCCTGTTCGGATGGAGCCCCAGCTTTCTCGCACAGCCCAAGGACTGGCCTCCGAACTGCCAAGTGACGGGCTACTGGTTCCTCGATACGTCAAAGGACTGGCAACCACCCCGCGCGTTGCTCGACTTCCTGGGCGCCGGCGCCCCGCCGGTGTACGTCGGGTTCGGGAGCATGCCGGGCCTGAGCCCCCGGGAGATGACCGATCTGATCGTCGCGTCGTTGCGCCGCGCCGGGCAACGGGGGATCGTGCTCGCCGAGGCAGGCACGGTGAGCCGGGAGCGACTCCCGGGCGACGTCTTCGTTGTCGACTCCATCCCACACGATTGGCTGTTTCCCCGGGGCGCCGCCGTGGTCCATCACGGTGGCGCCGGGACGACAGCGGCGGGGCTGAGGGCGGGCAGGCCGACCGTCGTGATCCCGCTCATCGCCGATCAGCCGTTCTGGGGGAACAGGGTGTACGAGCGGGGCCTCGGCCCGAGGCCGATCCCGCAGAAGAGGTTGTCGCCGGAGACCCTTGCGGTGGCCATCGGCAGGGCAGCGACCGATCCAGGCATGCGTGCCGCAGCGGACGCGCTGGGAGCGAAGATACGAGAGGAGGACGGTGTCGGCGCGGCAATCGAGATCGTCTCTCGATACCTGCGCTCGGCGAGATGACGGGTGCGGGGTCGGAGGCGATCGAGAACATCCGGCCGGGCTTCAGGGCCAGAGAGGCTCGGCACCCCGCGCGTCGCCTCGGGCGGCCGGGCGCAACCCGAGGCGACTGGCGAGATCCTCCGCTCCTGCCCCGTCATCGCTCTGCTGTCAGCGGGGCCTGCCTCGCTCTCCGGTCTGGTCTGCCCCATCTTCCGGCCTGCCACGATGCCCGAGCATCCACAGGCACCCCTGGCCTCCGCCCACGCGTCGGGACGCCAGCAGCAGCATGCCGAGGCACATCACGGCACCCATCAGCGGAAGGATCCACCAGAAGCCCCAAACGAACGGTCCGCACATGACGTTTCACCTCCCGAAGGGGGTGCGGCACCGGAGGCCGTGCCCACGGCGTCAGTCCGAGTGCCGTCCACCCTCTTCTGGAACGTGAGGACGGAGAACCTGGGCCGAGGGATACAGTGGGCACCCTTGCCACGCGTGTGCGACGGCGCCCGCTTCGGCGCCCGGCGGGTCGCCGACGAACGGCCCCCGGCGCCCGAGACGCCCGCGACGGCTGAGCTCGATCTGTGATCGACTCCGAGCATCGTGCCCGGGCCAGATTCAACTTTCGATAGTACAGGGCGTGCGTCGCGGCGTACGCTTACACGGCGCAAGTCCACGGGAGAGAGCTATGAAGTCCGCAAGAAGGCCGACGGCCGATGGGCCCACCGACTCCTCAGAGGTGGCCGAGCAGTATCGTTCCGCGATCCATCGCTACATCCTGCGCCTGGTGGGGGACCCGGAGCGTGCGGAGGATCTCACGCAGGAGACCTTCCTCCGCGTGCACCAGCACCTGGGGGGACTGAAGGACGCCGCCGCGCTGGAAGCCTGGCTCTACCGGATCGCCACCAATGTCTGCTACGACCGCTTCCGCCAGCGCGACCATCGCGAGCCGGCGCTTCCCCTGTCCTCTCTTGGCGACGAGGAGGATTCGGTCGCCAGCGACGAGGAGGCGCTCCGACCCGAGCAGCTCCTGGAGCAGAGCGAGATGAGTGACTGCGTGCTGCGCTTCCTCGCTCGCTTGCCCGAGTCTCAGCGCGAGGTTCTCCTGCTCCACGACCTGCAGGGATTCACCGGCCCGGAGATCGCCGACCGGCTCGGCCTGACGCTGCACAACGTCAAGATCCGGCTGCATCGCGCCCGCATCCGGCTGAAGGCCGCCCTGTCTGCCGGGTGCGACTTCTCCCGCAGCGATCGGGGCGTGTTCGTCTGCGAGCCCAAGCGCCACTGACGCCACGCCGGCCGCACCCTGCCTCATACCGCCCCGAGCCCCGCCGCGGGCGGTGTATCCAATTCGGCCCCGCCTCCGTCCTTGGACCGAGCAGGCACCAGGTCCCAGGGTGCGCACCGGTGCCGGCACTGGCAGAGATCGAGCGCACGGCCGAGGACTCTTTCCGGAGGATTCAGATGGACAAGAAGAAGCAGGATGCCGGTGAACCCGCCAACGACACGTCCGAGAGGGCGGGACCGGACGCCGCCTGCGGCCAGGGCATCCGGCAGGCCATGGCCGAGATGATCGAGAACTGTGGCGGTTGCGACGAGATGATGGGCATGTTCGGCGGCAAGCGCCGTGCGCGCCGCACCCCCGATTCGCCCACGCCGAAGGTGTGAAAGGGGAGGCGGCGCGAGAAGAAGGACAAAGGGAAGCCGATCCAGTACGATGACCCGCCGTAGGCATTCCCGGACGTTGCCGCGCGGACTGGCGCGCGCGAGCCAGGGCGCACGGCGTCGGCACGCGCCGAACCGTGCGCGCCGACTGCGCGACCATCGAGGAGACGCCCCCGATGCCGGACTTCGCGCTCGACAAGTGGTACATGGACGCCGCCGACGGCGAAGGCAATGTCTATATCGGCTACTGGGTGGCGCTGCACTGGAAGGGGCTGTCGCTCCACCTCGGCCAGCACCTGTGGCGCGCCGCGACGGGCCGCGCGTGGTCGCGGGCCGATCTCGGGGCGCCACCCGCGCCCGAGCGCACCGCCTCCGAGGCGCTCCACTGGCGCACCGCGCACGTCGATGCGACGTGGTGGCCGTCGGAGACGCCGCGCCTCTGTGAGACGCTGCTCGAGACCGAGCAAGGCCGGATCGAGTGGACCTGCCTGCTTCCCCGTGCGCGCGCGACGGTGCGCGCGCCGCGGCTCTCGGTCGAGGGTTGGGGGTACGTCGAGCGGCTCGAGCTCACCCTGCCGCCGTGGGACCTGCCGCTCAAGACGCTCCACTGGGGCCGCTGCCTGTCGGACCACCACAGCCTGGTGTGGATCCGCTGGGACGGACCCGTGCCGCGGCGGCTGCTGTGGGAGGACGGCCGGCGCAGCACCGAATACGAGCTCACGGAAGGAGGCCTCGCCGCGCCGGGTGCCCGCTGGGAGATCGAAAGCGAGACGACGCTGCGCACGGGCACGATCGGCGCGACGGCGTTGCGGCCGTTTCGCCGGCTGTTGCGGCTGCTGCCCGACGCGGTGACGCGCATCGGCGAGCAGAAGCGCTTCGCCCGCGGCGTCCTGCACGTCGGGGACGCGTCCGAGCCGGCCACCGCCATCGCCGAGCGGGTGACATGGTGACGACCGGCCGCGGGCTCGCGGGCCGGGTCGGCTACGGGCTGCTGTTCGTGGCCGTGCTCCCGGCGCTCCTCGTGTCGTGGGCGATCCGCCTCGACGCCGTGGTCCCGTGGCGCGTGCCGGACTGGCACGCGCCCGGCCTCGTTCTCGCCGGCGCGGGTGCGCTGCTCGCGCTGGCCGGCATGCGCGCGCTGATCATCCGCGGGCGCGGGCTGCCCATGAATGCCTATCCACCCCGCATCTTCGTCACGGACGGCGTGTACGCGCTGCTGGCGCACCCGATCTACGCGGGCGCTTTCCTCGTCGCGACGGGCGCATCGCTGTGGATGGGATCGGCGGCCGGCCTGGTGCTCGTGACACCGGCGCTCGGCCTGATGATGGTCTCGCTCGTCTACGGCTACGAGCGTCCCGCGCTGCGCCGGCGGTTCGGCGCGGCGGCCAGCGCGCATCGCCCCTGGCTCGCGCTGCCGCCGTCCGACGGGGCAGCGGCGCGCGGCCCGAGACGGCTCGCGACGGCCGCGGTGATTGCGGCGCCCTGGCTCCTTGCCGGGTATGCGATCGACTTCGCGCGGCACGACCCCGCGGTCGCGGCGCCCTATCTCGCGCCGTGGCAGCTCGCGGCGTGGTCGGCGCCGTGGCGGTTCGCCTGGCTCGTGCCGGGGGCGCTCCTGCTCGCGTCGGTGCTGCTCGCCCGCACGAACCGGCAGCTTCGCCACGCGTCGATCGCCGCCACCGCGTGGGCCGCGGCGATGCTCTACCTCGACGTCGTCGCACCGCCGCTCGGCAACGACCTCGCGCGCTCCGCGTGGTGGCTCGCGCTCGTCGCGGCCGCCGCCGCCGTGCTCGCGGCCGGCTGGCGCGCTGCCTGGGACGTGCTGCGCGCCGTGGCCGAGGCGGTCGCGAACTCGCGGCGCGACTGGCTGCTGCTGGGCGGCCGGCTGCGCATCGTCAACCACGCGGCGTTCTCGTTCACGCTGGGCGCGGTCGCCGCCGCCATAGGGTGCGCGGTGCTGCGCGACCCGGCCCCGGTACTGCTCGGCGTCGCCTGCGTGCTTGCGGGCGCCGCGCTCTACGCGCAGCTCTCGTGGGGCAGCGGCGCCCTGCTGCGGCCGTTCGGCTTCTGGGGCTCCGTGCCCGGGCTCGCCGTCGCGCTCGTGCTCGCGCGCGTGCTGTTCGGGACGCCACTGCTGCAGGTGGCGCTGGCGGCCGTGCTCGCCGCGCCGTTCGCGCAGGCCGTGGGCCGACTGCGTTGCCTCGCCCAGGGCTGCTGTCACGGCGTGCCCTGCGACGCGCGCTTCGGGATCCGGGTCTGGCAGGCGCAGTCGCGCGTGGTCGTGCTGTCGAAGCTCGCGGGTGCGTGGATCTTGCCCACACAGCTCTTCTCGATCCTGTTCAATCTCGCACTCGGCCCGCTGCTCGTCTCGATGTGGCTCGCGCGCGTGTTCCCCGCGACGCTGGTGGTCGGCACGTACTTCTTCCTCGCCGGGATCGAGCGCTTCGCCGAGGACGCCTATCGGGGCGAGACGCAGACGCGCACCATCGACGACCTCAAGGAGCCGCAGTGGATCGCGCTCGGATCGGTCGTGGGCGGCATGGCGCTCACGATCGTGCCGTCGCCGGTGCTGCCGGCGCAGCCGCTGCCCGCCCTCGGCACCTTGGTGGCGACGGCGATCACCGGCGGACTGCTCACGGCCTTCGCCATGAGCGTGGACTTTCCGCGCTCGCACGCGCGCTTCTCGCGCCTGAGCGGCTGACGACGCGCGAGTAGGCGTTCCCCGCGCTCGACTCGTCGCACAAGGTCCGGTTCGCGGCTGCATTTCACGGGGTAACGTCAAGAGTTCTGTGTCAGGAGGAAGGGGGCTGAGGTTCCTTCCTTCTGGTTCTCATGGGTGAAGACCGCGAACAGGATGCGCTCCATGGAGGTGCGGTCACTGAACACCCCCATGGGGCG
>JAWOLC010000002.1:0-19998 GCA_033853925.1 Candidatus Eiseniibacteriota bacterium
CCGGAAGGTGGCGACCCTCGCCCAGGGCACGATGGTGGCGGGGAAGTACACCCGCGAGTGGAACGGCAGCAAGGTTCCGGCGGGCGTCTACTTCGTGCGGCTGCGGGTGGGCGCGCAGACGTACAACCTGCGCACCATCAGCCTGAAGTAGGCTGCCCGCAGGGCCCGAGGAGCGGGGCGGCGCGAGGGGAAGGTCGAGCCTCGCGCCCGCCGCCTCGGCGAGCGGCGCCTCGGGCACGAGCGCCCGCGATCCAGCGATCGCGGGCGCTCGCATCGCTCGGGCGGCGCCGCCGGGCGCGGCCCCCGCGGCGAGAGGCTACGACTTCCCGCCGCCCTTCCACTCGGCGACCAGCTTCTCCAGCGCCGAGGTGTCCGGCTTGTCCTTGCTGGCCTTGGCCAGCTCGAGGGCCTTCTCGGCGGTCTTGATCGCCTCGTCCTTGTGACCTTCCTTGGCCTGCCAGCGCGCCTTGAGGCCCAGGTTCGAGTAGGTCTCCTGGACGCCCAGCGACTTCTCCAGCCACTGCTTCCCTTCCTCGAGCCCCACTCCGTTCGCCAGGCAGAAGCCCGCCGCCTGGTAGGGCGTCCGCCAGTCGTCCGCCTTGGCCGCGGCGACCGCGTCACGCGCCTTGGCGAGCGCGATGCCGTTCACGTCCACCACGATCGGCACGGCGATGCGCAGCTTCTCCCAGCGGAGCACCAGGTTCGTGGAGTTGGGGCCCGCAGTCAGGGTGCCCGGGGTCATGTCCTCGAAGGAGAACTCCATCCACTCCTGCTCGGGGCCGACGATCTCCGGCTTCACCGCGATCCGCAGCAGGTTCCGGGTGGAGTCGTAGCTGAACGCGCCCCACTGGCCCTGGGCGCTGTTCACGATCACCTGCCACTCGCTCTTGCCGGGCAGCATGAACAGCTCGTACGTGCCGGCGGCGAGCGGCTTGCCCCCGAACTGGATCGGATCGCTGGTGACGAAGGTCGTGGCCTCGTTGGCCCCGGCGCGCCAGACCTGGCCATAGGGCACGAGCTGGCCCCAGATGACGCGGCTCTTCACGCCGGGACGGCTGTAGGTGACGGTGAGGTCCGTCATCCCGATCGTCTGGGTCACGCTCGCGCCCGGGCTCACGCGCGGCAGCTTGAGCTGGGCCTTGACCGGCGGGCAGAGGGTGACGACCAGGGCGGCCGAGGCCAGAAGGACGAGGGTCTTGGGCAGCATGGGCACCTCCGTTGTTCGCGGCGAAGACAACGGCCGGATCGGACCGGTCGCGGAATCGGGAACGAATCGAGCCGCGAGGCTAGCGCGGCAGCCCACGCAAGTCCACGCTACCGCATCGGCCTCCCGCGGGTCGCCGCGCGAGCCCGAGGGCCGACTTCGCCCCGCCGCCGGCGACGCGCCCCCGGCCTCGAGCGTCACGGCCCTGTCAGGCCGCGGTCGTCACGCCACCCCGCAAGTACCGCCCGAACCAGTCGAGCACGCGCCGCCACGCGTCGGCCGCCGCCTCCGCCCGGTAGGCGGAGCGCGCATCGCAGAAGAAGGCATGCCCCGCGCCGGGGTAGACCACGATCTCGTGCGGCACGTCGAGCGCGTCCAGCCTGGCGCGGATCGTCTCCACGTCCCCGGGCGGGATGCCCTGGTCCTCGGCCCCGAACAGGCCGAGGATCGGCGAGCGGATCCGGTCGGCTTCGTCGATCAGCGGCCGCATCCTGCCCTGCGCGCGCGGGCGCACGATCCCGCCGCCGTAGAACGACGCCACGGCCGTGGGCGCCAGGCGGCAGGCCGCGAGGAAGGCGACGAAGCCGCCCAGGCAGAACCCCACGATCCCGACGCGCCTGCCGTCCACGTCCGCCCGCCCGCGGAGGTGGGCGAAGCTCGCGGCCAGGTCCTGCTCGAGACCCTCGTTGCTGAGGGCGCCGAGGTACGGCATCACCGCCGGGAACTGGTCGTAGGGCAGCTCGATCCCCCGGCCGCTCCGGTGGAACAGCTCCGGGGCCAAGGCGACGTAGCCCTCGCGGGCGAAGCGGCCGCAGACGTCGCGGATGTGATCGTTCACGCCGAAGGCTTCCTGGGCCACGACCAGCCCGGGGAACGGACCGTCGCCGTCGGGGCGCGCGACGTGCGCATCCATGGGACCGTCGGGGGTCGTGAGGGTCACGACTTCGGCAGGCACGGGGCCTCCTTCTCTGGGGGGAAGGTCGTCCTTACGATGCGACGAGGTCGGGCAGAGGCGGTCGGCTTGCACATCGTCGTCATCCTCGTGCACGGACGGCGTCGGGCCCCCCGAAGCTCGCGCTCCCGGAGGACGGGGGTTTCGATTCCTCGGCCGCCTCGAGCCCGTACGAAGTCGGAAATCGATGACTCCGGTGCGCCCCGGACGAAAGACTCGGCCGCGACGGACGGTCCGCCACCCACGAGGAGGATTTCGGGACGATCTCCCTCGGCGCGCAGGCATCGGACGGGACCCGGTACGGCCTCGCCCCGCCCGACGCCTGCGCGCCGTCGAGTCACGGCAGCAGCACCATCTTCCTCTGGGCCCGGAACGGCCCCGCCTTCATGCGGTAGACGTAGACGCCGGGCTTCATCTGATCGCCGGCATTGTTCCGCTGGTCCCAGCGCAGCGACTGGTAGCCGGCGGCGAAGTCTCCGCTCGCCAACGTGCGGACCAGGCGACCCTGCGCATCGAAGACCTCGAGGCGAACGTGACTGCGAACGGGCAGGTCGAAGCGCACGTTCGTCTCGCCGGCGAAGGGATTCGGCTCGTTCTGATGCAGCGCGAACCACACGGGACGGGCGGGCTCCTCTTCTCCACTTCGCGTGGCCCTCCAGCCTCCCTCCTCACAGAACACTTCGAACGACCCCGTGCATCGCGTCCGGGACATCACGACGTTGCTCAAGGCCGACCAGTTCCCGGCCTCGTCCACGGTCTTCATGGCGAAGTAGTAGATCTTGCATCGGTGTAGGCCCGAGGCGATTGCGCACTCTCTCGTTCCGGCCGTGTCGGGGGCCTCCGTCGCGACGCTCGTGGCACTTGCGAAGTTCGCCTCGTCGATCGCCCACTCCGAAGAGCGAAGGTCGTAGCCACTCGCGCGGCCGACGACGCCATCGTCCCCCGGTGCCGTCCAGAGTGCACCCGCCGAGGTCCCCCCGCTCACGATCTCGAGATCGGTGACGGCGGCAGGCGGTATCGTGTCCCTCGCCACCACCACGTTGACCGGGCTCGCGGCTCGCACGTAGCCGAGCTTGTCGACGACCGCCAGCGATATCGAGTACGTGGCGGGGACCGTCAGGGTATCGGTCAGCGCGGCCTGCGTGCCGGTCGTCACCGTGTCCGGGCCGCTGACCACCGTCCAGGCGTACGTCCGCACGTCCGCGTCGATGGGAGTCAATGCCGCACTCAGCGCGATCGCGGCGCCCGGCGCGATCGGCCCTCCGGGCGCGCCGGCGATCGCCACGCTCTCCAGCCCGGTGAACGGGTACTGAATGGCCCCCGCGCTCGGCGTCAGGCCAAAGGGCCGCCCGTAGTAGTCGACGGCCTCCAGCCCTGCCGGAAGCAACTCCGACAGCGCTACCCCGCTCGACACATAGGGAGAGGTCGCGCTCAGACTGAACCTCGAGATCGAGTCGCCGCTCGCGAACAGCGGGTCCCCGACCATGTTCCCTCCGCAACCCGGGCGCCCATTCAGCATCGACACCGAGTACTCCACCGTCTCCCCGACTTCCGGACACACCATCAGCACCGTCGTGTCCTCCGGGCTCTTCCAGAACCCGTTTCCCTCGAGGCTCCAGCTTCCCGCCGCCACGCTGTCGATCACGATCGGCGTGTTCCTCTCCACGCCCCCCTTCGGGACCGTCCGCCACATGCTCATCAAGTTGTTGCTGAAGCGATTGTCCTGCCACAGGGGCCCTGCATCCGGATGCGCAAACGCCGTCGCCTCGAGAAACGCGTCGGCGTCCGCGAAGGTGTTGTTCGCGAACACGCAATGCTTGACCACGCACCGATTGACGAGATTGTCCGGCCCCGAGCTGTACGAAGCCATGGCCGACGCCAGCCGCATGAACGGACTGACCTTCGTCGTGGCGAAGATGTTGCTGTACACGAAGGTCGACTCTCCGAGGAACACGGACCGGATGTTCTGGTCGCGGAAGTAGTTCCGGCGGATCACGTTCATCCGGCAGCGCTCGCTGCCGCCGATCCCTACGCTGCGCCCGTAGATCGAGGTGCCGGCCGTGACGACGTTCTGCTCGATCAAGAGATGCCTCGTGCCGAAGTAGCTCTGATTCTCGATCTGATTCGCGATGCCGGCGTGCCCGGTGTTCGTCACATAGCAGCCCCGCACGACTGCCGTGTCGACAGAGCTGTTGAAGGCGATTCCGTCTCCTTGCGAGTCGCCTCCGGCCGCGCCCCAGGTCTCGGGTGAGCCCCACATGTTGACGACGGTGTAGTGCGGCTCGTAGTTCATCCGGGCGCTCCAGCCCTTGTCGATCGTGCAGCCGACGACCTCCACGTCGACGTTCCTGGGCAGGGTGTCGCCGGAGGTCGGGGGCATGAACTCGATTCCGTAGCTCATGAACTGGTGGAGATGGACGTTGGTGAACTTCAGGTGGCTGTTGGGGGCCGTGGCACGGATCGCCACCCAGTGGGCTCCGCCCTTCAGCTCGAGATCGGAGAACGTCAGGTAGTCCACGTTGGAGATCACGATCGGTTGACTGTCCCGCATGTACTCCACGGTCAGGGTGCTGTCGCCCGCATCGCACCGGACGTAGACTCTGCCCGTGGCGACGCAATAGGTGCTGTCCAGGAGGGAGTCGCGGCAGCTCACCCGCGGAATCGGCTGCTCTCCCAGATACAGGCGGTAGACACGGTCCGCCGTGTCCGCGGGGTAATGGACCCATCGGGGCACGCCGCTGTAGAGGCCGGTCGAGTCCCGAGTCCAGACGTCCTCGAGCATGGCGGCGACCACCGGGCGAGGCCCGGTCCCGTAGGCGCCGACGAGCATGGGAGCGCTGGGGCTGCCGGGCTTGGAGTCGAAGTTCCACTGAAGCTGATCCTCGTACCAAGCGTCGCCGCGCTTGAGAAGGACGCTCGTACCCGGACTCAGCAATGCGGGAACGTGGATCAGGGACTTCTTGGGTCGATTCTCGGAGAGTCCATCGTGGGCGTCGTCGCCGCTCGTCGAGAAGTAGTAGACGACCGAGTGCGCGGCAGAAGGACACAGCAGTATCGCGCACAACAGAACCATGATGCGGCGCATGATCTCCTCCGGGATGACGGCATCCGTCGTTGGCGAGAGCGCGAGAAGGGCAGGGTCAGTCGAGGGGCCGCCGCCGGTCACGGACTGCGGCCCCGGGCAAGGAGCCGATGGCTCGCGAGGGGGCGACCCGGGATGGCGCCGCACCGGGCGAGCGCGCCGGCTGCCTTCACGGTGCGCCCCTGCACGGGGATCGGGGCGCGCGGCTGGCTCGTGCCGCCGTCCGAAGGGAGTCGAATTCCGGAGGCCGTGCGCACACCTCCGCGGGCTCGGCCCGGAGGCCTCGCCTGCGGTCACGAGTGGTGCGCAAGGGCCGATTCGGGGCTGCCCGAGCGCCCGGATGGATCGGCGCTCACAGGGTCCGGGGGACAGCGGCCGTCTCGTGCGTGAACCCCTGCTGGTTCACCCTGAGATCCACGGATCAGATTACGCGCGGTGGGGCGACCGTCAATGAAATTCCTCGGAGGGCGCGACTCGGAGTGGGCCGACCCGGGACTCGGAGCCGCGCCCTGCTCACCGGCGCCGAGCCGGTCTCCGCTCCGGGATCGCGGAGCGGCGCCTGCTCCTTCGCTCGGCGCGTCGCCGCGCGGACTCGCGCCCGCTCAGCGTCCGGCGGCCGTCGCCGCCAGCGCCTGCTTGCGCTCCTCGGGCAGGAAGACGATCTCGAGCGCGTTCCTCTGCGCCTGTCGAATCGCCTCCGGCGCCAGCCCGGCGGCCGGCGCCGCCACCCGGTACTCGTGCGCCAGGTCGATGCCGCTGATCCCCGGGTCGTCCGTGTTGATGGTGGCGAGCAGCCCGCGCTCGAGGAACCGGGCGAGCGGGTGGCTCGCGTAGTCGGCCACGACGCTCGTCTGCACGTTGCTCGTCAGGTTGGCCTCGATGCCGACGCGCCGCTCGGCCATCCAGTCGAGCAGGGCCGGGTCCTCGACCGCGCGCACCGCGTGGCCGATGCGGGTCGCGCCGAGCCCTTCGATCGCCTGCCAGATGCTGTCGGGGCCCGCGGACTCGCCCGCGTGCACGGTGACGGCGAGGCCCGCGGCCCGCGCGCGGCGGAAGTGCTCGACGAAGTGCTCGCCGGGCCAGCGGACCTCGTCCCCGGCCAGGTCCAGCGCGACGAGGCTCTGGCGGTGGCCGAGCAGCGCCTCCAGCTCGCGCCACGCGGCGTCGGGGCCGTAGGTACGGCTGAGGATGCCGATCAGGCCCACGTCGAGCCCCGCGTCGCGGGAGCCCGCGCTCACGCCGTCGGCCACCGCCTCCACCACGGCGGCGGGATCGAGGCCGTGCGGCTCGGCCATGAAGTAGGGGCTGAAGCGCAGCTCGACGTAGTCGAGCCCTTCGTCCTTCGCGTCCAGCACGTTCTCGTAGGCGATGCGCCGCACGGCCCCCAGGTCCACCATCACCCCGGTCATCCAGCGGAAGCGGGCGATGAACGCCATCACGCCGGGCTGGGGCTGGGTGATCTGCACGTGCGGACGGAGCCCGGCCACGTCGTCCGCCGGGAGCGACAGGTGGTGCCGGCGCCCGAGGTCGAGAATGGTCTCGAGCCGCACGCAGCCGTCGAGGTGGCGATGCAGGTCGAGGAGGGGAAGGTGCGCGTCGATCATGGCCGCCCACTATAGCAGCCCCGGCGCGAGGGGGCGGCGCGGGGCTCGCGCGCAGGCCGGGATCCACGGCGGAGCGCGCGAGGCCGGACTCAGGCCTTGCGCCCGGCGTGCGCGCGCTCGAGGTACGAGCCCGTCTCCACCTGCACGCGGATCGACTCGCCCGGCCCGATGAAGGGCGGCACCATCAGGGTGAGGCCGTTCTCGAGGCGCGCCTCCTTCCACACGTTCGTGAGGCCCTGCCCGTGCGCGGGGGGCGCGGTGTCGGCGACGCGCGCCTCCACGATGTCGGGGAAGGTGATGGCGATGGGACGGCCGTCGCAGAACTCGACCGGCACGCTCGCGCCCTCCTGGAGCCAGGCCGCGGCGCGCCCGAGGCGCTCCTTCTCCATCTCCACCTGCTCGAACGTCCGGGGATTCATGAAGTAGGCGAGGCGCTCGTCGGCATAGAGGAACTGCATCGTCTGGCGCTCCGGCTCCACGGTCGTGACCATCTCGTCGGCCCGGAAGCGCCTCTCCGTCAGCGTCCCGGTCGCGAGATTGCGCAGTTTGGCGTGGGTCACGCCGGCCATCTTGCCGCCGCCGGCGTGGTACTCGGCGCCGATCACCTTGAACAGCGTGCCTTCGACCCGCACGGCCATCCCTGGGCGGAGCTCCGAGGCGGCGAGCATGGCGACCCTCCCTCGGGGAAGTCGGTCCGGTTCGAGCGCGGGCGCCGCGCCATCGCGGGGGTGCCCCGAGTCTCGCACGGCAGGAGCGGAATGCAAGCGCGACCGTCGCCCCCCGGGAGCCCGGCCGGCGCCCGGCGGTCGTCCCGGCTGCGGCTGCGCCCGCTCGACGAGCGCGCGCGAGGACGCGACGCGAGGAGCGGGATCGAGCCCCGCGCGAAGCACGGCGCCCCGGGCCGCGCGGCCCGGGGCGCCTCGAAGTCAGCGCGCGATCAGCGCGCCGCCCGCTCCAGCAGCAGCCGCCGCGCGTAGGGAATCAGCCCGCCCGCGTCGATGATCGCCTGGCGTGCCCGGGGCAGCGGCACGACGGGAAAGGACTTCCCCGACGCGTGGTTCACCACCGCGCCCTCGGCGATCTCCAGCTCGTCCCCCTCCTCCGCCGCGATCGTCGGGCAGATGACCATCCGCAGCCCCACGTTGATCGAGTTCTGCAGGAAGATGCGCGCGAAGTGCCGCGCCACCACCGTCAGCTCGTGGCCCTTGATGCACGAGGCGGCCTGCTCGCGCGAGGAGCCGCAGCCGAAGTTGCCGCCGGCCACGACGAAGCTCCCCGGCGCGATCTCCTTCGCCTTGAGCCTCTGGTTGATCTCCAGATCCGCGAAGGCGAACTGCGGCGTCTCCGTCGGCAGCACCGTCGCCATGAACCGGCCCGGGTAGATGATGTCGGTCGAGACATCGTCGCCGAGCGTCAGCACGACCTTGCCCGTGGCCATCTCAATCCACTCCTCTCGGGTCGGAGATCACGCCGGTGAGGGCGCTGGCCGCCGCCACCGCGGTCGAGCACAGGTAGACCTCGGCGTTGGGATTGCCCATCCGGCCCTTGAAATTGCGATTCGTGGTGGCGAGCGCGGTCTCCCCGTCGCCCAGCGCGCCCTGGTGGACGCCGAGGCAGGGGCCGCAGCCGGGGTTCATCACCACGGCGCCCGCGCCGACCAGGTCGCGCAGATAGCCTCGCTGCAGGGCCTCGGCGTAGATGCGCCAGGAGGCCGGGAAGACCAGCATGCGCGTCCCGTCGGCCACGCGCTTGCCCTTGAGGATCCTCGCCGCGACCTCGAGATCGTCGAGACGGCCGTTCGTGCAGGAGCCGACCACGATCTGCTGCACCCGCTTCCCCGCCACCTCGCCGATCGGCTTCACGTTGTCCACGGTATGCGGGCAGGCGATCTGCGGCACGAGCGTCGCCGCGTCGATCTCCACCACCTGGTCGTAGACCGCGTCCGGGTCCGGGCCGAACAGGTCCAGCGCCTCGCTCACCCCGGCCTCGTCGCGCAGGTAGCGGCGGGTCTCCTCGTCGGGGGGCACGACGCCGGCGGTGGCGCCCGCCTCCACGGTCATGTTGCAGAGCACCAGCCGGCCCGAGGTCGGCAGCGTGCGGATCGCCTCGCCGTGGAACTCGATGACCTTGAAGTTCGCTCCCTCGGCGGTGAGCCGGCCGATCAGGTGGAGGATCAGGTCCTTGGCGTAGACCCCCGCCGGGAAACGGCCGCCGACCACGACCTTGATCGTGCCCGGCACCTCGACGTTGAGGATGCTGCCCAGCGCCCACACGGCGGCCATCTCGGTGGCGCCGATCCCGAAGGCGAAGGCGCCCAGCGCGCCGTGGGTCGTCGTGTGACTGTCGGTCCCCACGACCACCATGCCCGGGCGCACGTAGCCGTTCTCGGGCAGGATCTGGTGGCAGATGCCGCCCACGTCGCCGCGGATGTCGTGGAACTTGCCGATGCCCTGCTGGGCGACGAAGTCGCGGATCTTCTTCTGGTTGCTCGCCGTCTTCGCCGACTCCGCGGGCACGCGGTGGTCGAAGATGATGGCGATGCGGGTCGGGTCCCAGACGCGGGGCTCGCGCCCCGTGCCCCGATAGATCTCGAGGAACTGGTTGATGACGAGCGCGCCGTTCTCGTGCGACATCGCCAGGTGCACGGGCGGCTCGAGGACGTCGCCCACCGCCACCTGGCCCTTGCCGCACGCCCGGGCGAGCAGCTTCTGCACGTAGGTCATGCCCATGATGGTTCCTTTCCCGCGACCGTCACACCACGCCCTTGGCCTTCAGCGCGGCGACTTCGTCCTTCCCGATCCCCAGCTCTCCGAGCACCTCGGCGGTGTGCGCCGAGAGGCGCGGCGGCGGCGCCGTGATCTCGCCGGGCGTCCTCGCGAACCTCGCCGTGAGCCCGAAGAGCGGCACGGTGCCGATGCCCTCCACCGGCACCTGCCGCAGCGTCTGGCGGTGCTGGATCTGCGGCTGCTTCAGCGCGTCCTCGAGGCTCAGGATCTCGCCGCTCGGCACGTCGTGGGCGTTGAGGCACTCGACCCACTCCCTGGTGCAGCGCGTGGCGAGCCTCGCCTCGAGCAGCGGCGTCAGCTCCTTGCGGTTCTGCTTGCGGATGTCGCGCTTCTGGAAGCGCGGGTCGGTCTTCAGCTCGGGCACGCCCAGCACGTCGCAGACGGCTTCCCACTGCTCCTGCTTGTTGGCGGCGATGTTGACGTAGCCGTCCTTGGTCTTGAACGTGCCCGAGGGGGCGGCGGTGAAGTTGTCGTTGCCCATGAGGACCGGGGCCGAGTGCCCGATCAGGAGGTTGGCCGCCACCCAGCCCATGAGCGGCATGATCGAGTCGAGCATGGCCACGTCGATGAACTGCCCCTCCCCCGTCCGCTCGCGGTGGTAGAGGGCGGCCAGGATGGCGAAGGCCCCGTTCAGGCCGCCCACCGTGTCGCAGACCGGGAAGCCCGCGCGCAGCGGGCTCAGGCGCTCGTCGCCGTTCACCGCCATCTCGCCGCTCAGTCCCTGGATGATCTGGTCGTAGGCCGGCTTGAAGGCGTCGGGCCCGGTCTGGCCGAAGCCCGAGATCGCGCAGTAGACGAGGCGCGGGTTGATCTCCTCGAGCACGTCGTAGCCGAGCCCCAGCCGCCCCATCACGTCCGGGCGGAAGTTCTCGACCAGCACGTCGGTCGTGCGCACCAGCTTCTTGAAGATCTCCTTGCCCTCGGGGCTCTTGGTGTTCAGCGTCACCGACTTCTTGTTGGCGTTCTGCGCCAGGAAGCTCGTGCCCATGAGCTGGTCGTTCAGCGCCGGCAGGATGCCGAGCTTGCGGGCCAGGTCGCCGTCCTTGGGGTTCTCGATCTTGATGACCTCGGCCCCGAGCAGGGCCAGGTGCAGCGTGCAGAACGGCCCCGCCAGCACGTTGGTCAGGTCGAGGACGCGGACGCCGGAGAGGATCTGTCGGCTCATGCGTGCTCCTGCGCGGCGATGGCGCCGGTCTTGAGGACGTAGCCCGGCATGTCGCGGCCGAAGAAGGCGCCCACGTCGCGGGCGAGCGCGATCAGGCGCTCGAGGTCCACGTCCTCCCGCAGGCCCTGGCGCTGCAGCGCGTGGACGAAGTCCTCGGTGGCCACGTTGCCCGCGGCCACCTTGGTGAAGGGGCAGCCGCCGAGCCCGGCGAACGAGGTCTCGAACGAGGTCACGCCCGCGCGCAGCGCGGCGAAGACGTTCGCCATGCCGAGGCCGTAGGTGTTGTGGAAGTGGCAGGTCGCCTCGATCCCGGGATCGAGCGCGAACAGCGCGGCGAAGAGCCTCTCGACCTGCGCCGGGCTCGCGTGCCCGGCGGTGTCGGCGAGGCTGATGCTCCTGAGCCCCGCCTCCACGTAGGCCCGGGCCATGCCCAGCACGCGATCCTCGGGGATCGGACCCTCGAAGCCGCAGCCGAAGGCCGACTGCACCGAGACCTGTACGCGCTTCCCCGCGGCCACCGCCTGCTGCGCGGCGGCGACGATGCGCTGGGTGGCCTCGGCGCTTCCCATCCCCGTGTTCCTGCGGCTGTGGGTCTCGCTGGCCGAGGCACCCAGGCAGAACATCTCGACGCCGCACCGGAGGCCGCGCTCGAGGCCCTTCTCGTTCAGCACGAGCCCCGAGAGCACGGTGCCCGAGGTCTTCCCCGCGGTCAGGCGCCGGAACAGCTCGTCCGTGTCCGCCATCTGCGGGACCTTCTCCGGATGCACGAACGAGCCCACCTGGACGATGTCCACGCCGGCCTCCATCGCGCGGCGGATCCAGCCCTCCTTGGTCGCGAGGGGGACGACCTGCTTCTCCATCTGCAGCCCGTCGCGCGGGCCGACCTCGTGGATCAGGAGGCGCGTCATGGGAGCCTCGTCCTCACAGCCTCGCCGCGATCGCCTCGGCCATCTCGAGCGTCCTGGCCGAGCCGCCCATGTCGTAGGTGCGCACCTGGCCTGCGCAGACGACGCCCGCGACCGCGCTCTCGACGCGGCGCGCGGCCTCCGTCTCGCCCAGCCAGTCCAGCATCATCTTCGCGGCGAGGATCGTGGCGATCGGGTTCACCTTGTACTGCCCCGCGTACTTGGGCGCCGAGCCGTGCGTCGGCTCGAACACCGCCAGCTTCTCGCCGATGTTGCCCGAGCAGCCGAAGCCGAGGCCGCCCACCATCTGCGCGCACAGGTCGGAGATGATGTCGCCGTAGAGGTTCGGGGCCACCAGCACGTCGTAGTTGAACGGGTTCTTCAGCAGCCACATCGTCATGGCGTCGATGTTGGCGTCGTCCATGGCGATCCCCGGGAAGTCCCGGGCCACCTGCTTCGCCGTCTCGAGGAACAGGCCGTCGGTCGCCCGCACCACGTTCGCCTTGTGCACGACCGTGACCTTCTTGCGCCCGAACTTCTGCGCGAACTCGAACGCCGCGCGGAGGATGCGCTCCGAGCCCTTCTTCGTGTTCACCTTGCACGAGATCGCGTACTGGTCGCCCGGCAGGTCCTTGAAGGCCTTGAAGGGCGGCGACAGCTCGGCCAGCGTGTCGCGCAGCTTGTCCGGCACCGTGTTGAACTCGACGCCGGAGTAGAGGTCCTCGGTGTTCTCGCGGAACACCACGAGGTCGATGCCCTCCTTGAAGTTGAGCGGATTCTGCGGATACGCCTTGATGGGGCGCAGGCAGATGTACAGGTCGAAGAGCTGGCGCATGCGGACGATGGGCGAGCGGTAGACGAGACCCTTGCCCTGGAGCGCGGGCGCCAGCTCCGCCTCGGCCGCCTTCACCGGCTTCGAGGTGATCGCCCCGAACATCGCCGCGTCCACGCGCTTCAGCAGGTCCACCGTCCGCGGCGGGAACGCGTCGCCTTCCGCGCGCCAGAACTGCCAGCCGATGTCGCCGGGCACGTACTCGGCGTCGAGGCCGACGCGGTCGAGGACGAGCTTCGCCGCCTCCATGACTTCCACGCCCACCCCGTCGCCGGGCAGCCACGCGATCTGGTATCTCTTCGCCACGACAGGACCTCCTCGACTCGGCCCTTCCCGCGGATCCTCGCCGGCGGTCGGGGCGCCGTCCGGCCGGAGCGCGGCGGCCGCACGCGCCACCGCTCCGATCATCGACGACTCTAAGGCTTCGGCACCACGTAGGCCAACGCTGCCGGAGGCGCGGGCGCCGAACGATGTTCGGCCCGCGGGCGGCGGACCGCCGGGACTGCTTGCCGGACCGGGCCGGGCGCGATTCGGCCCGGCGGTGGCGAGCCCGGCGGGCTCAGATGAAGATCACCTGCGCGCCGGCCGCCTTCTCGTAGAAGTCCATCGCCGTGATGACGTCCTCGACCTGCGGGACGAGGTCGGCCTTCGTGCGCTTGAACATGTCCATCGCCATCTTGCAGCCGTAGAGCCTGGCGCCGCTGTCCGCCAGGATCTGCAGCATCTCGCGCACCGGCGGGATGTCGAGCTTCTCCATCTCCTTCTTCATCATCGAGGTGGCCATGGCACCCATGCCGGGGAAGCCGCCCAGCATCGTGGGCAGGTGCAGGGACGGGTTGCCCACGGTCGCGACCTGCAGGTGGTCCACGGTCTTCTCGGTGACGATGTCGAGGCCCCAGAAGGTGAAGAACAGCGTGGCCTCGATCCCGCTCATGCGCGCCGCGTTCGCGAGGATGAGGCCCGGATAGGCCATGTCGAGGGTGCCCTTCGAGCAGATGATGGCCACGCGCTCGATGGGCGCCGGCCCGCTCGCCGGCTCGCTCCCCGGCGCGGCCGCCGTGGCGGAGGCCGGGCCGGCGGGCGCGGCGGCGGGGGCCTGCTCGGTGACGGGGTTCATGCGCACTCCTTTCTCGTGTCTCGTCCCGGGAGTAGCTCGACAGATCTCGGAGCCCTCGCGGCCCTCCGACCTATGTCAACCTACCGCTAGACGCAGCCCTGGGGCTTGGACAGGCCGGCGATGCGCGCGGCCAGCTTGCCCGGTCCCTTCGGGAACAACTGGTACAGCTCCTTCGTGTCCACGCCCGACAGCTTGGCGATGCGGCGGAGCCCGGGCGGGGCGCCCTGCTTCTCCGTGTCCTCGCGGCAGAAGTGGATCACCGTCCAGTGCCGCGACGTGAGCGCGATGCCCGCCTCGCCGGCCAGCGCCTCGCCGATCTCGGGCGTCCACTCCTGGCGATCCACGAGGAAGCCCTCGGGATCCACCTCGACGGTCTTGCCCGCGTACTCACGCTGCGGCATCGCTGTCTCCTCTCCCCGGAACCGCGGGCGCCGGCAGCGCGGGGGCGACGCGCGTCTTGCCCGTCATGGACATGCGGGTGCTGATCGGCAGGTGGCGGCCCGGCAGCATCGCGTTCCAGTAGACCCAGCGGAACGCCAGCTTGCCGAGGTGGTTCAGGCGGCTCTCCTTGAGCAGGTCCAGAGGACCGACGCCCGCCCACGGGAACCGCCCCGCCAGCGGCTCGGTCTCGTAGTTGAAGTCGATCAGGATGGCCTTCCCGCCCCCGGTCTCGATGAAGCAGTTCGTGTGGCCGTCGAAGCCCTCCTCGGGCGCCCGGCCCGCGATCGCCCGCATCAGGTTGTCCTCGAGCACCTCGCCCTGGAAGTGGGCGACCGAGCCCGCCTTGGAGCTGGGCAGGTCCGTCGCGTCGCCCAGCGCGAAGATGCGCTCGTGCCCCTTCGCCTGCAGGGTGTGCGGATGCGTGGGCACGAAGCCCAGCTCGTTGCCCAGCCCGGAGGCCTCGACGAAGGGCGCGCCGCCGTGGACCGGAACCGAGACGAGCAGGTCGTAGGGCACGACGCGGTCGTCGAAGCTCCGGATCTGGCGGGCCCCGGCGTCCACCTCGGCGAGCGCGAACTCGGTCTCGAGGCGGATGCCCTTCGCCCCGATGAGATAGCCCAGCACCCGGTTGCACATGGGCTTCGTGAACGCGCCGTCGAGCGGGGTGACGTACGTCAGCTCCACGCGCTCGCGCCTGCCGCGGCGCCGGAAGAAGTCGTCGGCCAGGAACAGGAACTCCATCGGCGCCACCGGGCACTTGATGGGCATCTCGGCCACGTTCAGCACGACGCGCCCGCCTTCCAGCCGCGCCAGGGCCGCGCGCAGCCGCCGGGCCCCGTCGAGCGAGTAGAAGTCGTGGACCGCCCCGTCCCCCGTGTGGGCCTCGGCCAGCCCCGGCGTCTCGGCGAAGCGCAGCTCCGCCCCGCTGGCGACGACTAGCCAGTCGTACTCGAGCGCCGTGCCGTCCGCCAGCGAGACCCGGCGCCGCTCGGGCGCGACGCGCGCGACCGCGGCGCGGCTCCAGCGCACCCGCCGCGCCAGCGTGCGGGCGCGCGGCCTCAGGCAGCGCGCCTCGTCGCGCGCCCCGAAGGGGAGGAAGAGGAGGCCGGGTTGGTAGAGGTGGTTCTCCTCGGGGTCCACGATCGTGATGGACCAATCGTCGGGCAGGCGCCTCGCCATGCGGTTGGCGAGGAGGGTGCCGCCCGTTCCGGCCCCGAGGATCAGCAGGCTCTTCATTCGCTACCCCCCTTCCGGGGGGAGGCGACGCAGGCCCGGTGCCAACGGGAGATCCCGCGAGCCGCAAGGGCTTGAACCGGATCCTTGACGGGGACGAAACGCCAAGGAGCGCGGCGACCTGTCACCGATGACACGTCGGCCCGACTGTGGCCGGGCCGTTCGGACCCGCGGTCGTGGCGGATCGTCCGGCCGATCATGGGAGTGCGGCCTCCAGGCAAGAGGGTCATCCCCCTGCGCGGGCCGAGGTCGGCGTGGGGACGCGGTCCCGCGCTCGGCCGACGAGCCTAGCATCGGCGACGGCCCGCGGCCACCGGCGCGAGGCCCCGCCGTCACCTCGGCAGCGGCTGGTACAGCTCGACGGGGTTGCCGGAGGGATCCTCGAGCAGGATCTGCCTGACGCCGATCCCCGTCACGATCTCGCTGCGGAAGCGAGCGCCCGCCGCCCGCAGCGCCTGCACGGTGGCCGGGAGATCGGCCACCTCGATCTGGAAGCGGTTCCAGCCTCCGGGCTCCGGCCGGCGTCCGTCGGGCATGGGCTGGGCGCCGCCTCCCGGGCCGGTCGTCGCGCTCAGCGCCAACCGCAGATCGCCCCGCGAGAGCATGGCGAACGTGGGCGCCGGGTGCAGGTCCACGTGGAAGCCGAGGTGCTCGGTGTAGAACGAGATCGCCTGGTCCACGTCGTTCACGATGTAGCGCACGCCGACCATCGCCTTCGCCTCGCTCTCACCCGGCCTGCGCCAGCCGCTGCTCGAGCTGCTCGAGCACCAGCGGCCAGGCCTGGGCGTGCGCGTCCTTCGCCCGCTCGTCGGGGAAGCCCGCGTGCGTGAGCCGCAACCGCGCGCCGTTGCCCTGGGGCGCCACCTCGACCGTGACCACGGTCTCGGCCCCCCGGGTCCCCTGCGGCCCGGTGACCCACGTCAGCTCGACGAGGCGGCCGGGCTCGAGCCTGAGGAAGCGCCCGTAATGGGGATGCCGCGTCGGCGCGGCCTCGTTCTCGTGCTGGAAGACGGTCTCGAAGAAGAAGGGAGCATCCACATCGGGCTTCATCAGCACCGAGCCGGGCGCGGCGAACCAGCGGTCGAACTGCTCGGTCCAGGCCCGGTACAGGGCCGCGGGCGAGGCGCTCATCACGCGCTCGATCGTGAGACGATGCGGGTGCGACGAGAGGTCGGGTGGAGGAACGGACGTCTGCGCAGGCTTCATGACGAACCTCCGGATGGACGGCAGCGCTCAGGCTACACGCGCCTCGGGCGCCTTTGTCCGGGAAGCGACAACGGGTCGCGGGCCCGAGCCCGCCCCCGGCGCGGCCCGGACGAAGCCCATCTCGGGCTCCCCGATCTCGCCCCGCTCCTTCCTCTGCGGGCCCTCTCGCGATCGCCCGGGCGCGGCCACTCTACTCGCCGGCGTCCCGGATCGCGCCGGCCAGCGACGAGGGATTCTCCCAGGCCAGCGAGTGGCCGGCGTCCGGCAGGATGCGCAGCGTCACCCCCATCGCGGCGAGCCGCTCGGCGTCGGGGTCGGGCAGCGAGCGCGCGCCGAAGATCGCGGTGCGCGGCAGGCGCAGAGCCGCGATCTGCTCTCCCCACGAGGGCGAGGCCCCCCGGACCAGCGATACGGCGCCGCGATGAACGGCCTGCGGCAGCGCCGCCGCCAGCGAGCCGGCCCAGATCGGATCGCCGCGCGCGCTCGCCTCGCGCACGACGTCGGCGTGGCCGCGCGCCAGGTAGTCCGACTCGCTCTGCTGCGCGACCGGACGGCTGAAGAAGCCCCCGCCGGGCTCGAGATTGGGCTCGCTCACGATCAGGTGTCGGATGAGGTCGCGCCGCATGGAGGCGACGACGATGGCGATCGCGCCCCCCATGCTGTGCCCGAAGAGGTCCAGCGCGGAGAGCGACAGGCCGTCGATCAGCCGGCACACGGTGCGGGCGTGGTCCTCGACGGAGTAGCCGAAGGCCTCGGGACGGTCGCTGAAGCCGAACCCGAGCAGATCGAGCAGCAGCCGGCGCCGGCCGGCGAGCGCGGGCTCGGCCGCCACCCGCGGGTAGTCGCACGACGACGCGCAGCCGAGCCCGTGCACGAAGAGCAGGGGCAGGCCTTCGCCGGGCAGATCGTGGTAGCGCAGGCGGCCGAGCGCGCCGCCGAGATCAAGCGCGCGCACGGTCCCTCACCTCCCGGCTCCCGCCGGCGACGACGAAGATCACGAGGCGCCTCCTCGAGCCACCCGGAACCTCCGCTCCGTGCCCATCGGGCGACGCGGGCCTCCGGCGGCTCGCAGGCGGATGCCGCCGGCCGCGCCCGGCGGCGTGGCAACGCGCGCGGCGGATGCTATCCTGCCCTGCGGCGGCGGTCCATCCGCCGCCCGCCTGCTTCGAGCCGTCTCACCGTCCCGATCCACGTCTCCCGGAGACCGACATGGCCGCATCCGCCGAGAGGTTCCCCGGCGCCTTCTGGAGCGCCAACGTCACCGAGCTGTTCGAGCGGGCCGCCTACTACTCGATGGCCAGCTTCGTCGTCATCTATCTCGGCCAGCTCGGCCTCGGCGCGTATTGGCCCTCGAACCTGAACAGCGTGCTGTGGACCATCGTCTACTTCCTGCCGATCCTCTCGGGCACCATCGCCGACCAGGTGGGCTTCCGCCGCTCGCTGCTGGTGGCGTTCGTGCTCCTCGCGGCCGGGTACCTCCTGATGGGCGTGCCGGTATGGTTCGGCGGAGCGACGCTGGCCCCCGTCGTCCACAAGGAGTTCACGGCTTCCGCCGGGCTCGTGGCCACGGTGGTCGTCGCGATCCTCCTGATCGGCGCGGGCGGCTCGGTGATCAAGCCCTGCATCTCGGGCACGATGCAGAAGACGGCGGGGGCGCGGGTGACCCTGGGCTTCGCCATCTTCTACATGATCATCAACATCGGCTCGCTGGTCGGGCGCGGCGTGGCCTTCGTGGTGCGCAACGGCGCCAGCCTGCCGATCATCCTGCTGGTGGTCGGCATCTGCGGGCTGGTCGCCGCGCTCCTGATCCTGGTCGTGTACCGGGTGGTCGAGGCGCGGGCGCAGAAGGGGACGCCGCCCTGGATCGCGCTGCCGCTGGTGGCGTTGATCGCGATCGGCGGGCTGGCCGTCGCCTGGCTCTTCCGCCGCGCCGGCCCGGCGGCACGAACGGGCGCGGAGCTGTCGTACATCTTCGCCGTGGCGGCGGTGGCCTCGGTCGTCGCGTTCTTCGTGGTGCTCCTCTTCTACCGCGACACGGACGCGCCCGCGGCCACGCCGGCCAAGCCGCGGCGCTCGGTGGGGCGCATCCTGCTCGACATGGTGCTCGTGCTCAGGAACGCCCGCTTCACCTGGTTCCTCGTGGTGATGAGCGGCTTCTGGTTCCTCTACAACCAGGTCTACAACGTGCTGCCGCTCTATGCGAAGCGCGTGGTCGAGTCCAGCCCGGCCATGGACCTCTACACCGCCGCGAACCCGTTCGTGATCGTCGCCTTCCAGCTCCTCATCACCGCCCTGTTCGGCAGGGTGCGCGCCATCCGCTCGATCGTGATCGGCACGGTGATCATCGGGCTCTCGATGGCGATCAACCTCTTCCCGGTCTACGCCGCGGGCGGCGTGCGCGTGCTGGTGGCCAACTGGCTGCCGATCGGCTCGGTGTTCATCATCCTCACGGTGGCCTTGATCGCCTTCGGCGAGCTGTTCACCTCGGCCCGCATGTACGAGTACATCGGCGCGCTGGCGCCCAAGGGGCAGGAAGGGCTGTTCCTGGGCTACGCGAGCCTGCCCGTGGCGGTGGGCTCGCTCACCGGCGGGCCGGTGGGGGCGTTCATCTTCAACGAGATCATGGCCAAGAACGCGACGGTGCGCGCGGACGGCCTGCTCGAGCTGGTGCCCGCGCAGAACGCGCTGGGGTGGATCATCCTCATGACGATCGGGCTCGTCTCGGCGCTGGCGGTGTGGATCTTCAACGGGTGGGTGGAGAGGCAGGCGCCGAAGGCGGAGCCAGCCCAGGCCGTGGCCTGAGGGCCGGGCGCCGGGCCATCGTCTCGCCCCGGTCGCGAAGGCAAGCCGCCGCTGGAAGACTCGCGGCCGCGGCGACCGCTTCCGGCCGCGCCGATCGCGGACGAGCAGTCCGCGCTCAGACGCCTCGCACCGGCTCGTACCTGAGGATGACCGCGCCCGACGAGAGGGAGCGGGCCTCGAGCAGCTTGAGCTTCCCCGGACTCGTGCCGCGCCCGAACAGGGGCTTGCCCTCACCCAGGACGACCGGAGCCAACGCGAGACGGTATTCATCGAACAGCCTCTCGCGCATCAGCGACGCGGAGAGGTCCGCGCTGCCGAAGACGAAGGTGCTGCCCTCGCCCTGACCCTTGAGCCTGGCGACCTCGGCCGCGGCGTCGTCCCTCACCAGCCGCGTGTTCGCCCACTCCACCCGCTCGAGGGTGCGCGAGAAGACGACCTTGGGCAGGCGGTTCATGAAGTCGGCGACCTCGCCCCGCGCGGTCTGCCAGTACGCCGCCATGCCCTCGTAGGTGACGCGGCCGAACAGGAGCCGGTCGGCGGAGCGCAGCTGCTCGATCGAGATCCGTTCCAGCTCGTCGCCCCAGACGCTCTCGTGGAAGTCCAGGTCCCAGCTCTTCGCGCCCTCGAAGAAGCCGTCCAGCGTGATCAGGTTCCACATGATCAATCGGC
>JAWOLC010000003.1:0-8967 GCA_033853925.1 Candidatus Eiseniibacteriota bacterium
TCGCCGAGGTGCTGGACCGGGCGCTCGATGCGCTGATCCGCCAGCTCGAGCAGCGCAAGCTCGCGGCGACCTCGCGGCCCCGCTCGCGCCCGGGGCGCCCGAGCCCGAACCCGCGCCACATCCCGGCCGAGGTCCGGCGGGCGGTCTGGGCGCGGGATGGCGGGCAGTGCACGTACGTGGGCGCGGCGGGCAGGCGTTGCGAAGCCCGCAGCCCGCTCGAATTCGACCACGCGGAGCCGGTGGCCCGGGGGGGCCGGGCGACGGCCGAGAACCTGCGCCTGCGCTGCCGGGCGCATAACCAGTACGACGCGGAGCGTACCTTCGGCACGGGCTTCATGAGCCGGAAGCGCGAGGAGAGGCGAGAGGCGGCCGAGCAGGCGAGATTGGCAGCGGCGGAACGGTCACGGGCCATGGCGGCCGCGCAGGCGCGCGAGGCGGTGGCCGAAGTCATCCCCTGGCTCCGATCGCTCGGGCTCCGCGCCGACGAGGCGCGATGGGCAGCCGAGAGCTGCGAGGCCAGGCCGGGCGCGTCTCTCGAGCAGCGGGTGCGCATGGCCTTGTCCCGGTTCGCCCAGCCCCGCCATGGTCGAGCCGTTCGGATCCCGCCGGCGCGTGCAGTGGAATGACGGGAGGGCGGCTGAACGGCTGCAGTCACTCTCGCGACCCAAGCTGCATTCGCCGCGCGCGGCCTCCCCGCGACATCTCCGCCCCGAGCGGCTATGATTCCGCCGACCTCGCGGAGTCCTTGGCCGCGACGCCCGGACCATCATGCAAGGAGGCTCGATGAAGCCGGTCCAGACGTTCCACGTGCGTCCCATGCTTCCCGAGCGGCTCGCCGCCCTCGAAGACCTCGCCTACAACCTGCGCTGGTCCTGGGAGCACGACACCATCGCGCTCTTCCGCCGGCTGGATCCCGACCTCTGGGAGACGGCTCAGCACAATCCCGTGCTGATGCTGGGCACGATCGCCCAGGACCGCTTGCAGGAGATGGCCCAGGACGAGGCCTTCCTCGCCCACCTCGACCGCGCGGCCCAGGACCTCCACGACTACCTGGCGGGCACCGGCGCCTGGCATCGCAAGACCTTCGGCGCGAGCGAGCGCCCGGACGTGGCCTACTTCTCGATGGAGTTTGGCATCACCGAGTGCCTGCCCATCTACTCGGGCGGGCTCGGCATCCTGGCCGGCGACCATCTCAAGTCCGCGAGCGAGCTGGCCGTGCCGCTCGTGGGCGTGGGGCTGCTCTACCAGAAGGGCTACTTCCGCCAGGTCCTGAACCCCGACGGCTGGCAGCAGGAGCGCTACCCGATCAACGACTTCTCGAACATGCCGGTGCGGCCCTGCCGCGACGGCGAAGGCCGCCCCCTGCGCATCGCCCTCGAGCTGAACGGACAGACCGCGCACCTCCGGCCGTGGCAGGCGCAGGTGGGCCGCGTCCCCCTGGTGCTGCTGGACACGAACCTGCCCGAGAACCCGCCGCCCCTGCGCGACATCACCGACGAGCTGTACGGCGGCGACGGCGACACCCGCATCCTGCAGGAGATCGTGCTGGGGGTGGGGGGCGTGCGCGCGCTCCACGCCCTCGGGCTGCGCGGGCGCATCTACCACATGAACGAGGGGCACTGCGCCTTCATGAGCCTCGAGCGCATCCGCGTGCTCATGCACGAGCAGGGGCTCACCTTCGCCGAGGCGCGCGAGCTGGTGGCGGCGAGCGGGGTGTTCACCACGCACACGCCCGTGCCGGCGGGGATCGACGTCTTCAGCCCCGAGCTGATGGAGCGCTACTTCGGCGCCTTCCGCGCCGAGCTGGGCCTCTCCCGCGAGGCGTTCCTCGACCTGGGGCGCGTGCACCCCGGCCGCGCGGCCGAGCCCTTCAGCATGGCCGTGCTGGCGCTGCGCACCTCGGGCTTCGCCAACGGCGTCAGCCGCCTGCACGGCCGCGTCTCCCGCGCCATGTGGCGCGACGTCTGGCCGGGCGTGCCGGTGGACGAGCTGCCGCTCACGCACGTCACGAACGGCGTGCACCCGCAGACCTGGATCTCGAGCGAGATGCGCGACCTCTACGACCGCTATCTCGGCCCGCGCTGGACCGAGGAGCCCGGCGACACGCGCGTGTGGACCCGCGGCGAGCAGATCCCCGGCGAGGAGCTGTGGCGCACGCACGAGCGCCGGCGCGAGCGCCTGGTGGGCTTCGCCCGGCGCCGGCTGGTCGAGCACCTGCGGCGGCGCGGGGCGGGCAAGGCCGCGATGGCCCAGGCGGAGGAGGTGCTGGACCCGGAGGCCCTCACGATCGGCTTCGCCCGCCGCGTCGCCACGTACAAGCGCGCGACGCTCCTCCTGCACGATCCCGAGCGGCTGGCGCGCATCCTCAACGCGCCCGGCCGCCCGGTGCAGGTCATCTACGCGGGCAAGGCGCATCCGCGCGACGACGCGGGCAAGGCGTTCGTGCGCCAGGTCGTGCAGCTCGCGCGCCAGCCGGAGCTGCGCCAGCGGGTGGTCTTCCTCGAGGACTACGACACGGTCGTGGGCCGCTACCTGGTGCAGGGCGTGGACGTCTGGCTCAACACGCCGCGCCGGCCCCTCGAGGCGAGCGGCACGAGCGGCATGAAGGCGGCGTTCAACGGGGCCTTGAACCTGAGCATCATGGATGGCTGGTGGGACGAGGCGGGATCGCCCCGCACCGGCTGGTGCATCGGCAAGGGCGAGGACTACGAGGACCTCGAGTACCAGGACCGGCTGGAGGCCGGCGCGCTCTACGAGCTGCTCGAGCGCGAGGTGGTCCCGCTCTTCTACGATCGCGGCGCCGACGGGCTGCCGCGCGGCTGGATCGCGCTGATGAAGAGCGCGATGGGCGAGCTGTGCCCGGTGTTCAACACGAACCGCATGGTGCACGAGTACACGCTCTCGGCCTACCGCCCCGCGCAGGAGCGGCGCGAGCGGCTCGAGGCGGACGGCTGCCGTGCGGCCCGGGCCCTGGCCTGCTGGCGCCAGCGCCTGCGGCAGGCCTGGCCCGACGTGCGCATCGTCCGGGTGGAGACGGGTCTGCCCGCGGAGATGCGGGTCGGCCGGGACGTGGAGGTGCGCGCCTGGGTGAGGATCGGGGCGCTGGCGGCGGACGACCTGGCGGTGCAGGTGTACATGGGCAAGACGGACGAGAACGGCGAGATCGTCGGCGGGGTGGCGACGCCGATGGTGCCGGCCGAGGATTCCGGGAGCGACGGGCTGCTCTTCCGCGCGCGCGTGCCCTGCCGGACGAGCGGCACCCACGGCCTGACCGTGCGGGTGCTGCCCCACCACGAGGACCTCGGGCACCCGCACGAGACGGGTCTCATCCTCTGGGCATCGTGAGGCGCCGCCGGCTCGCCGGAGGGCATGGCCAGGGCGCGGGAGCTGAACTTCTTCCCCACGCGCTGCGAGGCCTTCGTGCACACCGCGGTGGAGATCGTCGAGGGCCGCCCTGATCAGGGGGGCGTGAGGCGGGGGCCCGCCCGCCGGGGGAAGTGCTTCAGCGCCTCGAACCAGAGCACGCAGGTGAGGCCGGCGGCGAGGCTCAGGGCCAGGTCGTTGAGGTGCAGCGGGGCGAAGTGGAAGAGGCGTTGGGCGAAGGGGACGGACAGGACCAGCGCCAGCAGGATCGCCGCGCCTCCCACCACCCAGCGAAACGCGGCGTTGGGAACCCGCAGCATGGCCAGGAGCGAGCGGGTCCACGAGCGGTTGACCAGGATGATGACGACGAAGGCGACCACCAGCGTCGCGAAGGTGAGCGCGCGCGCCGCGTCCACCGTGTGGTCGGCGCGCGCCAGGAGGAAGACGCCGAGGCAGACGCCGAGCACGCTGAGCCCCTGCAGGAGCGCGAGGCCGATCGTCCGCCCCGAGAACAGGCGCTCGTCCGGCCTGCGGGGCGGGCGCCGCATCACGTCGGCCTCGGCGTCCTCGGCCTCGAAGATGAGCGAGCAGGACGGGTCGATGATCAGCTCCAGGAAGACGATGTGCACCGGCAGGAGGAGCAGCGGCCAGTCGGCGAAGAACACCGGCAGCATGGAGAGGCCCGCGATGGGAACGTGCACGGCGAGGATGAAGGCGATGGCCTTCTTGATGTTGTCGAAGATGCGCCGGCCGAGGCGCACGGCGGCCACGATCGAGGAGAAGTCGTCGTTGAGCAGCACGAGCGAGGCCGCCTCGCGGGCGACGTCCGTGCCGCGCCCGCCCATGGCGATGCCGATGTGGGCGGCCTTGAGCGCCGGGGCGTCGTTGACCCCGTCGCCCGTCATGGCCACGACCTCGTGGTTCGCCCGCAGGGCATTGACGAGGCGCAGCTTCTGCTCGGGCACGACGCGGGCGAACACCGCCACGCTGCCGACGCGCCGGGCCAGCTCCTCGTCCGACAGCCGGTCGACCTCCGGCCCGGTGAGCACGGACTCCCAGCCCGGGAGGCCGGCCTGGCAGGCGATGCTCTGGGCCGTCGCCGGGTAGTCGCCGGTGATCATCACCACGCGGACGCCGGCGGCCCGGCACTCGGCGACCGCTGCCGGGACGGTCGGGCGCAACGGGTCCTCGAGCCCGAGCAGGCCGACGAACTCCAGCTCCAGGTCGTGATGCTCGCTCGGGAGATCGGGCAGGCGAGCGCAGCCCCTGGCCACCCCCAGAACGCGGAGCCCGCCGGAGGCCAGCCCCGCCACCTCCTGCGCCAGGCTGGCGCGCTCGGCGGGCGAGAGGTGACACAGGTCGGCGATCGCCTCCGGGGCTCCCTTGCTGGCGACCACGACCTCGTGGCCGTCCCCGGTGCGCCAGGCGTGGCTCACGGCCAGCAGGTCCGGGGCGAGCGGATACTCCCGCGCCAGCGACCAGCCGGGGTGGAGATGCTCGCCGCCCACGAGCAGGCGGTCGCCCGCGGCTTGCAGCGCCCGCTCCATGGGATCGAAGGGGTCGCGCTTGCTCGCCAGGATCGCGTGCTCCAGCAGCTCGTGCACCGGCTCCGGGAGAGGTCCTTCCAGCCCGGCGAGATCCACGGAAGCGGCGGCGACCGCGAGCCTTCTCAGGGTCATCTGGTTCTGCGTGAGCGTCCCGGTCTTGTCCACGCACAGCACGGTGGCGGCTCCCAGCGTCTCCACCGCCGGCATGCGGCGGGTGAGCACGCTGCTGCGGGAGATGCGCCACGCCCCCAGGGCGAGGAACACCGTGAGCACCACGGGGAACTCCTCGGGCAGCGTGGCCATGGCCATGGCGATGCCGCCGAGAAGCCCCTCCTTCCACACCTGCACGCCGCCCCCCCGGGCGACGGCGTAGACGACCACGACGACGGCGCAGGCCGTGAGCCCGGCGACGGCGAAGGCGCGGACCAGGTGCCGCGTCTCCCTCTGCAGCGGCGTGGGCTCCGGCACGATCTGCTGCAGCGCCTTGCCGATCCTGCCGAGCTGCGAGCGGGGCCCCGTCGCCATGACCTCGACGATCCCCTGGCCGGCGGTGACGAGGGTGCCGGAGAAGAGCGACGGCAGGTCGTCCCCGCCGGGGGGATCGAGCGAGGTCGCGCCGGCCGAGGGCGCCTTTCGCACCGGCACGGACTCTCCGGTGAGCAGCGACTCGTCGGCGGCCAGGTTGATGCCGCGACGCAGCAGGCCGTCGGCCGGCACCCGGTCTCCCTCGGCGAGCACGACGAAGTCGCCGCGCACCACCTCGCGCCCCGGGATGCGCCGGTGGACGCCGCCGCGGATCACGAGCGCCCGCGGGCTCGAGAGGTCGCGAAGCGCGTCCAGCGCCCGCTCCGTGCGGCGTTCCTGGACGATGGTGATCGCCATGACCACGAAGACGAAGCCGAGCAGCATGGCCGCGTCGGTCGCCTCGCCCATGAAGAGGTACAGCGCCCCCGCGGCGACCAGCATGAGGAACATCGGCTCCCGCGCGACCTCCAGGGCGATCGCCAGCAGGGTGCGCTTCTGCTGGGCGGGAAGCTCGTTGGCGCCCTCCTGGCGCAGGCGGGCGTCGGCTTCCTCCTCGCGGAGACCGGAGAGCCCCGCCAGATCGAGGACGGACTTGCCGGCGCCCGTGAAGGCGGGCCGAGTCGACGCTCGCGGCGAAGCGCTCACGTCGGGATCACCGCCACCCCCTCACCGCGTGCGGCGGGCAGGGAGCTTCGAGCGCGGTGAGGATCGTGTCTTCCATGGCGGGCCTCCGTTCGGGCGTGCGGCCGAGGGCGCCGAGTCCGCCGCCGTCGCGCGCGCATCCTAGCGCCTCGCTCGGCGGGTCGCACGGAGGCTTCGCGGCGCCGAGGCCACGAGGCTCGGCTCTTCTGCCGCCCGGGGGCCGTGGCCCGCCGCGCCGAGCGCGTCGCGGGCGAAGGGACGCCGGGGCCGGCGCCTGCCGGGGCGCCGGGGGCCGGCCGAGCCGCGCCTCCGCGCGCGTCGTCGAATCCGGCGCGCCGGGCGGAGTGTTTGCCTCGGGCCGCGGGGGTCGTTTAGCCTCCGTGCGATCGTCGGCTCGAGTCCCCTCCCCACACAGGAGTCCCGCCATGGCCCAGCCCGGCTTGAAGAGCAGCGCCCTCGAGCGCTTCCTGCGCTATGTGACGTACGACACCCAGTCCGCGGAGGATGTGGAGGGCTATCCGAGCACGGCCAAGCAGCTCGTGCTGCTCGACAAGCTGGTCGAGGAGCTTCGCGAGATCGGCCTCCGGGACGCCGCGCGCGACGAGCACGGCTACGTGATGGCCACGATCCCGGCCACGAGCAAGAAGGCGAACGTGCCGGTCATCGGCTTCATCGCCCACGTGGACACCTCGCCGGAGTCGCCGGGGGCGGGCGTCAAGGCCATCATCCACCGCAACTGGCAAGGCGAGGACATCGTGCTCCCCGACGATCCGAGCGCGGTGCTGCGGCTCCGGGACAATCCGGCGCTCCAGAGGCAGAAGGGGAACGACATCGTCACCGCCTCGGGCACGACCCTGCTCGGCGCCGACAACAAGGCGGGCGTGGCGGAGATCGTGGCCGCCGCCGAGCACCTGATCCGGCATCCCGAGATTCCCCACGGCGTGATCCGCGTGGCCTTCACCCCCGACGAGGAGGTGGGCGGAGGCACGAAGTACTTCGACGTCCAGAAGTTCGGCGCCTTTTGCGCCTACACGATGGACGGCGAGGAGCTGGGGGAGGTCGAGGCGGAGACGTTCTCGGCCGACTCCATGACGATCACCTTCGAGGGCTTCAACACGCACCCCGGCTTCGCCAAGGGGCGGATGGTGAACTCGATCAAGGTGACGGGCGACTTCCTCAGCCGGCTGCCCAAGGATCGCCTCTCGCCGGAGACCACCGAGAAGCGCGAGGGCTTCGTCCACCCGTACGTGCTCGAGGCCTCGGTCGAGAAGACCTCGGTCAAGCTCCTGATTCGCGACTTCGTCACCGGCGGCCTGAAGGAGAAGGAGGACTTCCTCGAGAAGCTGGCGAAGGAGACCGCCGCCGCCTGGCAGGGCGCCTCCGTCACCTGCAAGGTGGACGAGTCCTACCGCAACATGAAGGAGGTGCTGGACCGCTTCCCGCAGGTGGTGGAGCACGCGCGCGAGGCGGTGCGCCGCCTCGGGCTCGAGGTCCACGAGACGGCGATCCGGGGCGGCACGGACGGCTCGCGGCTCTCCTTCATGGGCCTGCCGACGCCGAACGTCTTCGCCGGCGAGCACAACTTCCACTCGCGCCTGGAGTGGGTCTCCGTCCAGGACATGGACAAGGCGGTCGAAGTGATCGTGACGCTGGCGCGGGTCTGGGAGGAGAAGGCCTGAGCCCCGGGTGCGCGCGGAGGCGCTCGTGAACGGCAGGTCCTCGCCGAGCCCGGCCGGGAGCCGCGGCCTGACGCTCGTCGTCGGCCTGCTCGTGCTGGCCGTCACGCTGATCGTCTACCTGCTGACCCTCGACCACAGCGTGCCCTTCTGGGACGCGGGCGAGTTCATCTCCGTCTCGAAGATCCTGGGGATCCCGCACCCCCCGGGCACGCCCTTCTACGTGCTGCTCGGCCGCCTGGCCGCGCTCGTGCCCGTCGGCAGCGTGGCCGAGCGCGTCAACGGCCTGTCGGCGCTGGCCTCGGCCCTGGCGGTGCTGCTCACCTACCTCACCACCCTGCGCCTGATCCGCATCGCCCAGCGCCGCGGCGTCGCCGCGCCGGCGGCGGCTCCCGGGACCACGCCGGTGGGGCCGATCGAGGAGGCGCGGGCGGGCGGCTTCTGGTTCGCGCTGCGGGCGGAGTGGCTGGCGCACCTGGGGGCGGTGGTGGGGGCGCTGATGCTGGCGTTCTCGGACAACTTCTGGGAGAACGCGACCGAGGCGGAGGTCTACTCGGAGATGAGCCTGGCGCAGGTGCTGGTGCTGTGGCTGGCGCTGCGCTGGTGGGAGGCGCACGAGCGGAAGCCGACGGTGGGGCCGCTGCTGGTGGCGGTGTACGTGATGTGGCTGTCGGTGGGGCTGCACCTCGGGGTGGGGATGATGGGGCTGCCGCTGCTGGTGCTGCTGGTGCTGGTGGACCGGCGGGTGGCGGTGCTGTTCGTGATGCCGGTGTTCTCGGTCCTGGCGGTGACCCAGGGGCTCGAGAAGATGGCCGGCTACGTGCTGGTGCTGTCGAACCTGGTGTTCTGGACCTACGTGGTGCAGCGGAAGCTGAACGCCTGGATCGCGCTGGGGGCGAGCGCCACCGCGCTCTACGGGGCCTACTACGCGTTCGGGCCCGCCGCGTTCACCGCCCCCGCGGCGGTGATCTCCGCCCTCGGCCTGGTGATCCCGGTGGTGCTGCTGGCGTGGCGGCACCGCGAGGGGCGGATCCTGGCGCTGGCGCTGTTCCTGATGGTGGCCGGCTACTCGACCCACCTCTACCTGCCGATCCGCGCGGCCCGGCACCCGGCGGTCAACATGGGGACGGCGTCCGACTGGCCGCGGCTGAAGGCGCTGCTGGAGCGCGAGCAGTACGGGCACACCAGCATGTTCGTGCGGCGCGGGACGCTGC
>JAWOLC010000004.1:0-3395 GCA_033853925.1 Candidatus Eiseniibacteriota bacterium
GGCGGCGGCCGGCTGGCCTTCACGACCGATGGCTTCGTGGTGCACCCGCTCTTCTTCCCCGGCGGCGACGTGGGGAAGCTCGCGGTGACGGGCACCGTGAACGACCTCGCGATGAGCGGGGCGCGCCCGCTCCACCTCAGCCTCGGCTTCATCCTCGAGGAAGGGCTGGCGCTCGACGACCTCGTGCGCGTCGTGGAGTCGGCGCGGTGCGCCGCCGCGGAGGCCGGCGCGGCCGTCGTGGCCGGCGACACGAAAGTCGTGGAGAAGGGGAAGGGGGACGGGATCTTCATCACCAGCGCCGGCGTCGGCGTGGTCGTGGCGCCGCGGCCGGTATCGCCGGGACGCGTGCGGGCCGGGGACGCGGTTCTGGTCAGCGGGCCCGTCGGGCAGCACGGCATCGCGGTGCTGGCCGTGCGCGACGGGCTCACTTTCAGCGCGCCGATCGCGAGCGACTGCGCCAGCGTGGCGCCCGCGGTCCTCGCCTTGCTCGAGGCCGGGCTCGACGTGCACTGCCTGCGGGATCCCACGCGCGGCGGCCTCGCCACGGTCCTGAACGAGCTCGCGTCGCAGGCCCGGTGCGAGATCGCGGTGCACGAGACCGCCGTGCCGGTCTCCGAGGAGGTGGCCGGCGCGTGCGAGGTGCTGGGGCTCGATCCGCTGTACGTCGCGTGCGAGGGCCGGTTCGTCGCCTTCGTCCCGTCCCCGGAAGCCGACGCCGCGCTCGCGCTGCTCCGCGCGCGGCCCGACACGCGAGCCGCCGCGCGCATCGGCACCGTCCGTGAGGGCGGAATGCCGGGCCTGGTGGTCTTGAAGACGAAGGCGGGTGGTGAGAGGGTGCTGGATCTCCTGTCCGGGGAACAGCTGCCGAGGATCTGCTAGCAAGCGGGGTCTGGGCATTGGGGGTTGGGGGTTCGGGAGTTGCCGGACTGCCGACGTGAGGCTGCAGGCTCCCCAAACCCCAGGCCCCACACCCCAACCCCTTTCATTAACAGTCTCGTACAGTCATCATCCACCCCCTCATGCGGCCAGCCCCCGGAACGCCGGCTATCCGCTGCACGCGTCTCGTCAAGCGCTACAAGGACGTGACCGCGGTCGCGGGCCTCGACCTCGAGGTCCGGGCCGGCGAGTGCTTCGGCCTGCTGGGTCCCAACGGCGCGGGGAAGACGACGACCGTGGAGATCATCGAGGGGCTGATCCCGAGCGACGAGGGCGAGATCGAGGTCCTCGGGCGGCGCTGGGACGCCGACGAACGTGCACTGCGGCAGCGGCTCGGCGTGGCGCTCCAGGAGACCAGGCTCGCCGACCGGCTCACCGTCGCGGAGGTCATCCGTCTGTTTCGCAGCTTCTATCACGGCGGCCGGACGGTGGACGAGGTGCTGGAGGTCGTGCAGCTGGGCGAGAAGCGCGACGCGTGGGTAGAGAAGCTCTCCGGCGGGCAGCGGCAGCGGCTCGCGATCGCCTGCGCGCTGGTGGGCGATCCCGACATCCTGTTCCTCGACGAGCCGACGACGGGCCTCGATCCCCAGTCGCGCCGCCAGCTGTGGGACGTGGTGGCGGCGTTCAAGGCGGGCGGCGGCACGGTCGTCCTGACCACCCACTATATGGAGGAGGCGGAGCGCCTCTGCGACCGCGTGGCCGTCATGGATCATGGCCGCGTCATCGCCCTCGGCTCGCCGCGCCAACTCGTCGCGTCCCTGGGCGCCGACCACGTGGTCGAGTTCGCCCTCTCCGACGGGGCGCCGGGGCCGCCGGAATCCGCGCTCGCCGCGCTGCCGGGGGTCAAGGCGGCTCGGCGGGACGGGCCCCGCTTCAGCCTCACGGTCACCGAGCCGCACCGCGCCGTGCCCGCGCTCATGGCGGAGCTGGAGCGGCGCGGCGTGGAACTGACGGAGCTCGTCACGCATCACGCCACGCTGGAGGATCTGTTCCTCAGCCTGACCGGGCGACATCTGCGAGACGCGTGATGGGCGAGAACAGCCCGCTGTGGCAGCTCACGCTCGCGAGGTTCCGGGAGCAGCTCCGGCAGCCGGAGGTGCTGTTCTGGGTCTTCGCCTTTCCGCTGCTCCTGGCGGTCGCGCTCGGCCTCGCGTTCCGCAACCGGCCGCCCGACGTGATCCACGTGGCGGTGGAGGCAGGGCAGGGGGCGGACTCGCTCGCGGCGCTGCTCTCCCGCGCGCGCGGGATCCGGGCCACGGTCCTCTCGCCGGAGGAGGCGTCGCTGCGGCTGCGGAAGGGGGCGGTGGCGATCGTGGTCGCGCCGGGGGACCCCGTCGTCTTTCGCTTCGACTCGACCCGCGCCGACAGCCGGCTCGCGCGGCTGGCGACCGACGACGCGTTGCAGCGGGGCCTCGGCCGGCGGGACGTCCGCCCGGTGGTCGACCAGAAGGAGATGGAGAAGGGGTCGCGCTACATCGACTTTCTGATCCCCGGCCTCCTCGGGCTCAACCTGATGGGAACCGGGATGTGGGGCCTGGGCTACGCGGTCGTGGATGCGCGGCGGCGCAAGCTCATGAAGCGGCTGCTGGCCTCGCCGATGCGGCGCAGCGAGTACCTGCTGTCGTTCGTCGTCGCGCGCCTGGCGATGCTCGGGCCGGAAGTGGTGGTGCTGATCGGGTTCGGCATGCTCGCCTTCGGCCTGCCGTTCCGGGGCTCGCTCTTGGACTTCGCGATCCTGGTGGTGGTCGGCGCGATGTGCTTCGCGGGCCTCGGCCTGCTCACGGCCAGCCGCGCGCGCACGGTCGAGATGGTCTCCGGGCTGATGAACCTCATCATGATGCCGATGTGGGTGCTCTCCGGCGTCTTCTTCTCCTCGGCCAACTTCCCGGCTGTGATGCAGCCGTTCATCAAGGCGCTGCCGCTCACCGCCTTCAACGACGCGGCTCGGGCCGTGATCCTGGACGGGGCCACCTTGGGCGCCCAGGCCGCGCCGGTCGCGATCTGCGCCGCCTGGGGCCTGGTCTCGTTCGCGGTGGCGCTGAAGGTCTTTCGCTGGCTGTAGCCTGACGGAGGCTTCGCGCGGCCGGCCGCGGCTGCGCATATTCCCGCCACACCACAGCGCGGGGCCGCGTGATGACCGGGCAGGCAGCGATCCTTCTCTCCTCGCTTCTTGCAGCGCTCCACGCCGCGCCGCCGCGCCCCGCACCGACGCTGGTCGTCGTCATCACCGTGGACCAGTGCCGGGCCGACTACCTGCAGCGCTGGCGGTCGCAGCTCTCGGGCGGGCTCGCGCAGCTGCTCCGGAGCGGAGCCGTGTTCACGAGCGCGTTCCAGGACCACGCGATGACGGAGACGGCGCCCGGCCATGCGACGGTGCTCTCGGGCCGCAACCCGCATTCGACGGGCATCGTGCGCAACGACGAGGGGGTCCCGGACACGTCCGCCGCCGGGCGGCTGCT
>JAWOLC010000005.1:0-27237 GCA_033853925.1 Candidatus Eiseniibacteriota bacterium
TGGCGTTGATCTCCTTGCCCGAATAGCTCACCACAACCACGGCGTGTCCCTCCTGGTGCGACCCCACCCTGTCGCAAAGCCGGATCCCATGGAGCCCCTTGCCGCCCTTTCTCCACAGGGACCTTGAGAGCGGATGGTCTGCGCCTCGATCGCCGAGCACGGAGGCCCGCGACCGGCTCGACCGGTGCCGCCGAGTGGGGTCGCCACGCTGGTTGGGGGCGTCCCGAACGACGCGCCTCGAGCCCGGTGCCTCGTCTGCGCGCGGCAGGCGTGTGCGGTGAGCCGGAAGCGGGGCGCCGCCCTGTCAGCAGGTCTTATCGGCGCAGCCCCGTCGTGCCATTAGGGAAAAAGAGGCAGGGCCCCCGTCCGCGCGGGGCGCGGCCTCCGGCCCCCTGCCGGCGTCGGCCCCCGCGGAGGGCGCCGACCCTGGCGAGACCTGGGACCCGCCGCTGCCCGCGCGAGCGGGCCCAGGGCGCAGCGAGCGTGAGCCGTGGACTCGGGGACAGGCCGGCGGCTCGCCGGCTCCCGGGTGGAGGTCAGCCGGAGCGGGCCCGGCGGCCGCGGGCAAGACGGAAGGCGCCTAGGGATTCACTTCGACGGGAGCGTTCTCGCGGTGCAGCCAGATGCCTGGACGCTCGCGCAAGTGGGTCTGCATGCGTCCGCCGTCGCTGGAGTAATGGCTGAGGAAGATGCGCTTCAGCTCCTCGCAGCGGCCGCTGGCGAAGTAGCGGCGGGCACGCGTGAACATCTCGTCGCGCTCGGAGTAGACGTACGCCGTCACCTCCGTCACGCGTTCGAACTGGGTCTCGCCATAGGCCGTGTCCGGCGAGTCCTCCATGTCGAGCCAGAGCGAAGCCCTGGGATTCAGCACCTCGAACTGATGCTTGTGCGTCATGAGGTACTCCCAGAGCCCGAAGATCTCGAGGGGCACGAAGCGCTCCGTCGTCGGCCCCGCACTTCCCGCGCGCCGAATCTCGCAGCGGATGATCTTCTGACTGCTCATGAGTCAACCCTCCCGGCGTGAGGGGGCGGCCCCACGGCCTCCCGTCGCCGCGGCGCTGGGGTCAAGAGTCCGTCGAAGTATCCCTGTCGGTTCCGTGGGATACGGCCACATGGCGCAGGTCCGTGGACGAGGGGCGGGAGCCGGCTCCGCGAAAGGACCAGCACATCCGACGCCATCTTAGCCGGGCGGGGAAGCAGGGTCAACGGCTTCCGTGCGCGCAAGTGCCTGCCCGGCCGCGTACTGGACGAGCGAGGTCAACCTCCGAGGCTTGACGCCTTTGCGCCAGCAAAGTAGCTTTGCCCGGGCTCGGCTGTTCCGTCTGCCCCCTGCGAGCACGAAGGAGTGGGGATCAGGATGTCTCGACTCATCTACGGCTGGCTGACGGCGTTGGTCGCGGGCATGCCGCTCCGGCTGGGATATGCCCTGGCGGACCTCCTCACCGAGCTCCACTTCCGCGCCTTTCCTTCGCGACGGCACGCCGCCTTGGCCAACCTGGCCTCCATCATGCCCCGGGCCACGCGGCGCGAGCGCCTCCAGGTCGTGCGCAGCATGATGCGCAGCTACAACCGCATGATGTTCGAGTTCTTCCGGCTCCCCCACCTGACCCGGCAGGAGCTGCTCCGCTCGATCGAGGTGAGCGGACGCGAGCACCTCGAGCAGGCCGTCGCCCGGGGTCGAGGGGTGATCCTCACCTGCACCCACCTGGGCAACTGGGAGCTGGCCGCCGTGGTCCTGGCCCACTGGGGATACCGCCTGTACGCGGTGGCCGGCGTGCAGATCACCCGTTGGCTCACCCCCGCGGTCCGGGAGACCAAGTCGGAGCTGGCCATCCACACCGTGGCCCCCGAGGACGGCTTCCGCAAGCTGTTGCGCGCGCTCGAGCACAACGACCTGGTGGCGTTGATGGTGGACGGCGACATCTACAGCCACGGCGTGCCGGTCGAGTTCTTCGGGCGCGAGACCCGCTTCCCGGCGGGGCCCGGCGTGCTCGCCCAGCGCACCGGCGCCCTCATCATCTGCGGCTACTGCGAGCGCCTCGCACCTGGCCGTTTCCGGATCGTCATGGAGCCGGCACTCGACCCGGCACGCTTCCCCCACACCGCCGCGCTGAACGCCGAGGTAGCCGCGATCTCGGAGCGCCACATCCGCGAGCACGTCGGGCAGTGGTGCATCTTCCGGCCGCTCTGGGAAGGCAGCCCGGCCAGCGAGCCCGAGGCGGCGGCCGCGGCCCGGAGCGCCGAGGCATGAAGATCGGGATCGTCTCGCAATCCTACTACCCGCGCTACGGGGGCGTCACCGAGCACGTGCACCACACGGCGCTCGAGCTGAGGCGCCGCGGACACGAGGTGACCATCATCACCTCGCGCTTCCGCCGCGGCGAGACCACCCGGGCGGCGGGGATCGAGAGAGTGGGCTACAACATCCTGATCCCCTTCAATCGCGCCTTCGTCGACTTCACCATCGGGCTGCGGCTGCGCGGCGAGCTGCGACAGGTGTTCAGGCGCCACGATTTCGACGTCATCCACACGCACAGCCCCAACGCCCCGACGCTGCCGGTGCTGGCCATCCAGGTCGCGACCTGCGCCCAGGTGGGCACCTTCCACACGACCGCCGGGCGGAGCTTCCTGCAGGACGTCTGTCAGTCCTACCTCGCCCGCACCGTGGAGCGGCTGGACGCGCGCATCGCCGTCTCGAAGACGGCCGAGGCGTCGGCCGCCCTCTACTACCCCGGCGAGTACCACGTCATCCCGAACGGGGTGGACGTGAACCGCTTCTGCCCGGAGGTGCGCCCCTTCGAGGAGTGGCGCCAGCCGGACCGCGTGAACCTCCTGTTCGTGGGGCGGCTCGACCCGCGCAAGGGTCTCCAGTACCTGATCGCGGCGATGCCCGAGATCCTGGAGCGGACGCGGGGGCGAGCGCGCCTGCTGATCATCGGGGACTCCTACCTTCGGCCTCGCTTCGAGGCGGCGGTGCCGGCCGCCGCCCGGCCGCACGTGCACTTCCTGGGTCACGTGCCGAGCCAGGACCTGCCGCGCTGGTACGCGACCGGCGACATCTTCGTCTCCCCCGCCTCGGGCAACGAGAGCTTCGGGATCGTGCTCGTCGAAGCGATGGCCGCCGGGCGCCCGGTCGTCGCCTCCGACATCCCCGGCTACCGGTCGGTCATCACCCCGGGTGAAGATGGCGTCATGTTCCCGCCCGGGGACGCGCGCGCCCTGAGCCGCGCGGTCGCCGCGCTGGCCGACGATCCCTGCCGGCGCCAGCGGCTGGCCGAGCGCGGGCGCCAGCGGGCGCTCGACTTCGCCTGGCCACGCGTCACCGACCGGATCGAGGCCGTCTATCGGCAGGTGCTGGAGCACCGGACAGCCTGCCACTCCGCCGCCTGAGCCAGCCCGAGCGCCGGCCGAGGACGGCGCCCGCCACCTAGCCGCGCTGCCGCGTCAGCCGAAGCGGAACGCCACCTTGACGCTTCCCGAGCCTCGTTTCTGCAAGGCGGTGGCCAGCGCGCGGCGGTGCTCGGCCAGAGGAAAGGTGTGGGTGAGCAGAGGGCGCACCCGAGCGCGCCCCGACGCGATCAGGGCCAGCGCCTCCGCGAAGTCGTTTCCACTCGCGCCGCCGTGGGCCGCCCCGCCGTAGCAGACGCTGCCTCGCAACGTCAGCTCCTTGGCCCACAGCGAGGTCCAGTCCAGCCCGTCGAGCGAGGCCACGTTGCCGAGGAGCACGACCGCGCCGCCGGCACGCGTGAAGCGCAGGGCCTCGTCCATGCCTTCGCGGCCGGCCACGCAGACGTAGGTCCGGTCGAAGCCCCCGACGGCCACGGGCGGGCCGACGAGCGGGCGCAGCAGGCGGGCCCCGCCGGCGCGCGCCAGCGCCTCGCGGAGGTCGTCCCCGCCCGGGAGCACGCGGGTGGCGCCGAGACGCCGCGCGTGCTCGCTCTGGAACTCGTGCCGGGCGACCACGGTCGTCTCCGTCCCGGGTGACAGCGCCCTGAGCGCGGCGAGGGTGAGCAGGCCGATGGAGCCCGCCCCCATCACCAGCACCCGCTCCCCCGCCCGCGGGGCATCCGCGCGCACCGCATGCACGGCGCAGGCCAGCGGCTCGACCAGGACGGCATCCTCGTCGGCCAGCGCGTCAGGCACGCGGACGAGCTGGCTCTCGTGGGCCACGAACGACTCGCCCCAGCCTCCGCCCAGGGAGCGGGTCGTCCCGATGAGCATCCCCGGCGGGAGCGCCCCGTCGGTGAAGCGCGAGCAGCGCTGCGGCTGCCCATCCGCGCAGTGCGGACAGGGAGGATCGAGACCGCGCGGTCCGCAGCCCAGCAGGGGATTCACGGTGACCCGCTCCCCGACGGTGAAGCCTCGCGCTTCGGCCCCCCGCTCCACGATCTCCCCCACGCACTCGTGCCCGAGCACGAAGGGGAAGGAGGAGAAGGGCGAAGTGGCCGGGCTCGCGGCCAGGGTGACGATCGCCAGGTCGCTGCCGCAGATGCCCGCGAGCCGGGTGCGCACTCGGACCCAGCGGGGCCCGGGCAGGACGGGCTCGGGCACCTCGCCGTAGCGGGTGCAGGCATGGGGGCCCAGGTAGAGCGGCCAGGCGAGACGTCCCGCGGCCAGGGTCAGGAGGTAGGTGGGGACGGGCGCGGCGAAGCGGATGGCCCTCATGCCACGGCTCCGCCCCGTGCCGGCGTGACGACCCGCAGGGCTCGGGGCACGCAGCGGACTTCCAGCTCGGCGGAGGCCGCCCGACGGTACTCCCCATCGGTCTCGTAGGCGGGAGGCGAAGGAAAGCGCAGGCGGAAGGCCGGGGATCGCTCCGCGACGACCTCCGGCAGACCGCCGTGCGTGCCGCGCACCAGGGCGCGGAACAGGCCCAGGCGGCGCAGCGCCGGGGCGTCGTGGAAGGAGACGGCGTCCAGGTGCCCGTCCACCAGGCTGGCCTCGGGGGCGACGCGGAACGCCCCGCCGAAGCGGCGGGCGTTGGCCACGATCAGCATCAGGTGGCGGCGCGGGCCCCGGCTGGCTCCGTCGACCCCGATCTCGATGTCGACGCCGCCATAGGCGACGAGCTGCCGCAGGGCCGAGAACACGTAGAGCGTGGTCCCGCTCAGCCAGCGAATCCGGTCCAGGTCCTCGAGCACGGCGATGTCGATGCCGAACCCGGCGATGTTGAGGAAGTGCCTCCCCTCGATCCGCCCCACGTCCACTCGCACGTCGGGGCCCTCGCGGGTCAGCCGCGCGGTCGCCGCCGGATCGGCTGCGGGCGCGCCCACGCTCTTGGCGAAGTCGTTGCCCGTGCCGGCGGCGATCAGCGCCAGCCGGCAGTCGGCGCCGGAGTCGAGGATGGCGCCCGCCACGTTGGACCACGTCCCGTCGCCACCCACGGCGACCAGGGTGGTGGCGCCCTCCTGGATGGCCCGGCTGGCGAGCAGGACCTCCTCCCCCGGGCGGGAGGTGAGCCGGATGTCCTCGATGCCGACGGCGGCGAAGCTCTCGCGCACCTCCCGCAGACGCCGGGCTCCCGCGCCGCGGCCGGCCGCCGGGTTGACGATTACGCCGACACCGGCATTCATCGCCCCGCGAGGGCCGCCAGGGGACGGAGGGGATGGATGAGCTCCACGCCCTGGCGCATCCACTGCTCACGGAAGGGCGTCGGCGTCACCTCGTCGAGGTCGACGCCGGCCAGGAAGGGATGCGGGTACAGCTCGAGGGCGCCCCGCTCCTCCTCGCTCTCCAGGAACGGGCCTCGCATGAAGAGCATGGACAGGTAGAGTCCGGCCTCGTCCTGGGAGAAGGTCTGGTAGCGGTGGTCCGCGGCCTGCCAGGGCACGCGCGCCGGAGCCACGATCGAGAGGGCGAGAATCGGCCGGCCGCCTTCGGCCGCCTCCACCTTGGCCGAGCCGTCGTCGCAGCGCAGGTCCACGCTCACGTCCGCGTCCAGGTGCGGCAGCTTCCAGACCTCCATGCCGTGGCGGCGCGCGGCGGCCGTGGTCGTGCCGACCATGAAGGGATACATCGCCGACTTGGGCATGACCTCGCCGGGCAGGAGGCGGGGCGCCACCAGCACGGAGAGCACGATCTCGCGGTAGGCGCCCACCTCGCTCCGCTCGAAGTCGAAGGCCGTCACCCCCAGCACGCCCAGCCCATGGCGGGGCTCGACGGGCTGGAGGCCGCGCGGAATCAGGCGAATCGCGTTCGTCGTCGGGAATTCGAAGAACCCCATGACGGCCTCGCGATAGGCGTACTCGCGAGGGGCGGCACTCACAGGATGCCCTCCGCCGCCAGGACGCGGGTGAGGATGTCCACCCCCTCGTCGAGCTGCTCGCTCGTATGCGCGGCCGAGACGGAGATGCGGAAGCGCGAGCGGTGCTTGGCGACGGCCGGATAGACGACGGGCTGCAGGTAGAGCCCTTCCTCCTGCAGGCGCCGGGCGATGTCGAAGACCCGGCGATCGTCGCGGATCATGACCGGGATCACCTGGGAGGTCGACTCGCCGACGTCCACCCCGTGCTCCGCGAGGCGCCCGCGGATATGGGCGACGTTGGCCCACAGCTTCGCCCTCAGCTCGGGCTCGCGGCGGGCGATGCGCACCGCCTCGAGGACCCCCGCGGCCACGACCGGCGACAGCCCGCAGGAGAAGAGGCGCGAGTGGGCGAAGCCCTCGAGGTACTTGTAGAGGCTCGACGATCCCGCGACGAAGCCGCCCTGCCCGCCCGTCGCCTTGGAGAGCGTGCCGACGTGCAGGTCGATCTCGTCCTCGAGGCCGAACTGCTCCACGACGCCGCGCCCGTTCGGCCCGTAGATGAAGGTCGAGTGGGCCTCGTCGATCATGACGCGAGCTTCGTGCCGGCGAGCGATCTCGACGATCTCGGGCAGCCGGCAGACGTCCCCGTCCATCGAGTAGACGCCCTCGACCACGACCAGCTTCTTGCCACGGCGGCCCGCGAGGCGGCGCTCGAGATCCTCCGGCCGGTTGTGCCGGAAATAGCGGACGTCGGCCTTGGAGAGGATCGCCCCGTCCACGATGCTGGCGTGCACGTTCTGGTCGCAGACGATCAGATCGCCCGGACGCATGAGCCCCTGGAGCAGGCCCAGGTTCGTGGCATAGCCCGAGGGGAACAGGAGCGCCGCCTCCTTGCGCTTGAAGGCGGCCAGCTCGCGCTCGAGGGCGAGGTGCACGTCCATGGTGCCGCTCAGCACGGGGGAGCCCGACGCCCCGAGCCCGTACTGCTCGAGCGCCCGGCGCGCCGCCTCGACGACTTCCTGCCGGGCCGACAGGCCGAGGTAATTGTAGGACGCCAGATTCAGCAGGCGGCGGCGGCGGTGCCCCAGCTTCTCCTCGAGCTCGATGCGGGTCGTCGGGGGCGACGACATCGGCTGCGAGTAGAGCGAATAGCCTCGAAGCTGAGCCTGGTCGTACCAGGCGGTGTAGGGCTCGAGGATGGCGAAGACGTCGTCGCTTGACGAGTAGTGGAAGTTGCTATAGTCGTAATCGAAATAGTCGCGCTCGGCTTCGATCTGTCCTGGCATCGGCGACCTCGTGTCGGTGACTCTCCCGATCGGGTCTCGGGGCGTCGCCTTCCCACCCCCACCCGGGGACCGCGCGTGATGGCTGCGGCGCGAAGTCTCTGCTTCTTCGTACTCTACCTCGCCTACCTGGCGCTCGTCATGGAGCCCCTCCAGTGGCTCGTCATCGCGCCCCTGGTCACGCTGCTGCCCTCGGCGCGTCCACGCGTCATGGGCGCCTGGATGCGCAGCCAGGTGCGGCTCGTGTTCTGGCTGTCCCGATGGCTGGCAGGTTGGAGCCTAGCCATCCAGGGCACTATACCCCCGGGAAGCTGCATCGTCGTCATGAACCACCAGTCCGTCATGGACGTGCCCGTGGGGCTATCCCTCGTGCGCGGCCCCTGCCCGATCATCCCGACTCGTGGCCGTTACCGCTGGAGCGTCCCGGGCGTCTCGACGATGATCCGTCTGGCGGGCTACCCGTTCGTCTCCGAACGGCTGTCCCTGTCCCGCGCGAGCCTGCTCACCATGCGGGACACGGCCGAAGCCGTGGCCCGGGGGGAGCGCTCCCTCATCATCTTTCCCGAAGGACACCGTTCGCGCAACAAGAGTATTCTGCCCTTCATGACCTCGGGCCTCCGGCTCTTCCTGCGCCGAGCCCCTCGCCAGCCCGTCTATGTCGTGGTGCTGGACGGGTTCCGGCACCTGCGCAGCCTTGGCGACGTGGCTCTGAGGTTGTCCGGCACGCGTGCCTGCGCCGTGGTTCAGGGCCCCTTCACCCCGCCGACCGACGGCACCCGCCTCGACGCCTTCATCGAGGAGCTGCGCGGGGTGATGGTGAGCACCCTGGCCAGGATGCCCGACCCGTCCCGGGAAGCTCCCCGCGGCGACGCGCGCTCCCGTGAGCTCTCCTGACCCGCGCCTCGATGCCGCCTTGCGCCTCGGGCTCGACGACGCGCCCGATCCCGCGACCGCGCGCCTGGCCGCCTCCCTGGCCGAGGCGTTCGGACCGGCCCTGGCGTGCCTCGTGCATTACGGGTCCCGCTCCCACGGCACCGCGCCCGCGCCCGAGAGCGCCCACGACTTCTTCGTCCTCGTGGACGCCTACGGGCCGGCCTACCGCGCCCTGGTGCGGCGGGGGGAGCTGCGGCCGCCGGCCTGGCTCGCGGCCGCGCTCAACCACGTGCTGCCCCCCAACGTGATCCCCGCGCGTGGGCCCGCCGGCGGCCCGGCCGCCGGCGCCAAGTGCGCGGTGTTGAGCCTCTCCGACCTGGCCGTGGCCTGCTCGAGCCGCCCGCGCGATCACTTCGTCCGCGCCCGGCTCTTCCAGCCCGTGGAGATCGTCTGGGCGCGCGACCCCGCCGCCAGAGAGGCCGCGGCCGCGGCCATCGCCGCCGCGCGGGCCGGCACCTTCCAATGGGCGCGATCCTTCCTTCCCCCCGCCTTCGACGCTCGGTCCTACTGCGGCACGCTGCTCCGCCTCTCCTATGCCGCGGAGATCCGGCCCGAGAGCGACGAGCACCTGGACCGCTTGCTGGACGCCCAGAGCGACACGCTCCTGCCCCTCTACGGGAACCTCCTCGAGCATCTGGCCGCCCGCGGGCGCCTCGTGCGCGACGGGGAGTTCTTCCGCCAGCCGCAGCCGCCCACCGCGCTGGCCCGCCTGGCGGCCCGGCTCTTCTTCCGCCAGAGCAAGTTGCGGGCGACCCTGCGCTGGATCAAGTACGTGGCCCTCTACGAGGGCTGGCTCGACTACGTGCTCAAGAAGATCGAGCGGCGCAGCGGCGAGGCGCTCGTGCTCACCTCCCGCGAGCGCCGCTGGCCGCTCCTCTTCCTCTGGCCCAAGGCGCTTCGCTACCTCGGCCGGCGCCCGCAGAGGCGCTCCTGAGATGAACGTCGCCGACCTGGTCCTGCTGGCGATCGCCGCCGCGATCCTCGCCACGATGCCGATCTACGCCCTCGCCGCCCGCGGCCGCCCGCTCGATGACGAGGTCGCCCGCCGCCCCCGCACGGTGCTGCTCGGCTACTGGATCCGCGACTGGCTCATGTGGCTCATCACTCCGCTCGTGGCCGGCTGCGTGCGCCTCCGCGTGCCCCCGCTCGCCTTCAACGTGGCGGGCGTGCTGCTCGGCGTCGCCGCGGGCGCGGCCTATGCGCTCGGCGCCTTCGCCGCCGGCGGCTGGCTCGTGCTGCTGGGAGGCGCCGCCGACATCTTCGACGGCCGCGTGGCCCGCGCGCGGGGGCTCGTCTCGCGGGCCGGAGCCTTCCTCGACTCGACCCTCGACCGCTTCACCGAGACCTTCGCCTACGCCGGGCTCGTGGTTCGCTTCGGCGCCGAGCCGTGGCGCGCCCTCGCCGCGGTGCTCGCCCTGGGCGGCTCTCTCCTCGTCAGCTACGCGCGCGCCCGCGGCGAGGGACTGGGCGTCTCGCACCGGGGGGGCATCATGCAGCGGGCGGAGCGGCTCGTGCTGCTCGCCCTCGCCTCGCTCCTGGACCCGGCCGCCGCGGCCGCGGGCTGGCGCCCGGGAACGCTGCTGACCCTGGCCCTGGCGCTCGTCGCGGCGGGCTCGCTGGGCACGGCCCTCTATCGCACGGCCGCGATCGCCCGGGCCCTCGACGACGAGGAGGCGCGGCGCTGAGCGAGCCGGCGCGCGGTTGCGTGGCCGGGCGCGGGCAGCGTAGGTTCTCGCGATGGCCGACGACCGCCCGCCTCGCCCGCTGCTCCTCCAGCGGAACTACTTCTCGCTCTTCAGCGGCCAGCTCATCTCCATCTCGGGCGAGCGGCTGACCTACGTCGCCCTGGTCGGGCTGCTCGCCGACTACACGACGCACTTCCGGGGGGCGGCCCAGTCCTCGTTCCTCCTCTGGCTGCTCGGCGTCGCCATGCTGCTGCCGGTCCTCCTCTTCGCGCCCTTCACCGGCGCCTGGGTGGACCGGATGAATCTCCGGCGCGTGATGATCGCCTCCGACGCGCTCCGCGCCCTGTTCATCGTCCTGATCCCGGTGAGCTACCTGACCACGCACCAGATCGGCTTCGTCTTCCTGCTCGTCTTCACCCTGTTCGCCTGCAACGTCTTCTTCCTCCCCGCGAAGAGCGCCATCACGCCCGAGATCGTGCCGCCCTCGCAGCTCCTGCTGGCGAATACCCTGCTGGCCCTGGCAGGGATGGTGGGCACCGCCGCGACCCCGATCGGGGGATGGATCGTGGACCACCCCGAGCTCCACCTGGGCTGGGCTCCCGCCCTCTACATCAACGGAGCGACCTACGTCGTCTCGGTGATCGCGCTGATGCTCATCGTCTATCGGCCGGCGGCCCATCACGGCGACCGTCCGGCGGTCTCCGTGCGCACCTATCTCCACGAGGTGACGGAAGGCTGGAGGATGGTGCGGGTCAACCGCGGCGTGTGGACGCCGCTCACGGCGCTGGGGGCGATCTGGGTGGGCGGCGGGTTCCTCAACGTCGCGGGCATCCAGCACCTGCAGCACGCGGCGGGCGCCGTCGGGGTCGGAGAGCGCATGGGCGTGCTCCTGGCGGTGCTCGTCTCGGGCAGCGCGCTGGCGACGTGGTGGGTGAACACGCACGGCCGGGCCTATCCCCGGCACATCGTCCTCGCCGCCGGGCTCACGCTGGCCGCCGTCGGGCTCGTCGCCTTCGCCGTGTCGTCCCGCTTCGCGGTGTATGCCAGCGCGGGATTCCTCGTCGGCATCGGGGCCGCGCCGGCCTTCATCCTGCCCGAGACGATGCTCCAGGAGGCCACCGAGCTGCGTCAGCGCGCCCGCGTCTTCAGCGCCCGCGATTTCCTCATGCGCCTGCTCTTCTTCGGCGGGCAGACCGTGGCGGGCGTGGGCGTCCCGCTCATCGGGACCAACGCGACCCTGCTCGTGGCCGCGGGCCTCATGGTGATGGTGGGCGTGACGGCCTTCGTGGTCGGGCAGAAGAACGGGGTCGCCGCGGCCGCCTGACGCGCCTCACCAGATCCGCACGCGCACAGAGTCCGGGCGGTACATGCGATCCCCCGGGCGCACGCCGAAGGCGGCGTAGAATTGCGGCAGGTTCGAGACCGGGCCGTTCACCCGCAGGAAGCTGGGCGAGTGCACGTCCGTCTTCACGCGCACGGCGAGGTTCTCCGGGCGGAGCTGGTTCATCCAGCTCAGCGCCCAGCCGATGAAGTACCGCTGCGCGGGCGTGAACCCGCCAATGGGCTGGCCTCGCCGGTACTCCTCGGTCCTGGTGAACGCGTCCCAGCCGAGCAGGATGCCGCCCAGGTCGGCGATGTTCTCGCCCTGGGTGGCGCTGCCGTTCACGTGCAGGCTGTCCACCGCGACGTAGGCGTCGAACTGCCGGACGATCCGCGCCGCCCGGCGGTTGAATTCCTGCTCGTCGTGCGGCGTCCACCAGTTCACCAGGTTGCCGCGCTCGTCGAACTGCCGGCCCTGGTCGTCGAACCCGTGGGTGATCTCGTGCCCGATCGTCGAGCCCCCCGCGTAGGAGTAGACGATCGCGTCGTCCACCAGCGAGTCGGCGATGCCGGGCAGGATGAAGGCCGCGGCGGGGAGCACGATCTCGTTGTTGGACGGGTTGTAGTAGGCGTTGTACGTCTGCGGGGTCATGTCCCACTCGCTGCGATCCACCGGCTTCCCCAGCTTCTTGATGTAGAAGTCGCTGCGCCACACGTTGCCCCGCACGCAGTTCGCCAGGAAGGAGCGCCGGTCCACCGTGTAGCTGGAGTAGTCCCGCCAGCGCGCGGGGTAGCCGACCTTCTTCGTGACCGCGTTCAGCTTGGCCAGCGCCCGCTGCTGGGTCGCCTCGCTCATCCAGTCCAGCTTGCGGATGCGCTCGCGGAACGCGGCGAAGATGTCGTCCGTGAGCTTCTCGTAGCGCGCCTTGGTCCGCGGGGAGAAGTAGCGTTGGACGTAGAGCTGCCCCAGCGCGTCGCCGAGATACCCCTCCTCCTCGTCGAGCATCCGCTTCCAGCGCGGCCGCTGCACCGCCGTGCCGTTGAGGATCGTGCCGTAGAAGTGGAAGTTCTCCGCGTCGAAGGATCCGCCGGCCTCCGCGGCATAGGCGTTGACGAGCTGCCAGCGGAGGTAGGTCCTCCACGCGCCCAGGCCGTGGGCGTGCAGCGAGGCCTCGACCTGCCGGAAGAACTCGGGCTGCCCCACGACCAGGCTGTCCACGCCGCGGATCTCCCCCTGCGCCAGGAACTCCCGCCAGCGGATCGAGGGCGTGAGCCGCGAGACCCCTTCCACCGACATGGCGTTGTAGTTCCGGTGCGGATCGCGCAGGTCCTCCAGCTTGCGGGAGGCGCCAGCCAGCTCGGTCTCCAGGCCCATGACCGTGTCGGCCTCGGCGCCGGCGCGCAGGCTGTCGTCGCCCAGCCGGCGGAACATGCGGGCCACGTGGGCGACGTACTCGGCGCGGAGCATGCGCGAGCGCTCGTCCGGGTCGAAGTAGTAGTCCCGGTCCGGCAGCCCGAGCCCGCCCTGGTAGAGGTGCACGGCATAGCGGTCGCTGTTCATCTCGTCCTGCAGGATGGCCGTCGTGCACATCGCCCCGACGCCGATGTACTGCAGGTGCGCGATCTCGTCGAGGAGCCCCCGCACGTCCCGCACGGCCTGGATCCGGGCGAACTCGTCGGCCAGCGGCGCCATGCCCTGTCGCGCGTTGCTCGCCGAATCCATGGCCGCGTACCAGAAGTCGCCGATCTTCTGGAGGTTGCTGCCGGGCGTCGCCTGGGCGTCGGCCGCGGCGGCCTCGCTGAGCGTGACGAGCCGCTGGTAGGTCTCCTCCTGGACGACGTTGGCCACTCCCCACGAACGCTCGCTGGGGGGAATCGGATTCTCCCGCAGCCATCTGCCCACGGCGTAGTCGAAGAAGTCGGCGCGCGGAGAGACGCCGGGATCGACGAAGCGCGCCAGGTAGTGCGCGGCGTCGGTGGGTGACGGAGGCGGCGCGGCGGCCGTCAGGAGACTCAGGGCGAGGACCAGGGCGAGCGTTCGCAGCATGGCAGGCGTTCCCGGGTGAGTGACGTGGTGGGGCACGGCGCGCTCAGGCGTCGCGGGAGACGAGCGGCAGCAGCTCCACGCCCCAGCGCTCGCGCACGGCCTCGCGGAAGGGCGCCGCTCCCGCCTCCTCTCCGGCCAGGCGCCGGTACGACTCGTAGGCCTCCATCAGCGCCGGACCGAAGGTCGCGAAGAGCCGCTTCTCCTCGCGCGCGCGCTCGAGCCCCGCGCCCTCGCGCCTGGCCAGCTCGGCGAGCACCCTGCGCGCCACCGCCAGGGGCTCCTGGCCCGCGGGCGCGGCCGCGGGGCCTCGAGAAGCCTCCAGCTCGGCCTCCCGCGCGGGCGCACCCTCGGGGGCGGGCGCGCTCTCCGGCGCGGCGCCGGCAGCCGGCGCGACGGGAGCCTTGAGCCGGCCTTCGGGGTCGACCAGGAACAGGTTCTGGCAGCGCGGGCAGCGCACGCGTGCGCCACCGGGTCCCATGAGCGACTCGGGAAAGAGGTAGCCGGTCGAGCAATTCGGGCAGGCGACGATCACGATGACACCTCCAGCCTAGTCATTGTGCCCGAAAAGCGCCGGAGTGGGAAACGCGGGCCCGGCCCGGTGCTGTTCCGCAACGAGAGTGACACCCCCGAACGTCGCAGTGGACAGGACGCCACGAGCCGACCACTCATGGGAGCCCAAGAGGGCGGTGCGGCTGGCCGCGGTCCGCGAGCCGCGCGGCGGCCGGCCTCCCTCATCCGGTCAGCGCCACCCCGAGCGGCTCCTCGTACTGCGCCAGCAGCGCCTCGCGCAGGGGGGCGTGCTCCGGCCGCGCCAGGAGCGGATCCGCCGTCACCAGCGTCCGCGCCGCCGCTCGCGTCTCCTCCAGCAGCGCCACGTCCCGCGCCGGGTCCACCAGCTTGAAGCGCGGCAGGCCGCTCTGCCGCGTCCCCCACATCTCGCCCGGGCCCCGCAGCTTCAGGTCGGCCTCGGCCAGCTCGAAGCCATCCGTGGTGCGGGCCATGACCGCCAGCCGCTCGCGCGCGGTGGCCGAGGCCGCGGGCCCCGCCACCAGCACGCACACCGAGCGGTGCGCGCCGCGCCCCACGCGCCCGCGGAGCTGGTGGAGCTGCGTGAGCCCGAAGCGCTCGGCGTTCTCCACCACCATGAGGGTCGCGTTGGGCACGTCCACACCCACCTCGACCACCGTGGTGGTGACCAGCGCCTGCACCTCGTTGCGGGCGAACGCCTCCATCGCGGCCTGCTTGGCCTCGGCCTTCATGCGACCGTGCAGCAGGCCGATCTTCCAGGGCTTGAGCTGCGGGTGGCCGGCCAGCCGCTCGAACTCGGCCTCGGCCGCCCGCGCCTCGGCGCGGCCGCCTTCCTCGATGAGAGGCACGACCACGAAGGCCTGCCGGCCCGCCTCCAGCTCGCGCGCCAGGAACTCGATCACCTGCGGGAACTTCTCCTCCCCCGTGACGCGCGTGACCAGGCGCCCGCGCCCGGCGGGCAGGGCCCGCAGGGTGCTCACCGCCAGATCGCCGTAGTAGGTGAGCATGAGCGTGCGCGGGATGGGCGTGGCGGTGAGCACGAGCACGTCGGGAATGACGCCCTTGCTGGCGAGGGTGGCCCGCTGGCGCACGCCGAAGCGATGCTGCTCGTCCACGATGGCCAGCGCCAGGTCGGGGATCTTCACCTTCTCCTCGAGGAGCGCGTGCGTGCCCACGATCAGCAGCGGCGCCGCCTCCCCCAGGCGGGCCGCGAGGGCGCGGCGCTCGGCCGCGGGCGTCGCGCCCGTGAGGACCGCCACCTCCGCGCCCACCGGAGCCGCGAGCCCGGCGAGCGTGGCCGCGTGCTGACGGGCCAGGATCTCCGTCGGGGCCATGAAGGCCGCCTGATGCCCCGCCTCCAGCGCGTGCAGGGCGGCCAGGAACGCCACGACGGTCTTGCCGCTCCCCACGTCCCCGAGGAGCATGCGGTGCATGGGCGCTCCCCGCCGCATGTCGGACACGATCTCCGCCAGTGCCCGGCGCTGATCGGCGGTGAGGGGGAAGGGCAGGGCAGCGATCGCCCGGGCCGCCAGACGGCCCTCTCCCGCCGTGCGCATGCCCCGTCCCTCCTGGGCGAGGGCCTGCCGCCGCACCTCGAGCACGGTCTGGAGGAGGAACAGCTCCTCGAAGCCCAGGCGGCGCCGGGCTCGGCCCAGCGCCTCCTCGTCCTCGGGGAAGTGGATCTGACGGAGCGCCTCGGCCAGCGGCGCCAGCCCCCGCTCGCGCACGACCTCGGACGGGAGGGGATCGGGCACGGCGTCGGCCGCCGCCTCCAGCGCCAGGCTCACCGCCCGTCGCAGGCCCCGCGCGCTGAGCCCCTTGGTGAGCGCGTGCACGGGAACGAGCCGCCCCACGTGCAGCAGCTCGGCCACCTCGCCCTCGACCACCTCGAAGAGCGGGTTCAGCATGCGGTGCTCGAACGGATCCAGCTCGCCGCTCACCACCACCCGCGCGCCCCGGGTCAGGGTGCGGGCGAGGAACGGCTGGCCGAAGAAGTAGAGCCCCAGCCGCTCGCGGCCGCCGTCCTCGAGCGCCACCACGAAGTCGGTGCGCCCCGCGCGCGTGCGGACCGCCGCGGCGCTGTGCACCGTGCCTTCGACGGTCACGAACTCCCCGGGCTTCAGATCCGCGATGCGCACGAAGCGGCGGGCGTCGAGCCAGGTGCGCGGGTAGTGGCGCATCAGGTGCTCGAGGGTGACGAGGCCGAGGCTCTCGAACCGCTCGGCGCGCCGGGGGCCCACGCCCGGCAGGTACTGCACGCGCGAGGAGGGAACGAGCGCCGGCCTGCCGGCCGAGACCGAGCGACGCGGGGCGGTCGGGAGGGGCGACATACGCGGGTCAATGTCGCACATTTGCCGCGGGACTGCCGCCCCGCCAGGGGGAACGCGGCCGCTCGGGCGGACGGCTCTCCGAGACCTCGACGGCGATGGGCGCCGGGGGGCGCGCAGCGGCGCCGGGAGGCGCGGACGGGCGCGACTCGGCCGCGGCCAACGGGTCCGGGCCCGCGCCGCGGGGCAGGCGCGCTTTACGCGTGCGGCCGCGGCTGGTATAGTCCGGGGCTCGTTTGGCCCGTGCATGGCCCGGGTTCGTCGTCAGGAGGTGACTTCTTGGCTCAGCGATGTGCGGTCTGCGGCAAAGGCGCCATGTCGGGCCACAACGTGAGCCACGCTCACAACCTGACCAAGCGCGTCTGGAACCCCAACCTCCAGCGGGTGCGCGCGCTCGTGGACGGACGGGTCAAGAACCTGGATGTGTGCACGCGCTGCCTGCGCACCGGCAAGGTGCAGCGGGCGGCGCGAGGCCTGCGCAAGGCCGCCGCGCCCACGTCCTAGCGTCCCGCCCCGGGAGCAGCTTGACGGATCTCGGGGCCCGCGCGGCCCGGGCGGCGCCCTCTCGCGCGCCCGCGCGGCGGGGTCAGGCTCGTGGCCCTTCTCCCGCTCTCCGAACGGCCAGCAGCTCCCGCCACTGCAATTGCTGGCGCGGCAGGGCGTGCAGCGGGTCCAGCGCGAGGGCGCTGGCGAATTCCGCGTCCGCCTCCTTCGCCCGGCCCAGCGCGAGCAGCGCCCAGCCCAGATCGGCACGCGCCGCCGCGTAGAGCGGGTTCACGGCCACGGCCGCTCGCAGCGGCTCTTCGGCACCGGCCGGGTCGCCCCGCAGGAGACGCACCCGCCCGAGCTGGGCCTGGGCGTCGGGCCAGTCGGGGTGCCGGGCGACGAACTCGCCGATCAGCTCCTCGGCGGCCGGGGCGTGCCCGAGGGCCAGCTCCACGGCCGCCAGCTCCAGCACCGCCGCGTCGTAGCCGGGCTTGAGGGTCAGTGCCTTGCGATAGGCCTCCCTCGCCTCCTCCAGGCGCCCCTGCACGCGCCTCGCCCGAGCCAGGGCGAGCTGCAGATCCGGGTACTCCGGCTGCACGGCCAGGGCGCGCTGGATGTCCTCGTCGATCCCCCCCGCCTCGCCCACCTCGAGGGCGAGCGCCGCCTGGCTCAGCGCGTCGGGCGGGATCTCGCGGTCGCGCACCAGCCCCCGCCGCACGCAGCGCAGGGCGTCGTCGTGCCGCCCGAGCGCGTGGTAGAGAAGCCCGAGCAGGCGCTGGGCCCGCGCGAACTGCCGGTTGAGCTGGACGGCGCGCTCCAGCGGCACCAGGGCCGCGGCGAAGTCGCCGGCGCGAAAGCGGGCGAGCCCCAGCCAGAAGTGGAGGTCCGGGTAGTCGGGGAAGGCCTCGAGCGCCGCCTCGACGTGGGCGGCGGCCTCCCGGGCCGCTCCCTGCTCGAGATGCGCCCGCGCCGCGAGCAGTCGCGCCTCGAGGTAGTGCGGGTTGATCTTGAGCGCCGCGTCGAGCTGGGCCAGAGCCTCCGGCAGGCGTCCGGCCTCGAGCAGCAGACCACCGAGCCGACAGCGCAGGTCCGCGTATCCCGGACGCTCCGCGACCGCCAGCTCGATCTCGGCGATCGCCCCGGCCAGGTCGCCGGCGTGGTAGCGCTCGAGGCCCCGGTCCACGTGCGTGCTCTCCGGCGGAGCCGCCCCCGGCCCGCCCGTCAGCGCCGCGAGCAATCCCTGCCAGTCCGCGGCGCCCCACTCGGAGACGCTCGCGGCCACGAGCCCCGGAGGCAGCTCGACGCCCAGAGCGAGCGCCTGGTTGAGCGCCTCCACCGCGCGCGGCCGATCGCCCAGCTGCGAGCGGCAGACGCCGAGCAGGAGCAGCGCCTCCACGTAGCGCGGGTGCTCGGCGAGGGCCAGGTCCAGCTCGGCCACCGCTTCCGGCAGCCGTCCCGAGCGCTGGAAGATCCGCGCTCGGTAGTAGCGCAGGTCGGGGAAGGAGGGATTCTGCTCGAGAGCCCTGGCGAACTGCTCCTCGGCCCTGCCGTACTGGCCGGCGTGGAAGAACGCGAGCCCCAGGTGGGCGCGAGCCTCGGCGGCGTAGCAGAGCGCCAGGCTGTGGTCGGGATCGCTGGGATCCCGCACCTCGGCCAGCGCCGCCTCGAACTCGACCGCCGCCTGCTCGTACTCCCCGCGGTTGAAGTGCACCATGCCGCGGTTGTAGCGGCGGTTGTGCGCCCACTTGAGCAGATTCGAGAACACGCTCGCTCCCCTCCCCGGGCCGCGAGGCAGGGGACCGCGCCGCGTCCCCCCTCTCCGCGCGGCCGGCGAAGAGTCTCAGTCCATCTGCCGCCTCAGGAACGCCGGCACCTCGAGGGAGTCGCCGTTCCTCCGCCCGTGGCCCCAGCGCTCGCGGGCGCCGACGCCGACCTCGTCGCCCCACGGCTGCGGGCGCTTGTACTCCTCCGCCTCCGCGCCGCGGCCCTTGTCGGCGCGGGCGCGCGCCGCCTCGTGCCCGAAGCCGGTGGCGATCACCGTGATCATGATCTCGCCGTCCATGTTGGGATCGATCACCGCGCCGAAGATGACGTTCGCGTCCTCGCCCGCCGCGCTCACGACCACGCTGGCCGCCTCGTTCACCTCGTGCAGCGTCAGATCGCGGCCGCCCGTGATGTTCACCAGCACGCCCTCGGCGCCGCTGATCGACACGTCCTCGAGCAGCGGGCTCGAGACGGCCGACTGCGCCGCCTCGATCGCCCGGCCCGTCCCGGTGGCGCGCCCCGTGCCCATGAGCGCGTTGCCCCGGTTCGACATGACCGCCTTCACGTCGGCGAAGTCGAGGTTGACCAGGCCCGGCACGGTCACCAGGTCCGAGATTCCCTTCGTCGCCTTGAGCAGCACCTCGTCCGCCACGCTGAACGCGTCGGTGAGCGAGGTGGCCTTGTCCACGACGGCCAGCAGGCGCTCGTTCGGGATGATGATGAGGGTATCCACCTCGGCCCGCAGCTCGGCGAGCCCGTCCTCGGCCTGCCGCAGGCGGCGCCGCCCCTCGAAGGTGAAGGGCTTCGTCACCACGGCCACGGTCAGGGCCCCGCTCTGCTTGGCCAGGCGCGCGGCGACGGGCGCCGCGCCCGTGCCCGTGCCTCCCCCCATCCCCGCGGTGATGAAGACCATGTCGCTGCCGGTCAGGGCGTCGGCGATCGGCTGCTCGTCCTCCTCGGCGGCGCGGCGGCCCTGCGTGGGATCGCCACCCGAGCCCAGCCCGCGGGTCGTGGTCTTGCCGATCTGGATGCGATTGGGGGCGAGTGACTGGTTGAGGGCCTGGACGTCGGTGTTGGCGACGATGAACTCGACGCCGCGCAGGCCGGCGCCGATCATGCGGTTCACGGCGTTGCCGCCGGCCCCTCCGACGCCAATGACTTTGAGCTTGGCCGAGGTGGTGCTGTCGATCTCCAGTTCGAACATGGGCACGACTCCCTGTGCCATCCCGCGTGGGGTCCGCCCCGGCGCCGGGCGTGCGAGGCTCCGGCCGGAGGCTCCACCGCGGGGATCAGGCGGTGATGGGTGAACGGCGGACGACGCTCCTCACGAGTAGATCATTCTCTTCAACCACCCCAGCGGGTCGGCCAGGGCACGGCGCGGCTCGGCGCTGGCCCGCCTCTCCCGGCCGTTCTCCTCGCCGCCCTCGCTCCGCAGGGCATGGAGCACGAGCCCCACGCCGGTCGAGAAGCGCGGATCGGCGACGTTGGCCGACAGTCCGCCCAGGCCCTGGGGCGCTCCCAGGCGCACGGGCATCTCGAACACCTGCTCGGCCAGCTCGACGACGCCCGGCATGAGGGAGGTGCCGCCCGTGAGGACGACGCCGCCGCCGAGCAGCTCCGCGAAGTGGTTCTTCTTCACCTCCTTGTTGGCCAGCTGGAAGATCTCCTCCATGCGCGGCTCGATCATCGAGGCCAGCACGTGGCGGGCGATCTCGCGGTCGGCGCGCCCGCCCACGCCCGAGACGGAGATCGTGTCCGTGCTCGGGACCAGGGAGGCGAGCGCGCAGCCGTGCTGGATCTTGACGGCCTCGGCCTTGTCGATGGGCGTGCGCAGGCCGATGGCGATGTCGTTCGTCACGTTGGCGCCGCCGAAGGGGACGATGGCCGTGTGCCGGATGGAGCCCTCGAAGAAGACGGCGACGTCGGTGGTGCCGCCGCCGATGTCGAGCACGACCACGCCCAGGTTGCGCTCGTCGTCGCCCAGCACGGCGTGGCTCGAGGCCAGCGGCTCGAGGACCAGGTCGAACACCTTGAGCCCGGCCCGCTGGATCGAGCGGCAGATGTTCTTGGCCGAGGTCACGGCGCCGGTGATGATGTGCACCTCGGCCTCCAGGCGCACGCCGCTCATCCCCACGGGATCCTTGATCCCGTCCTGGTCGTCGACGATGTACTCCTGCGGGATCACGTGGATGATCTCGCGGTCCATGGGAATGGCGATCGTCTTGGCCGCCTCGATGACCCGGTCCACGTCCGCCGCGCCGATCTCGTTGTCCCGGCGCGAGACCGCGATCACGCCGCGGCTGTTGATGCTGCGGATGTGGTCGCCGGCGATGCCCGCGTACACGCCCTTCACCGGCATGCCGGCCATGCGCTCGGCCTCGTCCACCGCGCGCTGGATGCTGGCCACCGTCTTCTCGAGGTCCACGACCACGCCGCGCCGGAGCCCCTCGCTCGGCGCGGTCCCCACGCCCACGACGCGCAGGTCCCCCGTGCCGTTGCCACCGGTGTCCGCGATGATGCAGGAGATCTTGGTGGTGCCGATGTCGAGGCCCACGTACGTCCGCGCTGCTTGACCCATGGTGCCGCTCACCTCCTTGTGAGGATGGTCAACCGCTGTGGCGGGGCTCGCCGGGCCCGGCGTCCGGCGCCGGCTCCCGGCCGGCGTCCGCCGGCCTCACCACGACCTGATTCTCGAAGCGCAAGTCCACGTCCTCCGCCGCGATCCCCCGCTGCCGCAGGTCGGCCAGCACCACGCGCAGCTCCGAGAGCACCCGCGCGCCCGGGGGCCAGGCGGGGCCCAGCACCCGCGTGCCGCTCATGAGCAGGATGCCGGTGGCGCGCGGATCGGACACGTCCACCTCGGAGACCTCCCCCGCGAGCTGCAGCTCGCGCGCCGCCAGGGCCCGAACCCAGGCGAGCCCCCGCCGCACCTCGGGCGTGAGGACCTGGGTGCCCGCCCGCAGCCGCGAGAAATCGGGCCCGGTGAGGAGGGGCACGTCGGCCACCACGCCCCGCGCCAGCGGCGGCAGGAGCACGCCCGTGGAGTCCAGCTCCCAGGGCACGCCGTGCCGCACGAGGAGTACCGGCTCGCGCTCGACGATGCGCACCCGCACTCCCCGCGGCCAGGCATGGCGAACGCTCGCTCGGGCGATGCGCGGGTCGAGGAGCAGGGCCTGGCGCGCGCGTGTGAGGTCGAGGCCGAAGAGCTCGTCGCCCACGTGGAGCCCCGCCATCTCGCCGATCCGGGACCCGTCCAGGTAGCGCGTGCCCTCGACCTGGATCTCGCGCACCACCGCCACGTGCTCGCGCAGCCACCGCCAGGGCAGGTGCGCGGCCACGAGCGCCAGCGCGGCGATCCCGGCGGCGGCGAAGGTCACGCGCACCGGCCAGGGCCGGTGCCGCCGCGGCGGACGCCGGCGGGCGCGCTCGAGGGCTCGTCCCTGGTAGAGACCCATCAGCGCGCCCTCCCTGCGGGATCGCCGCCCTCGCCGCCGGCCGGCGAGCCCTGGGCGGCGCGCTCGCGCAGGCGCGCGAGCAGCTCGTCGCCCAGCCTCCACACGTCCCCCGCGCCCAGCGTGAGGACGAGATCGCCGGGCTCCGCCTCCCGCGCCACCGCCGCGACGGCTGCCGCGCCGTCCCCCGCGTAGACGAGGTGGCGGTTACCGCGGGCCGCCGCGCTCTCCACGATGACGCGCGCGCTGACGCCGGGCACCGGGCTCTCCCCCGCCGGATAGATGTCCAGCACCCAGACGCGGTCGGCGTCGCCGAAGCAGGCGCCGAACTCCTGGTGCAGGAGCGCCGTGCGCGTGTAGCGATGCGGCTGGAAGAGGACCAGCACCCGCCGGCCCTGGGCGCGCGCCGCCGCCAGGGTGGCCGCGATCTCCGTGGGGTGATGGCCGTAGTCGTCCACCACCCGCACGCCCCCGACCTCGCCCCGCGTCTCGAAGCGGCGCCCCACCCCGCGGAACGCCTCCAGCGCCTCGGCCACGTGGCCGAAGCCGACCTCCACCTCGAGGCCCACGGCCACGGCCGCGAGGGCGTTCAGCACGTTGTGCAGGCCCGGCAGCGCCAGGTGCACGAGGCCCAGGTCCTGGCCGTCGGCGAGCACGCGGAAGACGGCGCCCCGCGGCTCCAGCCGCACGTCCACGGCGCGCAGCGCCGCATCGGGCGCGGTGCCGTAGAGCAGATGCCGCTTGGTCACCAGCGGCAGGATGCCCCGCACCTGCGGATCGTCGGCGCAGAGGATCGTCACCCCGTAGAAGGGAACGCGGTTGGCGAAGTAGACGAACGCCTGGCGCAGCTCCTCGAGCGAGCCGTAGTGGTCCAGGTGCTCCCGGTCGATGTTGGTGATCACCGACACCGCCGGGGTGAGGCGCAGGAACGAGCCGTCGCTCTCGTCGGCCTCCGCGACCAGGAACTGGCCGTGGCCCAGCCGGGCGTTCGAGCCGATGGACTGCAGCCGGCCGCCCACCACGATCGTGGGATCGAGCCCGCCACGCGCCAGCACGGCGGCGACGAGAGAGGTCGTGGTCGTCTTGCCGTGGGAGCCCGCCACCGCCACTCCGTACTTCATGCGCATGAGCTCGGCCAGCATGTCGGCGCGCGGGATCACGGGGATCCCCTGGGCGCGGGCGGCCGCCACCTCGGGGTTGTCGGGCTTCACCGCCGTCGAGTAGACGACCACCTGCGCGCCCTCGACGTTGGCGGCCGCGTGGCCGTGGAACACGCGCCCGCCGAGGCGCACGAGGCGCTCGGTGGACTCGCCGGCGCGCAGGTCGCTGCCCGACACCTGGTAGCCCAGGTTGAGGAGCACCTCGGCGATGCCGGACATGCCGACGCCGCCGATGCCGACGAAGTGGATGCGGTGGGTGCGCCCGTACATCAGCTCTCCTTCTCCTCGGCGCGCGGCCCGCCCGAGCCGGGCCGCCGCTCCCCCGTCCCCCGGCTGCCCGGCCTCGGCCGGGAGCGCGGCGGGGGTCCCGACGGCTCCGGCGTGGCCCGCGCCTGGGCCCAGTGCTCGAGGCTCTTCACGATCCGCTCCGCCGCGTCGGGCCGCGCGAACGTGCGCGCGAACGCCGACATGCGCGAAAGCTCCTCGCGATGCGACAGCAGGTGCGCGATCTCCTGCGCCAGCCGCTCGCCCGTCAGCTCCCGATCCAGGATCATCCGCGCCGCCCCGCGGTCCACGAGGTTCGTGGCGTTCACGATCTGGTGGTCGTGCGCGGCGTGGGGATAGGGCACGAGAATGGCGGGCGTGCCGCAGGCCGCGATCTCCGCCAGGGTCATCGCCCCCGAGCGGCAGACGACGAGGTCGGCGGCCGCATAGGCCATCTGGATGTCGCTCAGGTACGGCAGCACCTTCGCCGGGAGCTGCTCCTGCTCGACGACGCCCTTCGCCCAGTCGAAGTCCTGCCGGCCGGTCTGCAGGATGAACTGCACGTCCACGCGGCCCTTGAGTCGGCGCATGGCCTCCAGGGCCGCCTCGTTGATGCGGTGGGCGCCGCGGCTGCCGCCGAAGATGAACACGGTCGGCCGCCCCGCCGCCAACCCGAACTCGGTCAGGGCCGCGGGGCGGTCCCCGCTCAGGATGTAGGCCCGGATGGGATTGCCGGTCACCCGCAGGTTGAGGCGCTCGCGGCGCCAGAAGTACGAGCGCGCCTCGACGAACGACAGGTGCATCTCGTTGGCGAGGTGGACGAGCAGGCGGTTGGCGAGCCCCGGGATGCTGTTCTGCTCCTGGAGCACGATGGGCCGCCGCAGCAGCCAGGCCGCCAGCGTCACCGGCCCGCTCACGTAGCCGCCCGTGCCCAGCACGACGTCCGGCTTCTCCGCGGCCACGATGCCGATGGCCTGGAACAGCCCGACCAGGTTGCCGACGATCGCGGCGGGCCAGCGCCACCAGGCGCGCCGCGGCAGCCCCCGGCTCCAGGTATAGCGGATGCGGAAGCCGGCTTCGGGCACGGCCTGCGCCTCGAGGCCGCGGCGCGTGCCCACGAACACGACCTCGACTCCCCGGCGGGAGCGGGCGATCTCCTCCGCCACCGCGATGCCGGGATACACGTGCCCTCCGGTGCCGCCGCCGGCGATGAGGACCTTCATGGGCGGCTCCCCGACCAACGCTGCCGGGCGAGGGCCTCGGCGGATTCGTTGCCGGCGCTGATGCGATAGAGCAGCCCCGCCGCCGCCAGATTGGCGAGCAGGGCCGAGCCTCCGTACGAGACGAAGGGGAGTGGCAGGCCGGTCGTCGGCACGAGGCCGCTCGCGACCGCCACGTTCACGAACGCGTAGAGTCCGATCTGCAAGGTGAGCCCTCCGGCGAGGAGGAACTGGAACGGCTCCTCGGCCCGCGCCATGACGCGCAGGCACCGCCACAGCAGGAGCGCGAAGAGCGCGAGCAGCGCGGTGACGCCGAGGAATCCCAGCTCCTCCGCCAGGATCGAGAAGATGAAGTCCGTGTGGGCCTCGGGCAGGAACAGGTACTTCTGCAGGCTCCCGCCCGGGCCGCGGCCAAACCAACCCCCGGAGCCGATGGCGATGAGGGACTGATCGAGATTCCAGCCGGCCCCGTGCCGATCCAGCTCTCCGGTGAAGAGGAAGCTCACGAAGGTGCGGACGCGCTCCAGCTGATAGGGATGGAGCTTCAGCATGACGGGGACGACGAGCAGGCCGGCCCCGAGCGGCACGGCGAGGTGGCGCCGGGGCGCCCCGGCCAGGTACAGCATGCCGATCGCCGTCGCCCCGAGCAGCGTCGCGCTGCTCAGGTTGGGCTGCTTGAGCACCAGCGCCGCGACCCCGCCCAGGATCCCGAGCGGGACGAGGAGGCCGCGCGCCAGGCCCGCCTCCGCCGGGGGGTGGCGCTTGCACCAGCGGGCCAGGAACGCCACCCCCGCGAGGCGGGCCAGGTCGATGGGCGAGAGCGACAGCAGCCCGAGCTGCAAGGCCCGCTTGGCCCCGTGCGAGCGATGTCCGGCGACGATGACCAGCACGAGCAGGAGGCTGGCGATCCCGAGCAGCAGCGGCGCGAGGCGCTCCAGCTTCCGCAGATCCACCTTGAAGGCGCAGAGCAGCAGGACGGCCACGCCCAGAGCCGCGCGCACGACCTGCCGCTCCAGGTAGTAGTTCGGATCCTGGTAGCGGGTGATCCCCAGGATCGTGCTCGAGGAGTAGACCATGACGACGCCCAGCGCCGTGAGCAGCAGGGGGAGCACGAGCAGCCAGCGATCGCCGCGGTTCATGCCCTGCCCTCCCGGGCCGCGAGGCGCGCGACCTCCTCCTTGAAGCGCCGGCCGCGGTCCTCGAAGTCGGTGAACATGTCGAAGGAGGCGCAGCCCGGCGAGAGCAGCACGACCGCCGCCTCCCGCGGGCCCCGGGCCGGGCCGCCCCCGCGGGCCTCGGCGAAGGCCAGCTCCACCGCCTCGGCGAGCGAGCCCGCGCGCAGCAGATTCGCGCCGCGCCAGTGCTCGGCCAGGCGGTCCGCCCCCTCGCCGATGAGCACCGCCGCGCGGGTGCGCTCGCGCACCAGGGAGGCGAGCGGCCGGAAGTCCTGGCCCTTGTCGCGCCCCCCGGCGATGAGCACGACCGGGCTGTCGAAGCTGAGGAGCGCCACCTCCAGCGAATTCGTGTTCGTGGCCTTCGAGTCGTTCACGAACGCCACCCCGGCCACCGTCGCCACCGGCTCGAGCCGGTGCTCGAGCCCCGGGTACTCGCGCAGCACCGCCCGCAGGGCCGCGGGCGGCGGCTCCACCGGCAGCACCGTGGTCACGGCGGCGAGCGCGTTGGAGAGGTTGTGCGGGCCCCGGAGCTTCAGCTCGGCCGTCTCCATCAGCTCCTCGACGCCGCCGCGCCAGGCCAGGCGGATGCGCCCGCCCACCGCCGCGGCCCCCTCCTCCACCGCATCCCGCGCCGAGAATTCGAGCCAGGCGCCCCGGCCGCTGCGCCGGCTCATCACCTCGGGGTCGTCCGCGTTCCAGACCGCGTAGTCACCCTCGTCCTGGCGCGCGAAGAGCCTCTGCTTCGCCGCCGCGTACTCGGCGAAGGCGCCGTGGCGGTCCAGATGGTCGGGCGTCAGGTTGAGCCAGGTGGCGACGAAGGGCTTGAGCCGATCCACGGTCTCGAGCTGGAAGGAGGAGACCTCGACCACGAGCAGCCCCGTGGGCGGCACGCGCTCCGCCACCTCGCACAGGGCCCGCCCGATGTTGCCGCAGACCTCCACCTGCCGCCCGGCGCCGGCCAGCAGCGCGCCCGCCAGGTGCGCGGTCGTGCTCTTGCCGTTCGTGCCGGTGACGCAGAGGAACGGGGCGCGCGCCGCGAGGAAGCCGATCTCCAGCTCGGAGAGCACCGGCACGCCCGCGGCCGGGGCCGCCTGCGCCAGCGGGTGGTCGAGGGGGATCCCCGGGCTCCAGACCACGAAGTCGCGTCCGTCGAGCGCGCGAGGATCGTCCACGTCCCACGTCGAGCACACGCCCTGGTGCACCAGCTCGGCCCCGCGCGCCGCGCCGGCGGGCCCGGCGAGCTTGGCGTCCACGAGGCGCACGTCCAGGCCGTGCCCCGCCAGCAGGCGCGCGGCGGCCAGGCCCGAGCGCGCCGCCCCCACCACCAGGGGGCGGATGCCGGGGAGCGG
>JAWOLC010000006.1:0-3729 GCA_033853925.1 Candidatus Eiseniibacteriota bacterium
CGAGGGCATCTACGTCGTGGGCTTCTTCTTCCCCGTCGTGGCCAAGGGCCAGGCGCGGATTCGCACCCAGCTCTCCGCCGCCCACGAGAAGCGGCACCTGGACCTGGGCATCGAGGCCTTCAAGAAGGTGGGCGCCAAGTACGGCATCCTGGGGCTCGCCAAGCAGCAGATCATCGACAAGTACGGGCTGTAGAAGGTTCGCCCGAGCCGAGGCCCCGCGGCGCGCCGCGGGGCCTCGTCCGTTCCCCGCCGGGGCGCGGGGATCCTCATCCTTTCGCTTGCCTGACCGCCCCGGCGGGTTATCCTGAAGGCGGCTCACGCAAGGCCACGGAGACCTTCCCCCTGGGGTCCCGATGTCGATCGGGCGGCTCGGCAGCTACGAGATCCTCGAGCGGATCGGTCAGGGTGGTGTCGCCGTCGTCTTCAGGGCGCGCGATACCCGGCTGGATCGGATCGTCGCCCTGAAGGTGCTCTCGGAGGCGCTGTCCGCCGACGCGGAGTCGCGGGCCCGCCTCCTCCGCGAGGCGCGGGCCGAGGCGTCCCTCAGCCACCCGAACATCGCCACGTGCTTCGAGATCGGCGAGGACGCCGTGGATCCCGCCGATCTGCTCGACCCCGGCGCGGCCGGCCCCCATCCCGAGCGGGTCTCGTTCCTCGCCATGGAGTACGTGGCCGGCGAGGACCTCCAGGCTCTGATCGAGCGCCAGCCGCTCTCGCCCGCCCGGATCCTCGACCTGGCGATCCAGATCGTCGGCGGCCTGGAGGCGGCGCACCAGTCGGGCGTCCTCCACCGCGACCTCAAGCCGAGCAACGTGCGCATCACCCCGAGCGGGCAGGTGAAGATCTTCGACTTCGGCCTGGCCCGCATCTGGGCACCCCCTCCCGCGAGCCCCGAGGCCGAGTCGCCGTCCTTCCGCACCTCGGAGGGGCGGATCATGGGCACCGCGCCCTACATGGCCCCCGAGCAGGCACGGGGCGAGGAGGCGGATGCGCGCAGCGACCTCTACTCCCTGGGCGTGCTCCTCTACCAGACCGTGACCGGCCGCCTGCCCTTCACGGGCCGCACGGCGCTGGAGATCTTCTACGCGGCCGCCTCGGAGGAGCCGGCGCCCCTGGCCCGCTACGCGAGCCAGGTCCCCGCGGAGCTCGAGCGCATCGTGCAGAAGCTGCTGGCCAAGCGCCGCCAGGACCGCTACCAGTCGGCGCACGAGGTGCTCACCGACCTGCGCCACCTGCAGGAGGCCCACGCGCCGTCCACGCGCTCCTCGGGGCGGCGCGGCCTCGCGCGCGCCGGGCTGGCGCCCGTGGCGGCGGGGCTCGGCGTCGGCCTGGCCGTGGTGGCGGCCCTGGCCTGGTGGGCGCCGTGGCGCGCGCTCGCGCCGCACGTCCGGAGCCTGGCCGTGCTGTCGTTCGAGAACGCCACCGGCGACAGCACCCTGGATCCTCTGGGGCCGGCGCTGGCCGAGGAGCTGCGCAGCGGCCTCGTGCAGCACACCGATCTCAACGTGGCGAGCCGCGCCGCCACGGCCGGCCTGCCGCGAGACGATCGCCGCCCGCGCACCGTCGCGCACGAGCTGGGCGTGGGCGCGATGCTCTCGGGCACGATCCGTCGCCTGGAGGGGAGCGACCGCGTCGAGGTCGAGCTGGAGGACACGCACACCGGCTTCGTGCGCTGGTCGAAGCAATACGATCTCTCGGCCGGGCAGGCGCTGCGCGTCGGAAACGACGTCATGCAGCACGTGGCCGCCCGCCTCGGGGCGAAGGCGGACTTCGCCGGCGCGCCCGGACCGGCGAGCTACCCCACCTCGGCGCTGCATGCCTACGACGACTACCTGCAGGGTCTCCAGGAGCTGGAGAATCCCGACGATCCCCAGGCCGTGGACCGCGCCGCCGACCGCTTCGGCGTCGCCCTGACGCAGGACCCCGAGTTCGCGCTGGCCTGGGCGGGGCGGGCCCGCGCCCTGCTCCGCATCTACAGGCGCGACAAGCGGCCTGAGGCGCTGAACAGCGCGAGCCAGGCGGCCGACCGGGCGCTCCGACTGGCTCCGGACCTCGTGGAGGCGAGGGTCGCCCGCTCCGAGATCCTCCGGGCGACCGGGCGCACGGACGAAGCCATCCTCGAGCTCAAGCAGGTGGTCCTCAAGCGGCCGAACTGGGACGAGGGCAGCCGCCAGCTCGCGGCCACCTACCGGGACGCGGGCCGGCTGTCCGACGCCATCCGCTGGTACCGGCGCGCCGTGGAGCTGCGGCCGGACTACTGGGCGAACTGGAACTCGCTCGGCGCGAACCTCCTCAAGGTGGGCGACTATGCCGGGGCACGCGCGGCCTTCGAGCGGATCGTCCGCCTGGTGCCCGAGAGGAACCGGGGATACGAGCAGCTGGCCGCGCTCGACATGCTCGAGGGGAAGGCGGACCAGGCCGTCGCCGAGTATCGCCGCCTGCCCACGCCCGTCCAGGACGGCGACCTGGCCACCAATATCGGGACGGCGTACTTCTACGCGGGACGCATGCGGGAGGCGCACGAGTACTACGCTCTGGCGGTGCGGTTGAAACCGAACGACGCGTTGATGCGCCGCAACCTGGGCGATGTCTGCCTGCGGGAAGACCGCAGGGAGGAGGCGCAGACCGCCTACCGGGAGGCGGTTCGCCTCGCGGATGCGGACCTTCACCAGAATCCGAAGAACCCGGAGCTGCGCGTGTCCCGCGCGGTCTACCTCTCCAAGGCGGGCGACTGCGCGGACGCGGCGCTGGCGCTGGGCGACGTGGCCCCGCAAGTCGTCCTCGCGTCGGCCGAGCTGTCGTACAACGCAGCGATGATCCACAGCCTGTGCGGGAACCACGCCGCGGCCATCCAGGCCTTGCAGCGCGCACTCCGCCTGGGCATCCCCCCGAAGAGGATCCTCGAGGACGACGAGTTTCGCCCGCTGCGCGGAGATCCGAAGTTCGAGCGCCTGACGGGCGGACGGGGATCGAGTCCCGTCCGCCCCCCGAGCCCGGGTCCTACGGGTCGTCCTTGATGACGATGCCCGGGTCGAGCCGGGCCAGCTCTCGGGGCGCTCCCCCGTTCTGCTCGAAGAGAACGAGGTTGTAGTCCCACTTCAGGCTGCCCGTTCCCCCCACGCGAAGCTGGGGAACTCCGCTGGAGATCGAGTTGAACCCGTAGGGGATGTCGAGCGCGACGGGGAGCCCGAACATCTGCGCCGAGCCGTCCTTGGGCTCGATGCGCAGGAACTGTCCGGGCTGCAGGCCGTGGACCACCCAGCGCACCTCGCGCGGTCGCGACGGACACGATCGCGCCGGGTCCCAGGCGTTGAAGATCAGCACCTCGCCGCTGCGCTTGGGGAAGCAGCGGATCTCGCCGTTCACGATCGCGACCTGCACCAAGACCTGGTTGGCGATTCCCAGGATGGTCTCGGCCCTGCGTGCCATGGGCCACCTCGTGGTGTGGGCGCGCGGCCGGCACCGCGGACGCGGGAGCAGCCACGCGACGTGGCGCGTGTGGATGCGGGTGGGAGACGGCCCGGCACCGCCGGGGGAGATCCGACGCCCCTCAACGATACGCCGCCTCCCCGGCGATTGGAAGATTTCTGTTGACAACGTGCCGAGCCGGTACGTCGCGACCTTGCGCCGCTCGAGGCAGCGGCTCGCCAGCGCGCGCCTGATGCCCGCCGGCGCCCCCAATCTGTTCACCAACGCATTCGACTCGCGGGCTCGTGTCCGTTGCGACGT
>JAWOLC010000007.1:0-12050 GCA_033853925.1 Candidatus Eiseniibacteriota bacterium
CGATCTCGGCGCTGCTGCTGCTGCTCGTCCTGCCCGCCCTGCTCGCGCGCGGCGGCGCGGCGGCCGCGGAGGAGGCCACGGCCGGGAAGCCCTGACGAAGACCTGCGGCTCGCCGAGGCCGGTGGCCGATAACCCGGAGCGCGGGCCCCCGGCGCAGCACGGGGCGGCCGCGCGCGGCGCGGCGGGGCCGGAGCGGCGCGGAGTCGCGAAGGCCGCGCCTCGCGTGACAGCGGCGCACGGCGCCCCTATCATCGTTCACCTCGCCCTGCGAACATCCATCCGTTGGGAGTGACAAGCCGCGATGCCGCGCGTGCCCCACGTCGCCTACTTCTGCATGGAATTCGGGCTGCACGAGTCCTTCCCCATCTACTCCGGAGGGCTCGGCATCCTGGCGGGCGACTACATCAAGGCGGCGGCGGACCTCAAGCTCCCGGTCATCGGCGTCGGGCTGCTGTGGGAGCGCGGCTACTGCGTGCAGCACATCGGGGCCGACGGCCAGCCCACCGAGGAGTTCCCGCGCTACGACCACTCCTTCCTCCGGGACACCGGCGTGCACGTGCGGGTGAGCGTGCGCGGCACCGAGGTGCCGTGCAACGTCTGGGTGACGACGCGCTACGGGCACGTGCCGCTCTACCTGATCCAGCCGGCGCGGGCCGAGGACCGCTGGATCACCCACCGGCTCTACGAGGCGGGCACCGACGTGCGCATCGCCCAGGAGATGCTGCTCGGCATCGGCGGCGCCCGCGCCCTCACCTGGCTCGGCATCCCCGTCGCGACCTACCACTTCAACGAGGGGCACGCGGTGTTCGCCGGCGTCGAGATGATCGCGGCGCGCATGGAAGCCGGCATGACCTTCCCCGAGGCCTGGGAGGCGACGCGGGCCGAGATCGTCTTCACCACCCACACGCCGGTGAAGGCGGGGAACGAGGAGCACTCCCTCAAGGACCTGCGCCGCCTGGGCGCCTGCCTCCAGCTCTCGGGCGCCGAGATGCGGGCGATCGGCGGCGACCCGTTCAACATGACCGTGGCGGGGCTGCGGCTCGCGCGCAAGGCGAACGCGGTGTCGAGCCTGCACGGCGAGACGGCGCGCACGATGTGGAAGCACATCACCGACGGAGCGCCCATCGTCTCGGTGACGAACGGCGTGCACCGCCCCACCTGGCAGTCGCCCATCGTGCGCGTGGCGGCGGGCGATCCGGCGCGGCTGTGGGAGGCGCACCTCTTCCACAAGCGCGAGCTGCTCGCCGAGATCGGGCGGCGCAAGGGCCTGCAACTGGCCGAGGAGGGGCTGATCATCGGCTTCGCCCGCCGCGCCGCCGGCTACAAGCGCCCCGACCTGCTGGTGCGCGACGAGGCGCGGCTCATGGGCCTGCTGGACCGAGGCGTGCACGTGGTGCTGTCGGGGAAGTCGCACCCCGACGACAAGTTCGGCAAGACGATCGTGGCCCGCCTCGTGGGGGCGGAGCGCGCGCATCCGGGGCAGATCGTGTACCTGGAGAACTACGACATGGTGCTGGGGCGGATGCTCACGCGCGGTTGCGACGTGTGGCTCAACAACCCCATCCGTCCGCTCGAGGCGTGCGGGACCTCGGGCATGAAGGCGGCGATGAACGGCGTGCTCAACGTCAGCATCCTCGACGGTTGGTGGCCGGAGGGCTGCGAGCACGGCGTGAACGGCTGGGCCATCGGCGACGGCGACTCGGGCGACGACCTGAAGGACCAGGCCGCGCTCTACCGCGTGCTGGAGGAGGAGGTGCTGCCGGCGTGGGCGGAGCGCGAGCGCTGGGTGACGATGATGCAGGCGAGCATCGCCATGGGGGTGGAGAAGTTCTCGGCCGAGCGCATGCTGCGCGACTACTTCGCCCGGCTCTACGCACCACCGGCCGCCGAGCACGTCGGCACGCCGGGGAGCGAGGCCGCCGAGGGCTGAGGCCGCCCGACCCTCGGCCGCGCGCTTGACCCGCGCCGCGCCGGCCCTCTAGACTTCCGTCCATGATGAACGTCGCGCGCCGCTATCGCTACGCCTACGCGTACCCCCGACGGGGGTGGGCACGGGCGTGAGCTGACGCGCGTCTCGCAACGAACCCACTCCCGTCCCGCGGAGGTGGGTTCTTCGTTGCCGCCTCCGCGGCGTCCCCGAGGAGGCCCGATGTCCACCGCCACTCCCGCCGGACCGACCCGCATCGCCGCCGTGCGCGGCGCGGCGCCGGTCGCCGACAACACCGCCGCCGCCATCTTCGCGGCGACCGAGCAGCTCCTGCGCGCCCTGGTCCGCGTGAACGGGCTCGCGCCCGGCCGCGTCGTGAGCGCCATCTTCACCCTCACCGCCGACCTGGACGCCGAGTTCCCCGCCTACGTCGCCCGCCAGCTCGGCTGGACCGACGTGCCCATGCTGAGCGCGCGAGAGATCCCCGTGCCCGGCGCGATGCCGCGCCTGGTGCGCGTGCTGCTCACCGTGAGCGGCGTGCCCGCCGATGTCCGGCTCCAGCCCGTCTACCTCGGCGCCGCGGCCGGGCTGAGGCCCGATCTCGTGGACCACACGCCGCGCCCGGGCGAGGCGCCGGCGCACCTGCCGCCCGACGCCGCGCCCGCGACGCCCCTCCCCCCCGGCGTCGCGAGCGTGGCCGCCAGCGGGCCGCGTCCCGCCGGAGAGCCGGCCCCGAGCCGGGAGGACGGCGCGCGCCGCGTCCGGATCGCGCTCGTCGGCCTGGGCCAGATCGGCGGGTCGATCGGCCTCACCCTGCGCGGCTCGGCGCGCTGGCACCGCGTGGGCTTCGACGCCGACCCCGACGCGTGCGCGAGCGCGCTGGCCGTGCGGGCCGTGGACGAGGTCGCGCCGTCGCTGGCCGCGGCCTGCGCGAGCGCCGAGCTGGCGGTCGTCGCCACGCCCGTGGACTCGCTCCCCGCGCTGATCGAGGCCGTGGCCACGGCGCTTCCGCCGGGCGCGGCCCTGCTCGACACCGGCAGCGCCCGCGGCCCGGTGACCGCGGCTCTCGAGCGCGCCGCCGGCCGCGGCATCGCGGCCGTGGGCGGCCACCCGATCGCCGGGCACGAGGGCAGCGGCTTCGGAGCGGCGCGCGCGGGGCTGTTCCGCAATGCCGCCTTCGCGCTGCTCCCGGCGCGAGGGGCGGTCCCCGCCGTGGTCGAGAGGCTGGTCCGGGACCTCGGCGCGCGGCCCTTGCTGGTGGATCCGGCCACGCACGACCAGGCGCTGGCGCGCACGAGCCATCTGCCCTACCTGCTGGCCTGCGCCCTGCGCGAGCTGGGCGACGCGGCCGCCGCGCATGGCCTGTCGGGGCCCGGCTTCCGCGACATGACGCGGCTCGCGGCGAGCGACCCGTGCATGGCGGGCGCCTACTGCCGGGCCAACGCGCGCGAGGTGGCGGCCGCCTGGCGCGAGCTGGCGGCGACGGTGGAGTCCAGGATCGCGCAGCTCGGGGAGGACGGAGTCACGGCGAGCGCAGGCCCGTCACCGGCGTGAGCCCACGGGGCGCGAGTCACGCGCTAGCTCTTCGCCTCGGACTCTTCGGCCAGCACGGGCAGGCGGGCCAGCAGGACCAGGTAGTCGTCGGGCAGGTGGTGGGCCCGCGCGCCCCGGATCAGGGTGTCCATGTAGCGGCGCGAGGGCAGCGAGACGTTGGCTGGTCGGGCCACGTAGGTCCAGGCCCGCACGCGCCGCGGCACCGAGCCGTCCTCGGGGCGCACGAGATCCACCCAGATCTGCTCGCGCTCGTACCGGTTGTGGGCGTCGCCGGGGACGCCGAAGCCTTCGCACGCGTCGAGGGACCGCAGATCGTCGTCGCCCAGGTCGTAGAGCACGCCCCACACGTCGCTGCCGTGCGAGAGCTGCGGGCTGGCGATGCCGCCTCCCCAGCGCTCGGAGAAGCGCGGGAAGACGAGCTTGTGATCGCGCAGCACGGAGACGCCGATCAGATGGCTCCCGGGACAACGCTCCCGCATCTGATCGGGATCGAGATTCGAGCCGAACGCGAAGTAGAGCATGCGGCCTCCGCTAAATCACGAGCCCGGGGCACGCTGCCCCCCGGGCGCTCATCGCATTCAGCATAGTGCAAGGGGAGCCACCGCGACATAGAGATTCGTGGGCCTCCCCGGGTTTGTCGCGCTCCGGGGTCCTGGCTATGATCCCGCGCTGGAGCCACTGGCGGCCGCACCAGCACCCGATCCCTCGGGCCGGGCCACGGCCCGGCCCCAGAACCTCGGAGAAGTCTTTATGGCACTGGATTTTCTCGCCTTCGGCCCCCACCCGGACGACGCCGAGATCGGCTGCGGCGCCACCCTGAGCAAGATGAAGTCGCTCGGACACACGACCGGCATCGTCGACATGACGACCGGGGACATGGGCTGGGGCACTCCCGAGGAGCGACTGCGGGAATGCCAGTGCGCGGCCGAGATCCTCGGGCTCGACGTGCGCGAGAACCTCGACCTCGGCGACTTCCGCATCGAGGACACGTTCGAGAACCGCTGCATGGCGGCGGCCATGATCCGCAAGCACCGGCCCGAGGTGGTGTTCGCCCCCTACTACCACCTGCCCATCGGGCGCGGCCTCGGCCACAACGACCACTACAAGACGGGCGAGATCGTCGCCAACGCGTACAACCTCGCCCATCTGCGCAAGGCGCCGGTCGAGGGCGAGCCGTTCCAGGCGAAGGCTCTCTACTTCTACTTCCTGCCGCTCGGCACCCCTCCCACGTTCGTGGTGGACGTGACGGATCACTACGAGGACTCGATGCGGGCCCTCGACTGCCACCAGAGCCAGTTCGCGAACCCCGATCGGCCCCGACCGGCCCAGCTGCCCCCACCCCGCGACGCCTTCCTCTCGTTCGCCCGCTACTGGGGCTGGCAGATCGGCGTGCGCTACGCCCAGGCCTTCCTCGCCACCTCGCCCCTGCGCGTCGCGGACCCGCTCGAGCTGGTGAAGGACGTGGTCCCGAGGCCGTGAGCCCCCGGCCGCACCGCCGTCGCGCCCGGGAGGCGCTCCCCGCGCCGCGAGCGGCGCTGGTGGGCCTCGTCGCGGCCTGCCTGCTCGCCGGGGCGAGCCACGCCGCCCGGCCGCAGGCCGCGCCGGCCCGCGCGGCGGCTCTGGCCCAGCGCCTCGCCCGCCTCGAGAGCGACTACCTGGAGGGCCTGCTGGCCGCGCGGCCCGACCTCGCCTCGCGCCTCGGCGACCACCGCGCGGACGAGAAGCTGGAGCCCCTCGGGGAGCGCGCCCTGTCCGCGGAGCTGGCGCGCCTGGGGGCCGTCGAGCAGCGCCTCGCCTCGATTCCGCGCGCCGACCTCGCCCCCGCGTGGGCGCGCGAGCGCGACGTGCTCGCGGCCAGGCTCGCGGCCGAGCGGGTCGAGCTGGAAGTCGTGCGCCCGTGGCAGAGGGATCCGGCCGCCTATCTGGCCCTGGCGGGGGACGCGATCGAAGCGGTCCTCGAGCGCGGCGCCGTCTCCCCGTGCGAGCGTACGCGCGCCCTGGCTCGCCGCCTCGCCCGCGTGCCCGAGGTGCTGCGAGTCGCGCGCGTGAACCTGCCCGACCCGCCGGCCGTCCTCGTCGAGGAAGGCGTGCCGGCCTTCGCCCGGCTGCTGCGTCTCTACCGCGAGACGGTGCCCCGCTCGGCCGCCATCTGCCGCGATGAGCGCAGCCAGGCCGACCTGGCGCAGGCGGACAGCTCGGCCGTGCGAGCGGCCTCGGACTTCCTGGACTATCTCGCGCTCGACCTGGAGCCTCGCGCCGCCGGAGCGGCCGCCCTGGGAGAAGAGGCGACGCGGCGCTGGCTTCGCGGGGTGGCGCTCGAGGAGGCCGCGCCCGACTCGCTGATCCAGCGCGGGCGGCGCGAGCTGGCCTCGCTCCAGGCGCGCCTGGACTCCGTGGCGGCGCGGGTCGCGGCCGGGGGCGCGTTGGCCGCGGCGCTGGACTCTCTGCAGGCTGGCGCGCCGCCTGCCGACTCGCTGCCGTCCTTGCTCGATCAGGCCCTGCGGGACGTCCGCGCCTTCATCGCCACGCATCCGCTCGTGAGCGAGCCCGAGCAGGAGCGGATCACGGTGCGCGCGACCCCGCCCTACCACTGGAACGGCCCCGCGGTGGCGCTGGACGCCCCCGGGCCGTGGGACCCCGTGACGAGCCCGGCCTGGCTGCAGGTGGTTCCGCCCGACGCCGCGGGGAGCGAGGAGCTGCCGTCCGGCGCGCTCGACTACTGGTCCGCGCGGGTGGCCGCGGCGCGCGAGGTGTATCCCGGCCGCTACCTGCAGACGCTCGCCTGGCGCAAGGTGTCGCCGCGGCTGCGGCAGGCCTGCGTGCCCCCCACCGCGAGCGAGGGCTGGGCCCGCTACGCCGAGCAGGTGATGCTCGAGCAGGGCTTCGGTGGCGGCGACCCGCGCTTCGAGCTGGCCTGGCTGCTCGAGGCCCGCCGCGACGTCGCTCGGGCCGTGGCCACGCTGAGCTTTCATTGCGGGCGCATGAGCCTGGAGGAAGCGACCGCCTTCCTCGAGCGTGAGGCGGGGGCGGAGCCCGAGGTGGCGAGACACGAGGCGCAGGGTCTGGCCGCGGGGCTTTCGGGCGTGGCGCCGACGCTCGGCCGCTGGCAGATCCTCGACCTGCGCGCCGAGCAGCGCGAGCGGCTGGGTCCGCGCTTCGCTCCGGGCGCGTTCCACGACGCGCTCCTCCGCCAGGGCGGCATCCCAGTGCCCCTGGCGCGCATCGCGATGAGGAGCGAGGTGGATTCGGCGGGCTCGGCGGCCCGACCGCATTGACGCTCGAGGCGATTCGCGGCTAAAGTGCGCCCGTAGCACGACCCGATACCAAGGACGGTTTGGGCCCAGCTCCTCGGGGCTTCCGGAGGTTCCATGTCGTTCCGCGCCCTGCGCGTCGGGGGAGCCCTGCTCCTCGTCGCCCTGGTCGCGAGCCCGGCCACGACGGCCGGCGCCGCGCCCGCCACCACCAGCTCGAGTTCCACTTCCCACGTCCGCACCAAGGCGTCCGCGCGCGAGCGTGCCCAGCGGCTGAAGGCCCGGCGGGCCCGGGCCGCGCGCAAGCGCGTCGCGGCTCGCCGTCACCGCCACCTGGCCCCGCCGCGCGGAGGCGTGTACGCGCGCAACGCGCTCGTCGTGGACCCCGCCACCGACCGGGTCCTCTTCGAGAAGCAGGCGGGCCAGACCGTGCCCATCGCCAGCCTCACGAAGCTCATGAGCATGCTGGTCTTCCTCGAGCAGAAGCCGGATCTCCGGCGCCAGGTCGAGGTCACGTACCAGGAGATCCACGGCGGCGGCCACACCCAGCTCCGCAATCACGAGCGCGTGGCCCTCTACGACCTGCTGCACATGAGCCTGATGAACTCGGACAACGTGGCCACCCGGGTGCTGGCGCGCGAGTCGGGCCTGTCGCCGGAGGCCTTCGTGGAGCGCATGAACAGCAAGGCTCGCGAGCTGGGCCTGGCGAACACGCAGTTCGCCGAGCCCACCGGCCTGGACGAGCGCGACGTCTCGACCGCCACGGACGTGGCGCGGCTGCTGCGGGCCGCGGCGGATCACTACCTGATCCGCGAGATCACCACCACGCCCTCGTACGTGTTCGTGAGCGAGTACCAGGGACGCCGCCGGACGGTCTCCCGCACGCACCACATCGTGAACACGAACCGACTGCTGCGCAGCAACCGCTACGAATTCAATTGCAGCAAGACGGGCTTCATCAGCCAGTCGGGCTACTGCGTGGCCACGTGGCTGCGTGACCAGGGCCGCGACCTGATCGCCGTCGTGCTGGGCGCCCCCACGAACGCCACGCGCTTCGCCGACGTGGTGCGCCTGGTGCAGCGTACCGAGACCTTGAGCCTCGATCCGGCACGGTAGCCCGGGCTGGCCGACTGATGGAGCCATCCGGCGCGGCGCGGTCGGGCGGCGAGATCGCCGCCGGCGTGCTCGCCGGGCTCGTGGCCGGCGTTGCCGGCGGTCTCTTCGGCGTGGGCGGCGGGGTCGTGCTGATCCCGATCCTCACGGGCTTCTTCCACCTCACCCAGCACCAGGCCCACGGAACCTCGCTGGCCGCGATCGGGGCCACCGCCATCGCCTCGCTCGTCGTCTATGGGGCGCACGCCAACGTGGCCTGGGGCACGGCCGCCCTGGTGGCGGTCGCGAGCGTGCTGACGGCCCGCTACGGCGCCCGGCTGGCGGCGCGAACCCCGACCCGCGAGCTGCGGCGGGCCTTCGCGGTCTTCCTCGCGCTGGTGGCCGTGCGGCTGCTGTGGAAGGTCCCGCCCGGGCTGGGCGCGGCGCTTCAGGCCCTGCCCGCGCGGATCGCCTTCGACCTGGCGCTCGGCGCCGCGGTCGGCGTGCTCTCGGGCTTCATGGGGGTGGGAGGCGGGATCCTGGCCGTGCCCGCCTTCGCGCTGGCGCTGGGCATGCCTCAGCAACTGGCGCAGGGGACCTCGCTGGCCGTGATCCTGGTGACGGCCCCCGCAGGAGCCTTCGAGCATCACCGCCGGCACAACGTGGCCCTCTCCTTGCTCCCTTGGCTTGCTCTGGGCGCGGCGGCGGGCGGCCCGGCAGCCTCCTGGCTGGCCCATCGGTTGCCGCAGTCGGTTCTCGCCCGGGGGTTTGCGGTGTTCCTCCTGGTCAACGCCGTTCAGCTCTGGATCAGGGCGGGTATGGGCCGGAAGGCCCAGGTCGGAGCGACCAATGGGGCGGATTCACGCTGAGAGGAGCGCCGGGCCGTCCGCCGCGGAAGGCGCAGGCGACACGAGGGCTGCAAGTTCCGCGGGCGCCCGTGGGGTTCGCCCTTGAAGCCGCCGAGCTTTTTTCATATGCTTGAAGTGGTTTCAGAAGCATCAAGGGTTGCCTGAGAGCAACTCGATCGGGGCCGCCCGTCCTCGAAACGGGCACGAGACCACGTGGGGGCAGCAGTCCACGTCCGGGGCCCACGCAGACCCGGCCGCAGGCCGTAGCTCCCGCAGCAACACGGACAAGCACCACAAGGAGACCCCCAACATGCGGAAGACTGCTATCGCTCTCCTCGCTCTCGGCCTCGTCGTGTCGACCTCGGCGTACGCGGCGAATGCTATCCGCTTCAGCCAGGTGTACCCCGGCGGCGGCAGCAGCTCGGGCACCTACAAGTACGACTACGTGGAGCTGTTCAACAACTCCGGCGTGCCGGTGAGCATCGGCGGCTGGTCGGTTCAGTACGGCTCCGCGACCGGCTCGTTCGCCAGCAACTCGTTCGGCATCGCCATCCTCCCACAGGGTGCCACGATTCCGGCGTGCGGCTACTACCTGGTCCAGTGCGGCAGCGCGGGCTCGGGCGGCGCCGATCTGCCCGTGACCCCGGACTTCGCTTACGCCGTGGGACCGAACCTCGGTGCGGCCAGCGGCAAGGTCGCTCTCTTCACGGACGCGGTTCAGGGCCGGCTGTGCGCGCAGGCGCTCATCGACGCGCAGGATCTCGTCGGCTGGGGCACCGCGAACTGCTATGAGGGCTCGGCTGCGGTCGCCAACCTGTCGGCGACCACGACCGCCCTTCGCGGCAACGGCGGCATCACGGACACGGACCAGAACTCCGCTGACTTCACGATCGTGAACGCGAGCAGCGTCACGCTCCACAACACGGGCTCGGGGACGAACCCGGGCTGCCAGGTCGTCCCGACGATTCCGGAGACCTGGGGCAAGATCAAGACCCTGTATCGGTAGTGCTTCCTGTTTCAGGCGAAGGCCCGGCAGCAATGCCGGGCCTTCGTGCTTGCCCGGCGACGGCGCCCGCCGCCGAATGCGGCGGCCTCGACGATCTCCCGCGCCACGCTCCGTGCACCGGCTGCACGGATTCGTCCGCACCTTCTTGCACAAAGCACGCGCTTGCCACTTCCCTGACGCAGATCGGTCAGGGGCTAATCTTCGACCGATCAAGCCACTCGGGCGGGACAGGCGAGAAGGGCGCGGATTTCTCCCAGCCAGGCTGCTCATTCGGCGTGGGGACAATGTCTTATCCTCGACGGCACCCTCGTGCATCGGAATCATCGCTCCCGGCAGAAGGCTTGCTTATCGCAAGGGGCAGGGGCGGCCCGCCCACGGGACGCTTCGACGGCCCTCCCCTCGGCAACTGAGCCTTTCGGCCAACGCCCAGCACGGAGAAGCCATGGCCCGACACCTCCGGTCCTCATCCGGTGGCCCTCGAAGGTCGGGCCGCGGCTTGCGCGCCTCCGCCTCCGTGGGGCTCCCGCACATCATCGGCGAAGGGGCGCGCCCCGCGAAGTCCCTGCCCGTGGTAGGGCTGCCGCTCGAAGTCGCGCGGCAAGCCCAGCGGGAGACCGAGCGCCTGCGGCGGCTGCCCCCGGGCTCGCCAGAAGCCGGTCAGGTGCGCACCTACCTGCAGTGGCTGTGGGCGCTGCCCTGGGAGCGTCTCGCACCCGAGGACATCGACCTCAAGCAGGTCGAAGCGACTCTGGACGGAGAGCACCTGGGTCTGGCGCGGGCCAAGGAGCGAATCCTCGAGTACCTGGCCGTGCGCCGGCTCAAGCCCGACCTGCCCGGGCCCGCGCTCTGCCTCGTCGGCCCGCCCGGCACGGGCAAGTCCTCGCTGGCCGCCGCCGTGGCCATGGCCTTGCGCCGGCCCTTCGTGCGGCTGGGCATCTCGGGCCTCGGCGAGATGGGCGGCCTGCGCGGCGTGTCCCGCTCGCTCCCCGGCGGCCAGCCCGGAAAGATCGCGGTGGCCCTGCGCGAAGCCGGGGTGAGGAACCCCGTGATGATGATCGACGGTGTGGACCGCCTCGCGGGCGAGGCGGGGCTCGGAGCCTTCGAGACCCTGCTCGACCTGCTCGATCCGGCCAGCAACTCGCGCTTCGTGGATCAGTACCTGGGCCTCCCCCTGGATCTCTCGCACGCGGTCCTGATCCTCTGCGCGAACAGCGCCGAGCTGGTGCCCGAGCCGCTCCAGGATCGGCTCGAGATGATCGACGTGCCGGGCTACGGCGAAGAGGAGAAGCTGGCGATCGCCCGCCGCTTCCTGGTGCCGCGCCTGCTGCGCGAGCACGGCCTGGCGCCGCGCGACCTGCGGCTCACGGACGAGGCGCTGCGCGCCATCATGCGCCAGTACACGGTGGAGGCCGGCGTGCGCGGGCTGTCGCGGCAGATCGCCACCGTGTGCCGCAAGGTGGCCCGCGCCCGCGTGAACGGCGACGAGAAACGGCACGTCGTCACGCCGCGGCGGCTCGAGGCCTACCTCGGACACCGCCTCTTCACCCTGGAGACCGCGGGAAAGGACGACGAGGTGGGCGTGGCCGCCGGCCTGGCCTGGACCGCGACGGGCGGAGAGATCCTCATCGTCGAGGCGCTCAAGATGCCCGGCGCCGGCCGGATCGTCACCACGGGACAGCTCGGCGAGGTGATGAAGGAGTCCGTCCAGGCCGCGCACTCCTACGTGCGCTCGCGAGCCGACCTGCTGGAGATCGACGCCGAGACGTTCGCCAACTACGACATCCACATCCACTTCCCCGCGGCCGGCGTGCCCAAGGACGGCCCCTCGGCCGGCATCACGGTCGGGCTGGTGATCGCCTCCGTGCTCAGCGACCGCCCCATCCGCCACGACGTGGCGATGACCGGCGAGGTGAGCCTGCGCGGCCGCGTGCTGCTGGTCGGCGGGCTGCGCGAGAAGGCGCTCACCGCCTACCGCGCCGGCTTCCGCGCACTGCTGTTCCCGGCGGCCAACCTCAAGGACCTCGACGAGGTGCCGGCCGACGTGCGCGAGCGCCTCGAGATGATCCCGGTCGAGACCATGGACGAGGTGTTCGAGATCGCGCTCCACCGCGTCATCCTGCCGCCCAGGGTGGGCGGCAACTTCGTCATCGAGATCGAGGACGAGGCGGAGGAGACGGAGCAGGAGCCGCCGCCCGACGCCGAGGCCGAGGCGCGCGGCCGCCGCCGCCGCTAGGGCCCCCGTAGGCGCCCGCCACCACTCGTCGCCCGCTGGCGACCGTACACGCGCGGACGCGCCCCGCCCGCGCGCGCTTTTCCGACCGTGGCGCGCGCGGGCATACTCGCGCCGTGCCCCTGCCCCCGCCGTCCGTCGC
>JAWOLC010000008.1:0-3695 GCA_033853925.1 Candidatus Eiseniibacteriota bacterium
TCGCTCGCGCCGTGTCCCCACGGCGCGTCGCGGCCGCGCGCCCGCCCTCCCGCCTCACCGGACGCCGCCGCGCCAGCCTTCCCAGCGGCCACACGTCGAGCAGCACCAGCACCACGGGGAGCGTCACGAGCATGGGCTTCGCGAGCAGGCCGCCCGCCAGGGCCGCGGCGAGCAGCGCGTAGCGCCCCGCCGTGGGGCGCGCGACCCAGCGCCCGTAGGCGGCGAGCGTGAGCAGGAAGAAGCAGCCGCTCAGCACGTCCTTCCGCTCGGCGATCCAGGCCACCGACTCCACCCGCAGCGGGTGGAGCGCAAAGAAGGCGGCGACCAGCAGGCTCCGCCACCAGGCGCCGGTGAAGCGGAAGAGCACGAGCGCGAGGAGCAGCGCGTTCAGGACGTGGAGCGCGAGGTTCACCGCGTGCGGCCCGGCGGGGCCGAGGCCGAAGAGCTGCACGTCCAGCATGTGGGACCACGAGGTGAGGGGATGCCAGTTCTCGCCATGCGGCTCGTGCAGGAACCAGAGCGCCCCCCGGAGCGTCAGGCCGTGGACGACGTGCGGGTCACGCGTCACGTAGAGGGGATCGTCGAGCAGGAGCCAGCCGTCGTGGAGCACGCCCGCGAAGGCGGCGAAGGTGACGAGGCCGAGGAGGGCGAGCGTCGCCCAGCGCGCGCCGGGCGGTGGCCCCACCCTCTCCGTGTCCGTGCGCGCGAGGCTCATCTCAGAAGAGCGTCGTCTGGTCGAGGCGGCCGAGGCGGCGCGCCTGGCGCTCGAGCGCCAGGTAGCCCAGGTGCGCCGCCAGCGAGAAGACGACCGTGGTCGCGGCCAGCGCGCCGAGCAGCGCGCCGTCCGACCAGGCGCCGAGCCGCTGGCTCGAGCCGTGGCCGAGCAGGAAGCGTCGCACCGCCTCGTACCACCAGGTGAAGGGCAGCGCCATGGCCAGGCCCTGCAGGGCCCGCGGCAGCAGATCGATCGGGAAGATCACGCCGCAGAGGAGGTAGAGCGACACCGCGATGCCGTCGTTCAGGGTGAAGGCGGCGCGCGGCAGGAGCATGGCCGTGCCGGCCACGAAGAAGCCGAGCGAGAGGGTGGCGAACATGCCGAGGGCGAGCGACACGAGCAGCGGCCCCCAGGCCACCCCGCTCCACGACCAGGTCACGCGCACCAGGAACCAGCCCACGGCCAGGGTGAGCACGGTGCTGAGCGTGGCCAGCGCCAGCTTCACGAGCGAGCGCCCGGCGAGGTAGTTGAACATGCCGATCGGCGACGTGTAGACGTACTTGAGGGTCTCGTACTCCTCGCGCTCCTCGACGATCATCCAGCCCATGCCCACGAGCACGGTGATGACGTAGTTGTGGAAGGCGCTCCCCAGGTAGAGCCCGCGGAAGGCGTCGCCGGAAGCCGCCACCCCGCGCACCGCCCAATACATGCCGGCGAGAATCAGGGCGGCGGCCAGCGGCCGGGCCACCGCGTAGGCGGTGAAGAGGAACGGATCGGTCCAGTTGGACTCGATCTGCAGCCCCAGCCAGGCGGCGGCGCGCAGGCGGGCGGCGAGCACCCTCACCGCCGCCTCCGCGGCCGGCGCCGCCGCGCCCGCCCGCCGAGCGGGCGCCCCGGAGGGCCGGGCCGCGCCCTCACTGCCACCTCTGCGTCAGCCGGCCCTCGCGCTTGGCGAGGGTCTCGAGGTAGTCGAGCGCCAGGCGCGCCAGCATGAGGAAGACCACCCCCAGCACGACCAGGGCCAGCACCTCGAAGCGCAGGGGCACGAGGCCGCGCGCCGCCCGGCCGAGGAGCACCTGGCGCAGGGCGTCCACGCCCAGCCCGAGCGGGATCAGCCCGGCGGCCAGCCCCGCCAGCGGGCCCAGGGTGCGCAGCGGGAAGTAGAGGCCGGAGAGGAACTGCACCGGCTCGTAGAGCGCGTTGCTGATGTGGTAGGCCTCGCGCCCCCAGAGGAGGAAGAGCGAGGCCATGACCATGCCCAGCGCGTAGAGGGCCACCATGCTGAGGGCGAACACGCCCAGCATGGCCGGCAGGCTGAAGGGCTGGACGTGCGCCTTGAGCACGACGAAGCCCAGGAACAGGCCGAAGAGGCAGCGGGCCGTGGTCATGACGAAGCCGCCGAGGGCCATGCCGGCGAGGATGGCCATGCGCGAGCAGGGCACCACGAAGTAGAGCTGGAGCTGGCCGCTCTGCTTCTCCCAGTAGAACTGCGCGCCCATCCCCCAGAGGACGTTGATCCAGTAGGTGGCGAGGATGCCGCCGATCACGGCCAGGGACTCGAACGAGCGCGGCGCGCCGAGGGCGCGATAGAGCATGACGAAGGCGATCATCCCCAGGTTGGGCAGGACGGCGTCGGTGAGCAGCCAGGTCGGCTCGCGATACGCGCCGACCACGCGGCTGTAGGCGCGTCCCCAGGCCGCGCGCAGGTGGAGCGCGAGCGCGCTCACGGCGCCCCGGGCGGCGGGCCTTCGCCCTCCTCGGGCTCGTCCGACTCCTCGAGCCCGCGGCCCACGAGGGCGATGAACACGTCCTCGAGCGAGGTCTCGCGCGTGGCGATGGCCTCGAGCTTCACCCCCCGCGCTTCGAGGCCGCGGAGCACGTCGGCCAGTGGCCGGCCGGGCGGGAGCCGGAACTTGAGGGCGCGCGTGCCCCGCTCGGGGTGCGGCGCGCCCCAGGCGGCCTGCACGCCGTCCAGCGCCGACAGCGCCACCGCTTCGCCGTCCGGCGTGCGCACCTCCAGCTCGACGTGCTGGCCGCCCTCCACCAGGCGGCGGAGCCCGGCGAAGCTGTCGCAAGCGAGCAGGCGGCCGTGGTCGATGATGGCGATGCGGTCGCACAGCTCCTCGGCCTCGAGCATGTAGTGCGTGGTGAGGAGCACGGTGCGCCCGGGGCGCTCGCGGACCCAGCGCAGGATGTAGGCGCGCATGGCGCGCGCCGCGTTCACGTCCATCCCCAGGGTGGGCTCGTCGAGGAAGAGCACCTCGGGATCGCTGACGAAGCCGCGGGCGAAGTTCATGCGCTGGCGCTGCCCGGTCGAGAGCCGGTTGATGCGCGTGTGGGCCTGGCCGGCGAGGTCCGCCGTGGCGATGAGGGCGTCGATGCGCGGCCAGGCCACCCTCCCCGGCACGCCGTAGAACTGCGAGAACATCCACAGGCACTCGCGCACCGTGAGGATGCCGTAGCCGCTCGACTCGCCGCCCGAGACGAGGCCGATGCGCTTGCGCACCTCGTTGGGCTCGCGGATGACGTCGAAGCCCGCCACCGACGCCGCGCCCGCGCTGGGATAGAGGAGGGTGGTGAGGATCTTGATGAGCGTGGTCTTGCCGGCGCCGTTGGGGCCGAGCAGGCCGAAGATCTCACCGCGCTCGATGCGCACGTCCACGCCGGCCAGCGCCTGGACCTCGCCCCCACCCCGCGCGGCGCGGAAGGTGCGGGCGAGTCCGCGGGCATCCACGGCGGGCGCAGGCGAGGAATCGACGGGTGACATCGCGGGCGCCGAGGCTAGGGAGCGCCTCGCGGGGCGGGGGCGAGGTGCACGCGCTCGCCGGCGTGGACGTGCGCATCGAGCGCGGCGAGATCTTCGGCCTGCTGGGCCCCAACGGCGCGGGCAAGACCACCCTGATCAAGATCCTCACCACGCTCCTTACCCCCACGTCGGGAGATGCCTACGTGGAGGGGCGGAGCGTGCTCAGCGAGGGGA
>JAWOLC010000009.1:0-5004 GCA_033853925.1 Candidatus Eiseniibacteriota bacterium
GACGCGTCAGTCGGCGGCGTCGATCACGACCTCGGCGGTGCCCTCCGGGGTGTAGCGGACGCGGACGCGCCAGGGCTGGCAGCACACGGGGCAGTCTTCCACGTACTCCTGCCGCGCACCACTCCCCGGATCGATGGTGATCTCCGCCGTCTCGCCGCAGTGAGGGCAGTCGACGAGTGCGCTCGTGTCGGCGGTGCCATCGCCCAGGGGGAAGTCGTCCTCGAGGAAGTCGCGCCAGATCATACCCGTGTTACACCAGAGGTCGGATTCGGTGCACGAACGGCATCTCGTGGTCACGCGCAACGCCCGCTTCGCCGTGCTGGGCGAGGCCGTGGCGCGGCCGGCGGAGGTCTGGTTCGTGCTGCACGGCTACGGCCAGCTCGCCGCACGCTATCTGCACGCGTTCGAGCCGCTGGCCGACGGCAGCCGCCGCATCTACGCGCCCGAGGCGCTCAATCGTTTCTACCTGGAGGAACGCCCCGGGGCGCACGGCCCAGACAGCAAGGTCGGGGCGACGTGGATGACGCGGGAGGACCGGCTGACCGAGATCGCCGATTACGTCCGGTACCTGGACACGCTCTACCGCCACGTTTTCGCCGATCTGACGCGGGCAGCCGCGCGCGTGGTCGCGCTCGGCTTCTCGCAGGGCGCGGCGGCGGCGGCGCGCTGGGCCGCCCTCGGCGATGCGCGGCTGGACGAGCTGGTGCTCTGGGGCTCCCCCTCGCCGCCGGACCTCGATTGGGCCGCGGCGGCTCAGGGTAAGGCCCTGCCCCCGGTGTCACTCGTCTACGGGCGCGAGGACGCGTGGTTCGGGGAAAGCGCAGCGCTGATCGAGGCGGAGCGCCTGCGCGCCCACGGTCTCGCCCCCACCCTGCTCGGCTTCGACGGCGGACACGCCATTGACGCCGAGGCCCTGCGCGAGCTGGCGCCTTCGCTCTGAGCGCCCGCCGCACTACCCGTCCGGGAGGAATGCCCGTGCCTGTCACGCTCTCTCGCGCCGCCGCCGTGGCCACGCTGGCGCTCGCGACTCTCGCCGGCGGCGCCGCGGCGCAGCGCCGTCCGGTGTCACTCCCCTGGCTGCTGGTGGACGCGACGGGCGGAGTCAGCCTGCGGCAGACCCTGGTCAACACCACCCTGGCGGACGTCTGGTCCGGCTCGCTGCGCGCGGGCGTGCCCCTGCGGGTGGGCGTCGAGCCGTGGGTGGCGGGCGCGGTGGCGCACCTGCGCAACGTGCCGTGTGACAGCGTGTCCCCGAACTGCTCCGATACCGAGCGCCGCCTCATGGTGGGCGCGAGCTGGCTGCCCGCGGGCCGTGGCGGGGAGCGGGGCGCCGGAAGCCCTTACGTGGGACTCGGAATCGGCGCGCGCTGGTTCCGGGGGAGCACCGACTTCGCCCACTCCATCGTGCTCGGGCTGCCGGTGGCGGGCGGCTCCGCGCTGGCGCCCGTGATCGAGCTGCGCTCCGAGAGCTACCGCGGCTTCAACAACGATATGCTCATCATCGCCGTAGGGCTCAGGGCCGGTCTGGGGGGCTAGAACTCGCCGATCAGCCCGATCTCCGGTTTGAGCTCGTGGCCGAGCTTTTCGCGCACAGTGGTCTGGGCCAGCTCGATCAGGTCGAGGATGTCGCGGGCGGAGGCGCCGCCGAGATTCACGATGATGTTGGCGTGGCGGTGGAAGATCTCGGCGGTGCCGCGCGGGTGGACGTAGCCCTTCAGGCCGCACTGGTCGATGAGGCGGCCGGCGCCGACGCCCTCGAGCTTCTGGAAGATCGAGCCCGCGCATGGGTAGAGCCAGAGGTCCGGGTGCTTCTCGTCGCGCCACTGGAGGTTCTCGCGCATCACGCGGCGCAGCTCCGCCTCAGGCGTGGGCGTGAGTCGGAAGGTGACCGAGAGCACGAGGTCGCGCCGATCGTGCAGGATGCTGTAGTCGTAGTCGAAGCGTAGATACTCGACTCCGACTTCCTTTACCTCCCCCTCCTCCGTCAGCAGCTCGCAGCTCTCCACGACCTCCTGGATGAAGACCGTGCGCTCCCGCGCAGGGGCGGGCGAGAGGAAGTGCAGGTTCTGCCAGATGGCACCGCCCACGGTGCTGGGGATGCCCACGAAGTGGTGTAGCCCGCCCAGCCCGCGGGCGACTGTCTCGACGATGAGATCGGGGTAGACGGCGACGCCGGCGCCCACGCGGATGAGGCCGTCGCCCAGGTCGGCGAAGCCGCCGACGGCGTTGTGGACGACGAGCCCGCGGACGCCGCCGTCGCCTACCAGGATGTTGGCGCCGCTGCCCAGCAGGAAGTACGGGACGCCCAGCTCGCGGGCGGTGAGCACGGCGTCGATCAGCTCGCGCGGCGTGCGGGCGTGCACGAGCAGATCGGCGGGACCGCCGATGCGGAAGGTGGTGTAGGGCGCCAGCGGCGCGTTGCGCTCGACGCGGCCGGCGCCGATCGCCTCCTCGAGTGCGCGCTCCAGCGCGCGGATCGGCTCGCTCATGGCTTCCGCCCGTGCTACTGCTGTGCCGCCGCGGCCGTGGCCGGCTCGCGCAGCGCCTGCCGCAGCACGCGGCCATCGATCGGCTCCGTCGGACGGACGCCCGCGATCTCGGCCAGGGTGGGCGCCACGTCCACGACGCGCACGAACCCGGGATAGCGGCCGGGGCGGAACCAGGGGCCGTAGAAGACGATTGGCACGTGCGCATCGATGTCGGACGGCTGTCCGTGCATGGCGATGGCCAGGCGTCCCCAGACGTGTCCCGGCTGTAGCGTGACGGCGAGCGCGATCGGCAGGTCCGGCGGGATCATGTGCAGCCAGCGGCGGGCGACCGGGTCGTGAAGCGTATCCGCCCGCGGGAGGTCGGCGCCGAGATCGACGCGCCGGACCCCGGGCACCGCCCGCGCGTCCGCCGCGAAGGCGCCGATGACGGAATCCGCGCGGACGCCTGCGCGCGCGAAGGCGCGCCGGTCCACGAGCAGCACGCCCTCGCCCGAGAACTGGAACGCAGACGCGGCCACGCCGCGGGCAGCGAGGCTCTGCTGGAAGCGCCGGGCGAGCGGCGCGAGGTCGACGTGCGCGGCGGCGGCCTGGGCGGGCGAGGGGGCGCGGACCTCGGGATAGGGCGAGACGCCGTGATCGGCCGTGAGCGCGAAGACCACGCGGCTCGAGTCCATTCGCGCGTAGACCGAATCGATGAAGCCGCCGAGCAGCCGGTCGAGTCGCAGGATCTGATCGTGGATCTCGCGGGAGTCGGGTCCGTAGCGGTGGCCGATGTAGTCGGTGGCCGAGAGCGAGACGGCGAGCAGATCGGTGTGGTCGCCGGCGCCGAGGCGGAGGGCCTCCAGCCCGCTCAGCGCCGCGGCGATGGTGACCTCGTCCATGAACGGCGTCTCGGGCAGCCAGGCCGCGGCGGCCGCGGGGTCGGCCGGCATCGGGTGCGGGAAGACGAAGCCGCTGTCGCGGCTCTCGACGGGGACGCTGTCCGGCTCGGTGTAGGCACCCGGCGGGAGGACCAGCGTCCAGACCTTGCCGGCGTAGCCTTGCGGGAGATGGCGTTCGTTCAGGGCGCGGACCCAGGAGGCGAGCGTGTCGGCGTAGTAGGTGCTAGTGACGAAGTCGCCGGTGCGCGCCTCGTACCAGAAGACCTGCTGCTGCGCGCGGCCCATCGGAAGGATCGCCCCCCGGTCCTTGCGCGAAACCGACAGCCCCCGGCTGAGGGGGTCGGCGGCGCGCAGCCAGTCCATGAGCACGCTGCCGCGGAAGCGGAAGGGCGAGGCGCCGGGGCCGGGGGAGCCGACCTGGCTCACCTGCGGATCCTGCACGCCGGCGTCGTTGCGCACGATCCCGGTCTTCCACGGCTCGCGGCCGGAAAGCACGGTAGCGTGACCCGGGGCCGTTTCGGTTACGGCGTGGTCCTGGAACGCGTCGGTGAAGACCGCGCCGCCCCGGCGCAGGCGCGCGAGCCCGCCCGTGTACTGCGCCGCCCACCGGTCGATGTACTCCCCGCGCATCTGGTCCACCGTGATGAACACGATGAGCCTCGGCGCGGGTGCGGCGGCGAGGGCGCGCTCGGCTGCGGCCGCGCGCGCCGGTCCGGGGGCACGCTGCGCCACGCCGGGCGCGCCGCCGGCCAGGAGGGCCGCGGCCGCGACGCGGGCCGCCTGGACGAAACGGTTCATGGCATCCTGTCGTGAGGCGTTGCGGGGTCGAGGGCGCGAATATAGCCAACGACGCGGGCACGGGCACGGGGCACTCAGGGCAAAGGCAAGGGCAAGGGCAAAGGCCAGGCGGATTCGGGTCGGGCGGGGGCTTTGCCGTGGTTGACCGGGCGTGCTAGGTTACGAGCCGAGCGCGCGTTGCGCGCGGGCGGGCGGAGCGGGCGTGAATGCCCCCGGCGTTGGCCCCACACCTCTCGAGTACCCGAAAGACCCCATGAAGGCGAGCAGGTGGATCTGGATCGTGCCGGCGCTGATGGCGCCGGCGTATCTGGGCGCGTGCGGCAATACCGAGGCACGGCCGGCCGCGGGGGACAGAGCGGCGGGGCACGCCGTCGGCAGCGGCGGCGCGGCGGCGCAGCCCGCGGGCGCCGCGGCCATCTCGGCGGCGGTGCAGGGAGGGGCGGCCACAGACAAAGGGTACGACCACGCGCCCGAGATGATCCGGGGCATCTACCTGAACGCGTACGTGGGCCACAAGAAGCTGCACGAGCTGCTGGGGCTCGCGGACCGGACGGAGATCAACACTTTCGTCGTGGACGTGAAGGACGAGCGGGGTCCGCACTACACCTCGCAGATCCCGCAGGTGCGGCAGCTGACGCAGCCGGGGTGGAACACGTGGCACGACCTGAAGGTGCTGACGGACACGCTGCACGCGCACAAGCTGTACGCCATCGCGCGCATCGTGGTGTTCAAGGACTCGATCCTGTCGCGGGCGCACCCCGACTGGTCGATCCGTCGCCCGGGCGGCGAGCTCTGGCGGGACAAGAAGGGCATCACCTGGGTGAGCGCCTGGGACC
>JAWOLC010000010.1:0-20603 GCA_033853925.1 Candidatus Eiseniibacteriota bacterium
AGCAGCATGCCCGAGTCGAGCCCCACGTTCTGCCGCACGAGGTCCTCGCGCCCGAGGGCCGAGCGCGCGATGGGCGCCTGCTCGGCGAGCCGGGTCGTGCTCACCTCGATCCCGGCGAGCGGCACCACGCGGCCCAGCGTGTCGGGTGCCGTGGCGCGCCCGGCGGCCGTCCGCCGGACGGCGGTGGAGTCCTGGGCTCGCGCGGCCGGCGCCAGCGAGGCGACGGCCAGCGCGAGGAAGACGAGGGCCCTCATGGAGTGCCTCCTTTCACGCTCCGGGCGCGGCGCGTCCGGAGCCACAGCCAGCCCGCCGCGTAGACGAGGAGCGAGGCGGCGAGCCCGGCATAGATGGGCTCGATGGACCAGGGATAGGCGCCCGGCCGCCCCGGCGGGGGAAAGGCCCGGACCAGGATCCAGCCGAGCGAGACCAGGAATGGGGCGACCATGGCGACCAGCGTGCCGCCCGGGCCGAGGCGGCCGCGGCGAAGCAGGGCCGCGCCCACGGGCAGGAGGAGGGTGGGGGTGATGATCGAGCCCAGGTCGTGCCACAGGGCGACCACGCTCGACTCCAGCAGCGCGAGGATCCCGGCGAAGGCCGCCGCGCACCACAGGCCGATGCGCGTCCAGAAGGGCACGCGATCCTCGTCGCCCCGCACCAGGCGCCAGACGAGGTCGCGGCCCACCGTGGCCGCGGCGATGAAGCCGTAGGAATCGATCGTGCTCATCACCGTGGCGATCATGGCCAGATAGAAGAGGCCGAGGGCGAAGGGCGGCAGCGTGACGCGCGCCACCTCGGGGAAGGCGAAGACCGGCTCCTTCAGCTGGGGCAGGAGCGCCCGGGCGTACAGCCCCGTGGTGGTGGTGAGGAAGTCGAAGACCGCCCAGCAGGCGATCGACCAGAGGACGGCGTTGCGGGCCACGCGGGGATCGCGGGCCGCGTAGGCGCGCTGCCAGAAGCCGGGATCCACGAGCGCGGACAGGGCGATGAAGTACCAGACGAAGATGGCCTGCGGGTGATTGCCGCCGTTCCAGACGAAGTGCGAGGCGGGCAGGTGCGCGCGCAGGAAGCCCAGCCCGCCGTGCTCGGCGACGAGGAAGACGAGGATCAGGCCGAAGCCCAGGTACATGAGGGCGAACTGCACCTGGTCGGTGAAGACCACGGTCCGCAGGCCCCCCTTGTCGATGTAGAACACGGAGAGGAGCACGGCCGCGACGACGCAGGGCGCGAGCGGCAGGCCGGTCATGGCGGCGAAGAGCGTGCCCAGCATGAGCACGTAGGCGGCGGGCTGGGCGATGATGAACACGGCGAGGGCGCCCATCAGGGCGGGGCCGCGGCCGTACGCGCGGTCGAGCAGGTCGGGCAGGGTGTACAGCTCGGCGTCGCGCGCCCGCCGGGCGAAGAAGAGGGCGAAGAGCAGGGCGCCGATGTAGTAGGGCACGCCGAACACGAGCCAGTTGGCGATCCCGTAGCGCCACGAGTACTCGCCGACGCCGAGGATGCCGCCGTACCAGGTGGCGACCAGGGTGGCGACCAGCGCCGGCAGGGTCACGCGCCGCCCGGCGACCAGGTAGTCGGCGGCGCCCAGGCGGCGGCCGAAGGCGCCCGCCCACACCGTGGCGAGGAAGCCGAAGTAGAGGACGACCAGCCCCCAATCGAGGGGGCTCGTGCTGAACATCCGCGATCCCGTGGCGGACGGGGCTCGCCCCGCCCCGGGCGCGGCGCGCGCGGCGCCACGAGCGAGGCGGAAGACGAAAACGCCGTCCGCGAAGGGACGGCATGAAGGCAAGCGGAGAGCGCGATTGTCTTCGCCGTTTCCCTACGCTGGTCCTAGCCAGATCAGGTTCGGAGGGTTTGCTCTCAGGCCGGCGCTTGTCACTGCCGGCCACCCCTAACGACGCGCCCGCTGCCAAGCGGACGGCGGCAATATGACGCGGGCGCGGCCGGCGCGCAAGCGAGGCATGTCCCGGCTCCCGCTGCCACGGGGGCCTCGCGGCCCGGGCTTGCGCCCGGCCACGCCGCTGGGGGAGGATGATGGGGCAACGTGCGGCCTGGCGGCCTGCCTGGTGCAGGCCTGACGGGGCCGCCGAGGGGGAGGAAACCGTGACGAAGTCGAAGCTCTGGATTGCCCTGCTGGTCTGCGGCGCCCTGTCGCTCACCTTGCTCGCGCCGGCCGGGGTCGCCCAGGAGAAGAAGAGCAAGCCCGCGGCGGGTGCGAAGCAGGAGCAGGCGATGCCGCCGGGCTGCGGGATGCATGGCGCCGGGGCGGCCCCGGGCAAGATGGGCTCGGACCCGGCGGGCTGCGCCATGATGGGCGGGGCGCCCGGCGCGATGGGCAAGGGGTGCGGCAAGGGCGGAGCGGGAATGGGGTGCTGCGCGATGGCGGGCGGTGGGGGAATGTGCGGCGGTGGGGCGATGGGGCGCGGCATGGGCGCGGGCCTGTGCGGGCCAGGCATGGGCTGTGGCTTCGATCTCGGCTTCGCGCGTCTGCGGGCGCTCGATCTCACCGCCGCGCAGAAGGCGAAGCTCGCCGACATCCGCGACCGCTGGGCGCGCCAGGCGATCCAGAAGCAGGCCGAGGTGCGCCTCGCCCTCCTGGACCTCGGCAGCCTCGTGCGCGCCGAGAAGCCGGACAAGCCGAAGATCGACGCCGCCATCGACAAGGTGGCCCGCCTCCGGGCGGAGCTGGCCAAGTCCTGTGTCGGCGCCCGGCTGGAAGCGCGCGCGCTGCTGACGCCCGAGCAGCTCGGGAAGTGGCGCGAGAGCGCGCTCGAGGGAGACGAGGCCGAGGGCGAAGACTGATCCCTCTCCCGGTCCGCCACGCGGCGGCGTCGGCCTCGGCCGGCGCCGCCGCGCTCGCCCCTGGCGGGGGCCCGCTCAGCCGCCCGGCCCGGTGGCCGAAGAGCGCGCCTGCACCCGCAGCGCCAAGGTCGCCATCGCCGCGGCCATCGGGTTCCCGCCGATGTCGGTCGCCGTTTCCAGCAGCGCGCGTCGCTCGCGCGGCTCCTCCGTGACGACCCCGAGAGCCAGGTAGAGGCGCGTCCGCATGTCCTCGTCGCGAGCGCAGTCCAAGCCGCGCCGGAAGGCCGCGGCGGCCTCCTTCTTCCTCTCCATCCGCGCCAGGCTGGCGCCGCGTCCCAGGTGCGCCAGGGCCACCTCGGGGTGCGCCCGGCAGAGGTGGTCGGCGATCCCGAGCCGGCGGGCGGGATCGCGGGGCCCCTCCGCCAGCATCACAGTGTAAGGGCGGAAGAGCGCGGGATCCACCGCGCCGCGGATCATCGCGCGCGACAGCTCGAGATAGGCGCGCGCGTTGAACCAGCCCGGAGCCAGGCGCTCGGTCTCGCGGAACTCCTGTGCCGCCTCGGCCGGTCGCTCGAGGCAGGCGAGCGCGATCGCCGCCAGGTAGCGGGCGTGCGGGTCGTAGCGGTCGCGGGCGGCGGCGGCGCGAAAGCGGCCGAGCGCTCCCTCGAGGTCGCCGGCGCCGCTGCGGCGCTCGCCCTCGTCCACGAGGAGCTGCGCGGATCGCAGCGTGAGCCGGTTGCGGCGATACATCAGCTCCACGCCCTCGCCGGGCTCGGGGAACGCCTGGTCCAGCTCGAGGTAGCGCTCGCCGAGGCGCACGACCACACGGTTCAACGGCTCGCCCGCGCGCAGGACGGCGCCTTGCCGCCGCCAGTACTCCCCCTGCGGCGCCTCGTCGACGCGCAGGCACAGCTCCGCGATGCGCTCCGCGACGGCCGCGGCCTGCTCGCCACGCCCCAGGTAGCGATAGACCTCGAAGAGGGTCTCGAGGTTCGCGCGCAGGTTCCCGGGCTGCCGCGCCGCCTCGCACATCTCGGCGGCGCGGGCCAGGGGCGCCTCCGCCTCCTGGACGCGTCCGCGGAGGAAGTCGCACTGCCCGAGCAGGCTGTTGGCCGCCGCGACGTAGTTGTCGGCGACCGACCCGGGGGCATGGCGCACGTCGATGAGGAAGTCGCCGAGCATGGCCGCCGCCCGCTCGAAGTCCAGCTCCTCCATGAGGGCGCGCGCGTGCTTGAGGGTGCGCCGCCAGGCCTGGGTGGGGTCGGCCTCGCCGGGGGGGACGAGGATCCTCTCGAGCTCCGACCGTCCGAGCACGCGGCCGAAGAAGGTAGCGATGGCGGCCAGCGTCTCGACGTGCCTCTGGGGGCGCGGGTCGTCGCCCGCGGCCGGCTTCGCTCCGTCCTTCCACTCGGCGAAGTGCGCGGCGATGAGGTCGGCGTGATCGCGGCACAGGGCCGCGAGGCCGGCGCCGTCATGGGCGGCGTAGGCCGCGAAGAGCCGGCTACGAACTTCCTCGGGATCGAGCCCCGGATGCCGGCGCCGCAGTCGGTCGAGGATGCTCATGTCCTGTCTTGGATTCAGGCGCCGTCGCGGGGATGCGCGCGAGACCCCGGTCGGGCCGAGGCCCCGCGGTCGGCGGGGGCCGGCGCCCCGGGCGGCTCCGGCCGCGACGGTCGTGGCCCTGCCGGCCGAGGCCCGGAGGCGGTCGCGCGTCGCCGATCGCCGCCGCGGACCGGTGCGCGGCGGACTGCTCGGGGAGCGGTCGAGCCGGCGGCTCTGGGCGTTCACCCCGGCGGGCCTCGCCTTCCCCCCGCGTCTTGCCCTATGCTGCCCGCCATGTCGCCCGGCTCCATGATCTGCCCCGGCTGCGGGAAGCTGATCAGCGTCGACGAGGAGCGGTGTCCCTTCTGCGGCGCGTGGCGACCCGGGCTCTACGGGGTGACGCCGCGCCTCCAGCGCCTCTTCGGCCGCCGCCTCGACCTCAACGCCGTCATCGTCACCTCCTGCATCGTGCTCTACGTGGTCGCGCTCGTCCTGCAACCGAGCGCCATCTTCCAGGTGCACGGCCTGTTCAACATCCTCTCGCCCGGAACGCGGGCCCTCTACCAGCTCGGCATGACGGGCGGCCTCGCCTGGCAGCAAGGCTGGTGGTGGACGATCTTCAGCGCCGTCTACCTGCATGGCGGGCTGCTGCACATCTTCTTCAACTTGATGTGGATCCGGCAGCTCGGTCCGAACGTCACCGAGGTGTACGGTCCCGGGCGCGCGTTCATCATCTTCACCGTGGCCGGGGCGGTCGGCTTCCTCGCCTCGGATCTCCTCTCCGGCGTGCCCACGATCGGCGCCTCGGGCAGCATCTTCGGCTTGCTCGCCGCCCTCATCGTCTATGGGCGCCGGCGCCACATCCACATGATCAGCGTCCAGCTCTGGCAGTGGGCGATCGTCCTGTTCCTGATGGGCTTCTTCATGTCGGGCGTGAACAACTGGGCCCACCTCGGCGGCTTCGTCGGCGGGGGACTCACGGCCATGGCCATGCGCTTCGACGAGGAGAAGCGCGAGACGCCGCTCGTCCAGATCCTGGCGCTCGGGCTCCTGGCGCTCACCGCCTACGCCGTGGTGATGTCCTTCGTCACCGTGACGAGGGCGATGATCGGATAGGGGAGCGGGCCCCGTCGGGCGACGGGGCGGGACTCGACCTGCGGGGCGACCGCCGGCCTCGGGTCCGGCCCCCGCGCGACGCCCGCCGGCCCTTCTCCGCCTCAGGCCCGCTCCAGCTTCTCCCGGACGCTGCGAATCATCTCGGCGCCGCTGAAGTCGCGGTCGCTGCGCGTGCCCACCTTGAGGTGGGTGGAGACCCGCGGCGCTCCCATCGCGTGCACGGTCTCGACGCAGCGCTTGACCGCGGCGAACACCGCGTCCCACTCGCCCTCCACGTTCGTGCCGTGAGCGTGCAGCTGCGGGTCGAGGCCCGCCTCGCTCAGGATCCGCTCGCAGGCGGCGACATAGGGCGAGAGCGACAGCCCGCCGCCGATCGGGATGAGGCTGATCATCACGCTGGCCTTCATGGTTCGGATTCCTCCGCGGCGCGGGACGTGCGTCCCGCCGGCCGCCGTGCCCACCTCCTGGCCCAGAGGCTCGTCGTCGCCCCGAGGGCGCGAAGCCGCCGGCGACTGTAAGGCAACTCCGGGGCGGACGCGGCGGCCCCGAGGAGCGGCTCCCGGCGTGACGCCCGCCGGGGGGCCCCCGGCGCGCGAAGGTGCGGGCCCGCGTCCCGCCCGGCCGCCGCTCCGAGGTTTGGCAACGCCGGGCCGCCGAAGTAGTCTCGCGCGATGTTCCTCGCGGGGCCGCGCGGCCCCGAACGGGCTCGGTTCCTCTCGCGAAAGGACACGGCATGCGTCGCTCCTCCTGGTTGGTCCTGCCGCTCATGGCGGCTCTGGTGCTGCCCGCCTGCGCGCCCAAGGCGCAGAAGGAGAAGGCCGGCGGCCCCGGGCTCACGAAGTACACCGAAGTCACGCTGACCGCGGATCTGGGAGCGTTGTCCGCGAAGGAGCGGGAGATGATTCCCCTCCTCATCGACGCCTGCCGGCAGATGGACGCCATCTTCTGGCAGGAGGCCTACGGCAATCGCGACAGCCTGCTCGGCTCGATCGCCGACTCCTCCCTGCGCCGCTTCGCCGTGATCAACTACGGGCCGTGGGACCGGCTGAACGGGAACGCGCCGTTCCTGACCGGCGTCGGGGCCAAGCCCCCCGGCGCGAACTTCTATCCCCACGACATGACGAAGGAGGAATTCGAGCGGGCCTGCGCCGAGTCGCCGCAGCAGGCCGCGGCCTTGAAGGGCCTGTACACGGTCGTGCGCCGCGACGCGAGCGGCAAGCTCGTGGCCGTGCCCTACCACGTGGCCTTCCAGCCCCAGGTGGAGCGCGCCGCGGCGCTGCTCAAGCAGGCCGCGGCGCTGGCGGAGGACCCGGGGCTCCGGCGCTACCTGGAGGCGCGCGCCCAGTCCCTGCTGGACGACGACTACCGGCCCAGTGATCTCGCCTGGATGGACATGAAGGCCAACGTCGTCGACTGCGTGATCGGCCCAATCGAGACCTACGAGGACGCCCTCTTCGGCTACAAGGCCGCGCACGAGGGCTTCGTCCTGATCAAGGACAAGGAGTGGAGCCGGCGCCTCGCGCGCTACGCGCGCCTCCTCCCGGCGCTGCAGAAGCAGCTCCCGGTGCCCGCGGAGTACAAGCGGGAGTCGCCGGGGAGCAACTCCGACCTGTTCGCCTACAACGTCGTGTTCTACGCGGGCGACGCCAATGCCGGCGGCAAGACCATCGCCATCAACCTGCCAAACGACGAGAAGATCCAGCTCGAGAAGGGCGCGCGCCGCCTCGAGCTGGAGAACGCGATCCGCGCGAAGTTCGACAAGATCCTGGTGCCCATCGCCGACCGCCTGATCGCCGAGGACCAGCGGAAGCACGTGCAGTTCGACGCCTTCTTCGGCGACGTGATGTTCCACGAGGTGGCGCACGGGCTGGGCATCAAGCAGACGGTCGGCGGCAAGGGCACGGTGCGCGCGGCGCTGAAGGAGCTGGCCGGCGCCATCGAGGAGAGCAAGGCCGACGTGCTGGGGCTCTTCCTGATCGAGAAGCTGAAGGAGATGGGCGAGCCGAGCACGGCCGACGTGATGGACAACTACGTCACCTTCCTCGCCAGCCTCTTCCGCTCGGTGCGCTTCGGCGCCGCCGACGCGCATGGGCGCGGGAACCTGGCCGAGTTCGAGTTCTTCCAGCGGCACGGCGCCTTCTCGCGGGATCCGGCGACCGGCGCCTACCGCGTGGATCCCGAGAAGATGCGGGCGGCGATCGACGCCTACGCGGACTCGGTGCTGACCCTGCAGGGGAACGGGGACTACGCGGGCGTCCTGGCGTTCCTGCCCAAGCCCGGCGTGATGAACCCGACGCTGAAGGCGGACCTGGCCAAGCTCGCCACCGCGGACATCCCCACGGACATCATCTTCAAGCAGGGGATGGACGTGCTCCAGGCCGGCGCCCCGGCGGCGCAGCGCTGAGCGGGCCGATGCCGTAGGCTCGCGGCTCGAGCGGGCGCACGAGCGGGGCGGGGCCGCGCCGGCCTCGCCCCGCGGCGTGGGGGCTCGCCCGCCGGGCCGCGGGCGCGCGTGCGCCCGGCCCGGGAGCGGATAATGCGCCGTCCGCCGTCGCTGCGCCCCCGCGCGACCCGGGCGCCGCCGGCCCGAGCGCGCGACCTCGACCAGGAGGCCGTACATGCGCATGTGGCTCGTTCCCGCCGTGCTGCTCCTCGCCGCTTCCCCGGCCCTCGCCCAACCGCAGGCGGCACACCCGATGAGCGCCAATCCGCTGCTGACCACCTGGACCACTCCCTTCGCGGTGCCTCCCTTCGACCAGATCAGGGACGAGCACTTCCTGCCGGCCATCCGCGAAGGGATCTCCCGTCAGCGCGCCGAGGTCGAGGCCATCGCCGCGAGCAAGGCGGCCCCGACCTTCGCCAACACGATCGCGGCCCTCGACGGGACGGGCGAGACGCTGAGCCGGGTGGCAGGAGTCTTCTACAACCTCAACTCGGCGAACACGAACGACTCCCTGCAGGCGATCGCCAAGGTGGTGGCGCCTCTCGAGGCGGAGCTGCGGGACGACATCCTGCTCGACCCCCGCCTCTTCGCCAGGGTCAAGAGCGTGTGGGAGCGCCGCGCCAGGCTCCGCCTGGATCCCGAGCAGTCCCGGCTCCTGGAGGAGACGTACAAGAACTTCGTCCGGGGCGGGGCCAACCTGGATGCGGCCGGGAAGGCCCGCCTGCGCGCGATCAATCAGCGGCTCTCCGTGCTCGGCGTCACCTTCGCCGAGAACCTGCTCCAGCAGACCAACGCCTACCGGCTGGTCCTCGACGAGCCGGAGGACCTGGCGGGGCTTCCCGAGCGGGTGACGACGGGCGCGGCGGAGGCGGCCAGGGCCGCCGGCCTCGAAGGCAAGTGGCTGTTCACGCTCCAGGCGCCCAGCCTCTGGCCGTTCCTGCAGTCGGCCGACAATCGCGAGCTGCGGCGCCAGATCCTGGCCGCGTACGTGAGCCGCGCGGACCACGGTGACGAGCACGACAACAAGGCCGTGCTCGCCGAGATCGCCCAGCTCCGGGCGGAGCGGGCCGGGCTCCTCGGCTACGAGACGCACGCCGCCTTCGTGCTCGAGGAGCGGATGGCGAAGACGCCCGCCGCGGTGTACGCGCTGCTCGATCAGGTCTGGACGCCGGCGCTGGCGATGGCGAAGAAGGACGCCGCCGACTACCAGGCGACGCTGGCGCAGAGCGTGAGCGGCGCGAAGCTCGAGCCCTGCGACTGGCGCTGGTGCGCGGAGAAGGTGCGCAAGGCCCGCTACAACCTCGACGAGCAGGCCCTGCGGCCCTACTTCACCCTCGATCGGGCGCGCGAGGGCGCCTTCTACGTGGCGAACCGCCTGTACGGGATCACCTTCACCGAGCGCAAGGACCTGCCGGTCTACAGTCCCGAGGTGCGGGCCTTCGAGGTCAAGGACGCCGACGGCTCCCACCTCGGCGTCTACTACGCGGACTACCATCCGCGGCCGGGCAAGCGCGGGGGCGCGTGGTCGAACGAGTTCCGCGTCCAGCACTACGTGCACGGCGAGGACGTCCGCCCGATCGTGGCCAACGTCGGCAATTTCTCGCGGCCGGCCGGCGACCAGCCGGCGCTGCTGTCGCTCGAGGAGGTCGAGACCCTGTTCCACGAGTTCGGCCACTCGCTGCACGCGCTCCTGTCGCGCATCCACTACCAGAGCCTGGCCGAGGTGCCCCGCGACTTCGTGGAGCTGCCCTCGCAGATCATGGAGAACTGGGCCACCGAGCCCGAGGTGCTGAAGGTCTACGCCCGACACTGGCGAACCGGCGAGGCCATTCCCGACTCGCTGGTCGAGCGGATCAAGCAGGCGCGCAAGTTCGACCAGGGCTTCGCCACCGTGGAGTACGTGGCCGCCTCCTACCTCGACATGGACTGGCACACGCTCCCGCAGCCGAAGGCGGAGGACCCCGCCGCCTTCGAGAACGCCTCGCTCACCCGCATCGGGCTCATCCCCGAGATCGTGGTCCGCTACCGGAGCCCGTACTTCGCCCACATCTTCAGCGGCGGCTACTCGGCGGGCTACTACAGCTACCTCTGGAGCGAGGTGCTCTCGCTCGACGCCTTCCAGGCCTTCAAGGAGAAGGGGCTCTTCGACCCGGCCACGGCCCGCTCGTTCCGCACGAACATCCTCGAGCGGGGCGGCACCGAGGACGCGATGGCCCTGTGGCTGCGCTTCCGCGGCCGTCCGCCGCGGGTGGAGCCGCTACTCGAGAAGCGGGGGCTGAACTAGGGACAGGATGCGAACGCCGGGCAGGCCGCGCCCGCGCCGGAGGATGGAGGGTCACCCGATTGGCCGCTTGAAGGAGGCTCGATGCGACACCTGCTCGTGCTCGTGATCACGCTGTGCACGCTCGGCGCGGCGCCGGCGGCACCCGCCGTCGCCCAGCCGGCGGCCCCGATGGTCCACTTCGGCGTGCACGGCGACTTCTCGCTCGGCAACCTGCCGGGGCCGGCGATCGACAACGTGAAGGCGCTGCAGAACGCGTACGGTCCCGGCTTCGGAGGCGGCGCGCACCTGGACGTGAGCTTCGCGAGCCTCAGCCTGCGCCTGTCCGGGGACTACGTCAGGTACTCGCTGGACGAGGGGCGGTTCCGCGACTCCTACGTCGGCGTGTTCGGCGGGGCGGCCAATCTGCTCTCGGTGAGCGGCGGCGCGCTGGGCATCACCTCGATCGGCGCCAGCGCCAAGATGCCGGTGCTGCCCCTGCCCGTGGCGCGCCCGTACGTGAGCGGCGGCGCCGGCCTGGCCTGGCTCTCGGTGGGGGAGGCGACGACTTCGGTGGCGGGCCAGCCGGGCGTCACCTTTCCCGCGAGCCAGCAGAACGGGAAGACCACGCTGAGCCTGGGCGCGGGCGTGGATCTCGCTCTCGGCGTCACCGTCTTCCTCGAGAGCCGGTACGTCTGGATCCTCACGGAGGGGGAGACGAGCACGTTCGTGCCCGTGACCCTCGGGGTGACGTTCTAGCTCGCCCCGCGCCGGCGCCGGGGGGCGCGCAGGCGATCGGCGGGTCGTCCGCGATCGCCGGCGCGGAGGACGTGGCGGCCCGGCTCGCGGGTCCCGCGGCCACAATGCGCTTGACCGGGGCGACCTCGAGGCTATCCTCGAAGGCGGATCCCAGGGTGAATCAAGCAGGGGTTCACGCACGACACGGTTGCCGTCCCCCGAGAACCCTGAGGGCGCCGCCCCCCGCGGACGCTCGCGCGGCTCCCGCTCGACCCTTGCGCAGCCATTCCTGACCGCAGGCGAGGCCCGTCGGCCTGGCCGATGGAGGGTTGCGCATGAGCAGACCGTTTCTCCATCGCGTCGCGCCCTTCGCTCGTCGCGGTGACGCGGGCGCCACGCGGCCCGCCTCGGCCGCGCCACCCTCCCCCCGCGCCGGCAGGCGGCGGCCCGCCGCGGTGGCGGGCCTTCGTGCCGCGGCGCCGCGCCGCCCTCCCCGTCCGAGGATCCGTGATCGGCCGTGAGGCCGGTCCACGCGATCCGTAGCCGGAGCATCCACCCAGGCCGAAAGGAGCGCCAGCTCATGCCAGAAGATGCCATCAAGGACCGGGTCGCCGCGATCCGGCAGCTTCTCGATGCGTTCCGCATGGAGCGCGTGGTCTACATGGTGGTGACTCTGATCTGCCTGGCGATCGTCATCACCATCGCCGTGGTGCTCGCCGTGCACGGGAAGGCCCAGCTCATCGAGATCGGCGGGCTCGTCCTCTCCTCCGGCGGCATCCTGGCCTCCGCCGGGCGCATCCTGCAGATGTGGAGCGACGCCATCCATCTCCTCGCACGCTTCCCCCAGGAGCAGGAGTCATGACGCCCCTCTTGAAGGAGGAACTGGACAGGATCCGGCAGCGGTATCGTCGCTCGGGGGCGATCAGCGCCGTGGGCGTGCTGTTCGTGCTGGTCGCGATGGCGCTGGGGGTCTGGCAGACGAGCGGCCTGCAGAGGCAGGCGGCCGCCCTCCGGGACAGCGTCACGACCGAGCAGCAGCAGCTCGCCAAGGCCCAGCAGGCCGGGCAGGCGGCGTGGGCCAGGTTCCTCGCCGATTCCCAGCACTTCGACGCGACCCGCGTGCGGATTCAGGCCGAGGAGAGCCGGCTGCGAGCCGAGCGTCGGGGGCTGCTCGACGCCCTGGCGGGCCTGCAGGGCCAGGTGCACGACCTCGAGGGGGCGCGCCAGAGGCTGACCGTGGCGAACGACACGCTCTCGCACAAGGTCGACACGCTCGGGACGCGCCTCAGCTGGACCCGGCGCCAGTGGTTTCGGCTGCAGCGCGACAGCACGATGCACCTCCGCGCGATCGACTCGCTCGCGGCGCAGAGGCAGCAGTTCCAGGACAGCCTGAGGTCCATCTACCAAGAGACGGAGAAGCGAGGGGGATCCCGGCTGAACCCGCTCACCTATCTGTTCGGCCGCCGGGTCTCGCCGGGAGCGATCCGCAGCCGCATCCCCCTGTCGGCGACCGTCGTCCCGCACGCGAGCGCGAGCCCGGCGGCCACCGACACGGCGGGACGCCAGGTCCTCGAGTTCGCCCTGTGGCTGGAGGTCCCGCAGGACCGCCGAGCGGAGATCAGGTCCGTGACCTACTCGTTCCGCCATCCGGAGCTGAGCCAGCCGGCGCTGGACTCCTCGGACCCGACGCGCGGCTATCGCGTCGGCTTCCGTGGCCCGCAGTGCCTGGGGGTGGTGGTGATCACCCTGAACGCGGTGGACGGTTCCCCGCAGCCGCTCTCCTTCGACATGTGCAAGGCGCTGGAATGAGGTCTCGGCTCGGGCCCGTCCGGCCCGAGCCGAGCTTCAGCCCTTCGCCGCCGCGTCGAGGAAGCTCCTCAGGTCCTCCTCGTTCACCTCGGGCTCGCCCGGCGCGAGGTGGTCGAGCAGTCCCGCGTCCAGCCACTTCTCCAGCTCGTGCACCAGGTAGAAGAGGTGCTCGAAGTCGTCGATCACGTAGAGCAGCGGCTGGTAGTGGTAGATCTCGTAGTACTGATTGACGATCCATTCCATCTGCGCCGGGTAGCGCTGCACCTCCGGCGAATCGACGCTGTGCGCCAGCTCGCCGTAGCTCGAGAGTAGGCCGCTGCCGTAGGCGCGCACGCGCCCCGGGGCGACCGCGGCTCCCGGCTTCTCCCGCATCAGGCCGAACTCGACCGTGAACCAGAAGAAGCGGGTGAGCCCCTTCACCATGCTGGTCAGCGCGCGCAGGCGCTCCTTCTCGTCGGCGATCCGCGCGGCGCGCTCGGTGGCGCGCCGGGCGCACTGCCCGAACGTCACCAGCACCTCGGCGAACGCGGGATCGGTGTGCATGGGGACGTGACCCGCCGCGTCGTGGAAGATGTCGGGCTCGGGCAGGTAGTCGAGCGAGGAGGCGTCGCGGATCGTGATGGTGGTCGGGAACTGCCGCTCGCGCAGCCGGTCGAAGAAGAGGTAGGAGGGCACGTGGCCGCTCACCGGTCGGGCCTGGAAGCCGGTCCGCGGCTGCAGGAAGCGGTTGATGTCCTCGAGCCTGGGCACGCGGCCGGGGTCGAGCTGGAGCACGGCGACGCCCTCCAGGAAGCGGGGGTTCGCGTAGCGCTCCCACAGCGGGCGGATGCGCTCGAGCAGGCGCGTCCAGGTGCGGTGGTTCTCCTCGCTGTACAGCTCGTACGGCTGGTGGATGAAGAGCTGGCCGTCGGCCCGGGCCTGCTCGATGAACGGCGCCTTGGTGGTGGTCAGCCCGGGCGCGGCTCCCGCGGTGGCGGGTCCGACTCCGCTCCGCTCGCTCATGATCGTGACCTCGCTTTCCCGCGGCCGTGTGCGCGCGCTCCTGGGCCTTCAGCTCACGATGGTGCCCCGGCACTCGCCGAAGCCGATACGGGCATGCCCCGGCCGCTCGCACCAGCCGCGGAGCACGACCTCGTCTCCGTCCTCGAGGAAGCTGCGCGTCTCGCCCGTCCCGAGGACCAGCGGCTCGCGCCCGCGCCAGGTCAGCTCGAACAGGCAGCCGCGCGCGGAGCGCTCGACCCCCGAGACCGTGCCGCTCCCCAGCAGATCGCCGGGGCGCAGCGGGCAGCCGTTGCTGGTGTGGTGCGCGACGAGCTGGGCCAGGGTCCAGTACAGGGTGGCGAAGTCGCCGCGGCTCACGCGCTCGTCAGGCAGGTCCTGCTCGCGCATGCGCGCGGTGCGCAGCGCCACCTCGAGGGTGACGGCCAGGCCCCCGTGCGCGCGGTTCCCCTCCGAGTCCAGGTGCGGCAGCGGCGCCGGGTCGCCCGCGGGGCGCGGCGCCGCCGGCACGCGGAAGGGCACGAGAGCCTCCATGGTCACCACCCAGGGCGAGACGCTGGTAGCGAAGTCCTTCGCCAGGAACGGGCCGAGCGGCTGGTACTCCCAGGCCTGGAGGTCGCGCGCCGACCAGTCGTCGAGCAGGGAGACGCCGAAGAGCAGCTCCTCGGCGCGGGCGATCGGCACGGGGCTCCCGAGCGGGTTGCCCTGCGCCACCCACGCGCCCAGCTCCAGCTCGTAGTCCAGCTCCCGCGCGGGTCCGAAGCGCGGCGCCTCCGCGCCGGCCGGCATCGTCTGGCCGGCGGGCCTCCGCACCGGCGTGCCGCTCGGCACGACCGAGGAGGCGCGCCCGTGGTAGCCGACCGGCACCCACTTGTAGTTGGGCAGCAGCGGCTGCCCGGGCCGGAACATGGCGCCCACGTTGCTGGCGTGGTGCAGCGAGGCGTAGAAGTCCGTGAAGTCTCCGACGGCGGCGGGCAGGAGCAGCGTCGCCTCGGGCTGCGGCACGAGCAGCCGGGCCTGGAGCGCGGGCGCCCGGGCCGCCGGGTGCTCGGCCTCGAGCAGGCGCGAGATCGCCCGGCGCAGCTCGCGCCGCGGCGCGGGTGCCAGGGCCATCAACGAATTCAGCGTCCGGGCGCGGCAGGCGGCGAGAACCTCCCCCGCCAGCGGCAGCAGCTCCGCCTCCGCCGCGGCGCCGAGATCCAGCACCTGGCTGCCGATCGCCACGCCGATGCGCGGAGCCTCGGAGAGGCCGCGGCGGAAGACGGCGAAGGGCAGGTTCTGGATGGGAAAGTCCGTGCCCGCCGCCTGGGCGCTCGCGACCCAGGAGCGTCGGTGGGGATCGTGCGTCTCGTCCAGCGCCAGCCCGCCCGGCGCCTGGCTCCGCTCGAACGTCGCGCTCACGCCGTCTCCTCCAGGGGGAAGCCCAACGCCTCGAATTCCGCGATCGGCTCGCGGAAGGAGCAGGAGCCGATCGCCGTCGCGAACTCGCGCCGCACCTCGGCCAGCTCGGCGGCGGTGAAGCGCAGCGAGCGCCAGTGCGCGGCCTCGGCCGCGAAGCGGAACGCCCGCCGGTCCTCGCTCTCGAGGAGGTGCCGCGCCGAGCCGACGGGCCGCCCGTGCCAGAGTGCCGCCGCGGCCAGGAGCAGGTTCAGGTAGCCGTGCATCGTGGCCCGGGCGCTGCCCGGCTCGTAGGTGAGCGGCGCCGGTCCCCGCACGGGGTGATGCAGCCCGGCCGTGGCCTTGAAGGCGAGGCGCCGGCGCGCGCACGCCTCCAGGAAGCCGAGCACCTCCGCCGCCGGCGGAATGTCCGCGGCGCGCGTGCCGCCGGCGCGCAGCTTCGCCGTGGCCCGGGCGGCCTCGACCGCGTCGAGCCGGGACTCGAGCAGGCTCCCCCGCCAGGCCTCGCGCGGCAGCTCCAACCCCAGCGCCACCTCGCCGGGCAGCGCGCGGCGCAGGGACTCCGCCTGGCCGTCCGCGCGGAGCACGGCCTCGAAGCTCTCGATCCGCGCGACCGACGGGTAGCGGGCGGCGAACTCGCGCACGAGCCGGACATCCGCCGCGGGCTCGGGGCCGGCGATCGCCGTGAGCCGCCAGGGCTCCGGAGGGAGACCCGCGGGCGGGAGCCGCTCGAGCTGGATCGCCAGCTCGTCGAGCCGGCTCACCGGCACGGCGAAGCGCCCCAGCGCCCAGCCCCGCGGACCGCGGCGCTGCCGCGCGTGCTCCCGCAGCGCCTCGGCCATTCCCCACGAGGCCGGCGGGAAGAGCGAGGCGTCGTCGAAGAGCCCGGCCAGGACCGCGCCGGCCGCGCCCGTCGCCGCGCGGGCGGAAGCTCCGGCGGGGCGCTTCAACTCCGCAGCTCCTCGAGGTCGCGAAAGTGCTCGAGCGCCTCGGGGTTCGCCAGCGCCTCGGCGTTGGCCGCCGTCCGGCCGTGGATCACCGCGCGCACCGCCAGCTCGCTCAGCTTGCCGCTCAGCGTGCGCGGCAGGTCGGGAACCTGCAGGATCTTCTTGGGCACGTGATGCGCGCTCGTGTGCGCGAGGATCTCGGCACGGATGCACTCGCGCAGCGCCTCGTCCAGGACGAGGCCGTCGCGGAGGCGGACGAAGAGCACGATGCGCACGTCCTCCTCCCAGTCCTGCGCCACGGCCAGGCTCTCGAGCACCTCGGGCAGCCGCTCGACCTGCCGGTAGATCTCGGCCGTGCCGATGCGCACGCCGCCCGGGTTGAGCGTGGCGTCGCTGCGCCCGTGCACCAGCAGTCCGCCGTGCTCCGTGCGCTCCGCCCAGTCGCCGTGCCGCCACACGCCGGGGAAGTGCTCGAAGTAGGCCGCGTGGTAGCGGCGCCCGTCGGGATCGTTCCAGAAGCGGAGGGGCATGGTGGGGAAGGGGCGCGTGCACACCAGCTCGCCCGCCTGGCCGACGAGGCTCTGGCCCCGGCGGCCGAACACGTCCACGGCCATGCCGAGGCCGAGACACTGGATCTCGCCGCGCCAGACGGGCGCGGTGGGGTTGCCGAGCGCGAAGCAGGAGACGAGGTCGGTGCCACCCGTGATCGAGGCGAGGTGCACGTCGTCCTTGACGTGCCGGTAGACGAAGTCGAAGGAGTGCGCGGCCAGCGGGCTGCCGGTCGAGAGGATGGTCCGCAGGGCGGAGAGGTCGTGAGCCCCGGCGGGCTCGCCCCGGGCCTTCTCGACCAGCGCCAGGTACTTCGCGCTCGTGCCGAACACGCTGATCCGCTCGGCGGCGGCCATCGCCCACTGGCTGTCGAGGCGCGGCGCGAAGGGCGAGCCGTCGAAGAGCACGAGGGTGGCCCCCGAGGCCAGGCCCGAGACCAGCCAGTTCCACATCATCCAGCCGCAGGTCGTGTAGTAGTACAGGCGGTCTTCGCGGCCGAGGTCGGTGTGCAGCACGTGCTCCTTCAGGTGCTGGAGCAGGGTGGCGCCGCCGCCGTGCACGATGGCCTTGGGCAGGCCCACCGTGCCGGAGGAGTAGAGGACGTAGACGGGATGGTCGAAGGGCAGGCGCACGAAGTCGGGCTCGGCCGGGGCCGGTCCCTCCGCGAGCCACTCCGCCACGCCCTTCGCCCGCAGGACGCGCGGCGCCGGGCCGGCGCCGGCCGCTTCCCCGAGGTAGGGGAGGAGCACTACGCGCCCGAGCCCCGGCAGGGCCGCGGCCACGCGGGCCAGACGCTCGCGCACGTCGATGGCCGTGCCGGCGTGCCAGTAGCCGTCGGCCGCGATCAGCACCCTGGGCCGGATCTGCGCGAAGCGCTCGATCACGGCCTGGCCGCCGAAATCCGGGGAGCACGAGGACCACAGGGCTCCCAGGCTCGTCGCGGCCAGCATGGCGATCACGGCCTCGGGCAGGTTGGGCAGCCAGCCGGCCACGCGATCGCCCGCGCTCACGCCCTCGCGGCGGAGCGCCGCCTGCCAGCGCGCCACCTCGCGCCTCAGCTCCGCGTGGGTGAGCGAGCGCTGCCGGCCGCGCTCGTTCCAGAAGACGAGCGCCTCGCGGTCGTCGTTCCAGCGCAGCAGGTTCTCGGCGAAGTTGAGGCGCGCGCCGCGGAACCAGCGCGGCCCGCGCTCCGGATCGGGCGGGGCCATGCGCTCGCCGCCCTCGAGCACGGCCTCCCAGGGCGGGCCGCCGGCGCGCGGCTCGGCGACGACGCCGCAGAACTCCCACACCGCGGGCCAGAACTCCTCGGGCCGATCCACCGACCAGCGCCACAGGTCGGCGTAGACCGCCCCCGGCCGGTAGCGGGCCACGAAGCGCGTGAGCTGGGCGCGGGCCACGCGCTCGGGCGAGGGCGCCCAGAGCGGCTGGCCGGTGCGGATGCCGTGCAGAGTCGCGGTGCTCATGGAACTCGGGCCCGCGAGCGCGCCGCCGCGCGCCCTCCCCGGGCCCCTTTCCTCACGTGGTCGGCGGCGCGAAGGCCAGCGCCTCGGACTCGATCCAGCTCTGGTGGTAGGTGGGGTCCTCGAAGGCGAGGGCCGGCTTCGCCACCAGGAGCGGCCGGAACGTGTCCATCATCACGGCCAGCTCGCTCGTGGCCTTGGCGCCGATGCTGGCCTCCGCCCGCCCGGGGTGCGGCCCGTGCGGCAGGCCGTCCGGGTGCAGGGTGATCGAGCCGTACTCGATGCCCTTGCGGCTCATGAACTCGCTCGAGGCGTAGAAGAGCACCTCGTCCGAATCCACGTTGCTGTGGTTGTAGGGCGCCGGCACCGCGTTCGGGTCGAAGTCGAACGGGCGCGGGCAGAAGGAGCAGATCACGAAGCCGTCGCACTCGAAGGTCTGGTGGACCGGGGGCGGCTGGTGGAAGCGGCCCACGATGGGCTCGAAGTCGTGGATGTTGAAGATCCACGGGTAGAAGCAGCCGTCCCAGCCCACCACGTCGAGGGGGTGATGATCCAGGATCAGCTCGTTGAAGCCCCCGTACTGCTTCACCAGGACGGGGAAGTCGCCCTTCTCGTCGTGGGGGCTGAGGGCCGCCGGCCGGCGGATGTCCCGCTCCGAGTAGGGCGCGCCCTCGCGGAGCTGGCCCGCGTCGTTGCGGTAGCGAGCCGGCGTGCGCACGTGGCCACGCCCCTCGAAGATCAGCAGCTTGACCGGGCCGCCCGTGGCCTCGGGCCGCCAGCGGTGCGTGATGTTGCGGTGGATCACGACGTAGTCGCCGGGGCCGAAGGGCAGGTCGCCGAAGGAGGTCTCCACCGTGCCGCGGCCCTCGACCACGTACACGCACTCGTCGGCCTGCGAATTGCGGTAGAAGTGGGCGTCCTCGCGGTCGGGCTGGGCGTAGAGCAGGGCCACGTCGTCGTTGAAGAGGAGGGGAACGCGGTCCAGCGTCGGGCTGCCGCCCGCGGGCGCGGCGGCCGTGCGAAAGTGACGGTGGCGCAGCGAGGTGTCGCGATCCGCCTCCAGCACGATCTCGCGCAGCCGCCGCGCCGACTTCACCGTGGTCGGCGGGTAGATGTGGTAGAGGAGCGACGAGGCGCCCTTGAAGCCCTCGTGGCCCATCAACTCCTCGGCGTAGAGCCCGCCGTCCGGGCGGCGAAAGACGGTATGGCGCTTGCGGGGGACCTGCCCGAGCGAATGGTAGGTCGGCATCGTTTCCCTCCGGTCGGTGGGCGGCGGCGGCTGCCGCGGGGCACACGCGCGCCCCGGCGTGCCGCCCGCCTTCTCTACAGGTTGCCGCGCAGGGCCTGCTCGCGCTCGATCGCCTCGAAGAGGGCCTTGAAGTTGCCCTTGCCGAAGCTGCGCGCGCCCTTGCGCTGGATGATCTCGTAGAACAACGTCGGCCGGTCCTCGACGGGCCGGGTGAAGATCTGCAGCAGGTAGCCCTCGTCGTCGCGATCCACGAGGATGCCCAGCTCGCTCAGGGCGCTCATGTCCTCGTCGATCTTGCCGACTCGGCCCGGCGCCTCGCGGTAGTAGGCGCCCGGCACGCCGAGGAACTCCACGCCGCGGTCGCGCAGGTTGCGCACCGTCGCGATGATGTCGTCCGTGGCCAGCGCCACGTGCTGGACGCCGGCGCCGCGGTAGAACTCGAGGTACTCGTCGATCTGGGACTTCTTGCGGCCGGCGGCCGGCTCGTTGATCGGGAACTTGATCCGCTCGTTCCCGTTGGCCATGACCTTGGACATGAGGGCCGAGTACTCGGTCGAGATGTCCTGGTCGTCGAACGAGATGAGGTTGCGGAAGCCCATGGCCCGCTCGTAGAAGCCCACCCACTGGTCCATCGTGCCCAGGGGCACGTTGCCCACGCAGTGGTCCACGTACTTCAGGCCCACCGGCGGCGGCTGGAAGCGCGGGGAAACCGGCACGAAGCCGGGCAGGAAGAGCCCCTCGTACTCTCGCCGCTCCACCAGGCTGTGGATCGTGTCGCCGTAGGTGCGGATCGCGGCCACCACGACGTGGCCCTTGCCGTCGCGCAGGGTCGTCGGCTCCTGGACCGAGGCGGCGCCGTGGCTCGTGGCGTAGGCGTACGCCTGGCGGCAATCGTCCACCCACAGCGCCAGGTCGCGCACGCCGTCCCCGTGGGCCAGATGGTGCTGGGCGATCGGAGACTCGGGAGCGAGGGCCGTGGTGAGCACGAACCGCACCTTGCCCTGCGTCAGCAGGTAGCGTGCCCGGTCGCGCACCCCCGTTTCGGGCCCCGAGTAGCCTTCGAGCTGGAAGCCGAAGGCGGCGCGGTAGTAGTGGCTGGCCTGGCGGGCGTTGCCGCAGTAGAACTCGATGTAATCGGTGCCGTTGATGGGGAAGGGATCGGTGGCGACCGCGGCCGCGGACACGGGCTGGACGGACATGCACGGCTCCCGGGTGAAGAGGGCGGTCCCGGCGCGGCCACGACATTGTTAGTAGATGATGTCCCGGGCTCGACCGGACCGTACGACCTGACCGA
>JAWOLC010000011.1:0-76060 GCA_033853925.1 Candidatus Eiseniibacteriota bacterium
CGGGCGTAGTCGCAGCGCAGGCTCACGATTCCGGTGCGCGCCCGCACTGCCGTCTCGTACCCCGCGAAGGCCGCGTCCTCCCGGCCCGCGAGGGCGAGGGCCGCGGCGTGCGCGCGCAGGCCTTCCGGGCTGTCGGCCTGGTAGGAGAGCACCGAGTCCGCCGCGGCCAGGGCCGCGGTCGAGTCGCCCTTCACCCAGGCGAGGCGCGAGCGCTCGAGGTCCACGAGCCAGCGCTCCTCCGCCCGCACCTCGCCCCGGCCGCGCTCGAGCCGCGCGAGGGCGGAGTCCAATCCGCGGCCGCCGTGCCAGAAGGCCTCCGCCGCCTCGGCCAGGATCGCGCCGCTCGCCGGGCGAAGCGCCAGCGCCGAGTCGGCGGCGGCCAGCATCTCGCTCCGGCGGTTCCCGAGGTCCAGGGCGCGGGTGCGCGAGAGGAGCGCGGTCTCCTCGTCGGGCTTCAGGGCCAGGGCCTTCCGGTAGAAGTCCAGCGCCTCGTCCACCCGGCCGCGGCTCACCCGGTCGTCCCCCGCGTTGACGTAGGCGACGGGGTAGCTGCCGCTCACGTCGGTGGTGGCCATGAGCCGCTCGACCAGGGCGGCGAGCGCCGGATCCTTCTGCTCGAGCCGGCTGCGCACCTCGGGGCGCGGGTCGTAGGCGTCGCGGTCGCGCGAGATCAGGGCGTTCGCGCCCTCCGCGAAGTACTCCTCCACGGCCACGCCCGAGTAGCGCGAGATGAAGGCGTCGTGGCTGACCTCGTCGCGCGCCTTGGCGGCCCGGTAGAGGTCCCGGATCTCGCGCGACTGGTCGGCAGTGAGCACCGCATGGACCTGGTGGGTCAGCTCGTGCAGGACGGTGTTGTAGCGGTCGAAGATCGTGGCCTCGACGTCCTCGATACCCGTCACCGTGTGGTAGCCGCCGCAGCCGCGGACGTCGTCCCAGAGGCGCGAGTCGTAGTCGATGCGCTGGTCCTTGAGGGTCTCCTGCCCCGGCACCTCGGAGAGGAGCATGTACAGCGGCTTGATGTAGTAGTCGGCGCCCCCGGCCAGGAGCACCGGGACGAACGCCTTCCAGGGAGCGATGGAGAGGGCCACGCGCTTGCGGTCGCGGTCGGGGAGGGAGCGCCAGTTCGACACGAAGCGCTCGATCCCCGGCACGTCGGGCATGGGCGCAGCCGCGAAGCGCGCCTCGTAGCCGGCCCGGTGCACGTCCACCGCGAAGCGCTGGAACTGGAGCGCCTTGGCGAGGATCGCGTGCGCCCGCCCGTACTCGGGGCAGAGGCGCAGCGCCGCGAAGCAGCGCGCGCGCGCCGCGGCGAAGCGGCCCTCCTCGAAGTCCAGCGAGGCGAGGCGGGCGAGGACGTCCACCCAGCCCGGATGGGCGTGCTGCACGGAGGCGTAGGCGGCGCGGGCGCCGCGGTGGTCGCCGGCCGCGAGCAGGGAATCGGCGCGGGCGAGCGCGTGCCGGCCGGGCTCGTCGGCGAAGGCGCGCGGGTAGGCGGCCCGGAGCTGCGTGTAGTTGCGGCGCACGGTGTAGCCGTTGCCGCGCAGGTAGTGCCCCATCTCTCCATAGGGACTCAGGCGCGTGCCCCATTCGGCCGCGGTGATCGCCTCGTCCGTGCGGCCCACGCGCAGGAGCGTCTGCGCCAGGAGGGTCATGGCGTCGCCCGAGACTCCCGCCTGGAGCGCCCGGCGCGCCGCGGCCAGCGCGCCGTCCCAGTCGCGGTACCCGATCCTCACCTGCGCGAGGCCGATCAGGGCCGAGTCGCGGGCGGCGGCGAGGTAGCGCGGCGGCTCGCCGCCCGCCGGCTGCCGGGCGGCGATCGTCGCGAGCGCCCAGTCGTAGCAGGACTCGGCGCGCGCGAAGGCGAGCAGGCTCGTGGCCAGGCGGCCCGCAGCCAGCAACTCGGGGAGGCGGGCGGGCCCGGGTGCGGCGAGGGCGTCGCGTGTGAGCGTGTCGACCCGGGCCGCATCGTCGTGCGCGAAGAGCCAGGCCAGAGTCGCCTCGCGCTCCTCGTCGGTCGGATCGCGGAGCGTGGCCAGCTTCGCGAACCAGGGCGCCGCCGCGGCGAAGTCCTGGCGCGCCAGGAGGACGCGGGCGTCGAGGAGCGCGACCCGCCGGGGCTCGCCCTTCAGCTCGGGCAGCAGGGCCTTCGCCTCGTCCACGCGACCCAGCCGCAGGAGGAGATCCACGCGCATGCCGGCGTCCGCTCGGGCCGCGGAGGAGGCGAGCGAGGCACGCCAGGCGTCGACCTGCGCCTGCACGGGCGCGAAGAGATCGCTGTCCGGCGGGGCGACGGCGCGCGCCGCGGGGGCGGCGCCCGGGGCCCGGGAGCAGGGCAGGATGGCGAGCAGGAGCGCGAGCCCCGCGGCCCAGGGGCCGCGGCGCGAGCGGGCAGGTGCGGTGGGGAAGGCGGTGTGGCTCGTGAGAGGGCGACGGCGGAAAACGAGTGGGGCGGTCACGGCGGGCTCCCTGGCATGGATGGCGCACGAGATTCGACCATCGAGGCTGGAATCTAGGCGGGGCCTGCGGGAGCGTCAACGGGCCGCCGCGGTGCGAGCGCGCCTGCTCGGCCACCCTCGGGCCGCCCGCGCGCGCGTGCGCTCCCGCCTCGTCTTCCACGCCGCGAAGCGCGCGAGGGCTCGGGGCTGCCGGTCCGGGCCTTCGGATTGGCCCGAGGACCCCGGGAGACTGGGTGGACGGGCATCTCGTGGTCCGGCAGGGAGCCGGCCGGACGGGCCGGGGGGAGGCCGGGCCGTGCCCGAGCCGGCTACGGCACCAGGACGGCTGCTCCCCTGAGCTTCCCCTCGCGCAGGCGGGCGAGGGCTTCGTTGGCCTGGGCGAGCGGGAAGGTCTCGGTCTCCGTGCGCACGGGCACGCGGGGCGCGAGCGCCAGGAACTCCTCGCCGTCCCGACGCGTCAGGTTCGCGACCGAGCAGAGGGTGCGCTCCTCCCAGAGCAGCTCGTAGGGGAACGAGGGGATGTCGCTCATGTGGATGCCACCGCAGACCACGACGCCGCCCCGCGCCACGGCGCGCAGCGCCAGAGGCACGAGCGAGCCCACGGGGGCGAAGATGAGCGCCGCATCCAGCTCGACCGGCGGCCGCGCCGTGGAGTCGCCCGTCCACGCCGCGCCCAGCTCGCGGGCGAAGCGCTGAGCCGCCTCGTCGCCCGGGCGGGTGAAGGCGTAGATCTCCCGGCCCTGCCAGCGCGCGACCTGGGCGACGATGTGCGCGGCTGCCCCGAAGCCGTAGATCCCGAGCCGCCGCGCTTCGCCGGCCTTCGTCAGGGTGCGGTAGCCGATGAGCCCAGCGCAGAGCAGGGGCGCCGAGGCCACGTCCGCGTACGAGGGAGGCAGGGCGAAGCAGAAGCGCTCGTCGGCCAGGGTGTGCTCGGCGTAGCCGCCGTCCAGCGTGTAGCCCGTGAAGCGCGCGCGCGCACAGAGGTTCTCGCGGCCGTTGCGGCAGTAGTCGCACTCGCCACAGGTCCACCCCAGCCAGGGGATCCCCACGCGCTGGCCGGGCGCGAAGCGCGTGACGCCGGGACCCAGGGCCTCGATCTCACCCGCGATCTCGTGTCCGGGAACGAGGGGCAGCTTGGGGCCGGCCAGCTCGCCGTCCACGACGTGCAGATCGGTGCGGCACACGGCGCAGGCGCGCACGCGCACGCGCACCTGGCCCGGCCCCGGGACGGGCAGGGGCAGCTCGCCCCAGCGCAGCGGCGAGCGGGCCCTGTCCAGGATCATCGCGCGCATGCTCGCTCCCTCCGAGGCTCCCGGCCCGTCGAGTACCGGCGGCCCGTCCGCCGCATGATACCCCGCCTGGCTCGGGGCGTCCGGGGCCGGGGCGTGCGCCGCAGCCGTGCCTTCCCTCGGCCTCGCTCCCGATGCATCATGCGCGGCATCGTCGGTCGTAGCCGTGTCCCCTCCCCCGCAGGAGAGCCGATCCATGAAGAGCTACCTCACGGAGTTCGTCGGGACGTTCTTCCTCGTGCTCACGGTCTGCCTCGCCGCGCCCAGCACCCCCGCGCTCGCGCCGCTGGCGATCGGCGCGGCGCTTATGATCATGGTGTACATGGGCGGGCACGTGTCGGGAGGCCACTTCAATCCGGCGGTCTCCCTGGCCGCCACGCTGCGGGGTGCCCTGCCGGGACGGCAGCTCGTGCCCTACTGGATCGCCCAGCTCCTCGGCGCGGTCGTCGCGGCCCTGCTCGCCTTGTACGCCCTGGGCAAACCGTTCGCCTGCGCGCCGGGCCCGCAGGCGAGCGCCGGCCAGGCCCTGCTCGTCGAGTTCCTCTTCACCTTCGCCCTGTGTCTCGTGGTGCTGAACGTGGCCACGGCGAAGAAGACCGCGGGCAACTCCTACTTCGGTCTCGCCATCGGCTTCACCGTCACGGTGGGCGCCTTCGCGGGCGGCGGCATCTCGGGCGGAGCCTTCAATCCCGCCGTGGGCTTCGGGCCGATCCTCGTCTCCTCGCTCGCGGGCGCGAGCGGGTGGACGAACCTCTGGCTCTACATCGTCGGCCCGCTCCTGGGCGGCGCGCTCGCGGCCGTGGTGTTCAACCTGCAGGGGGCGGGCGAGTAGGCCCAGCCGCGACGCGAAGGCGGGCGAGGAGAGGCGCACCCTCTCCTCACCCGCCCGTGACAAGCGTCTCTCCTTCGGCCCGCTCTCCCGGCGCCACTACTGACGAACTCCTGGCGCCGCTCGCGCATCCCAAGTGCAATGCCGATCCGGCCGACGATCGGCACCCCCTGTCGCGGCGGGACCGCAAGGCCGCCGCCATCGCTCCTGAGTGGTGCGAGGTGAACATGCGGGCTCTTCGCTGCCGGCCGCGTCGCGTCATGGGCTGCCGCGCCCCTTCCCCGGTCGTCCCCGCCTGATGTCGCTCTGTCTGACGGGCAGCGTGGGTGGCCGCTCCTCGGTCTGGCCGCTCCAGGGGGCGAGCCTGAGCGTCGGGCGCTCCTCGCGTAGCGGCGTGCAGATCCCCGATCCCACCGTGTCGAAGGAGCACGCCGAGATCACCCGGCGCGACGAGCGGTGGGTCATCCGCGACCTGGGCAGCCGCAACGGCACGCGGGTGAACGGCGTGGACGCCCTCGAGCCGATCCCGCTCGCCGAGGGGGATCTGGTCGAGGTGGGCAGCGTGCTCCTGCGCGTCGCCGCCGAGCGCGTGGAGGCGGCGACGCAGTTCAGCCCCTCGCCGGGGCTGGGCTCGACCGTGAAGCTCGCGGCCCAGGACTTCCTGGGCCGCTCGGCGCCCTCGGGGGAGGCCGCGGCGCGGATGGTGCACGTGCTCGCCGAGGCGGGGCGCGTGCTGGTCCTCCCTCGCCCCCTGGCGGAGACCTGCGAGAAGATCCTCGAGCTGGTCGAGCGGGCCGTGCCCGCCTCGCGGCTCGTCGTCCTCCTGCGCGACGCGCCGGGGGCCGAGCCCGTGCAGATCGCGGCGCGCAGCCGGGGCGGGAGCGCCCGCGAGCCGCTGGCGCTCTCGCGAGCCATCCTCTCCACGGTGCTCGACGAGTGCACCTCGGTCGTGATCAGCGACGCCCGGCACGATCCCCGCTTCCAGGCGCGGCAGAGCATCATCGCGGCCGCGATCCACTCGGCCATGGCGGTGCCGCTCTTCGACAACGAGCGCGTGCTGGGACTGCTCTACGCCGACACTCGCGACTTCGACGTGACCTTCGGGCAGGAGCACCTGGAGGTGCTCACCCTGCTCGCCAACATGGCGGCGGTGAAGATCACGAACGCGCGGCTGCTCGAGGCGGAGCAGGCTCGCGCCCGCATGGCGCAGGAGCTGGCCACGGCGGCGCGCATCCAGCGCGGGCTACTCCCCCCGGAGCCGCCGGTGCTCGACGGCTGGGAGATCGACGACTTCCTCGAGAGCTGCTACGAGGTGGGTGGCGACCTCTACGACTTCCACCTCCGCCCCGACGGCAAGCTCCTCTTCGTCGCCGGAGACGTGGTCGGGAAGGGGATGGGCGCGGCGCTCCTGATGTCCTCCTTCCTCGCGTCGGCGCGCGTGCTCTACGAGGCCTGTCCCGAGCCCGGGGTCCTGGCCACACGCCTGGGCGCGCTCCTCGAGCGCGAGGCGGAGCGGGGCCGCTTCGTGACGGGGGTCGTGGCCTGCCTCGACCCGCGCACCGGGCGCCTCGAATACGTGAACGCGGGCCACCCGCCGCCGTGCGTGATCGACGCTTCCGGGCTGAGACGCCTGGAGAGCACGGGTCCGCCCTTCGGGGTGGTCGCGGGCGTGGTCTACGAGCCCGGCGTGGCGACGATCGCACCCGGCGAGCTGCTGGCGCTCTACAGCGACGGCCTGCCGGAGGCGCAGCACGGCGACGAGTTCTTCGACGAGGAGCGCCTGGCCTCGGCGCTGCGCGAGTCCTACGGACTGCCGCTGGCGGAGGCACGGCGCCGGGTGATCGAGCGGGTGAAGACGTTCCAGGCCGAGACGCCACGGGGCGACGACCTCACGCTGCTCCTCATTCGCCGCGGTGGGAGCGCGGTGACCGGGGCCTCGTCCGCCGGCGTGAGCGAGAGCGAGGCGGCCGTGGCCCCGGGCGGAGCGGTCCGGTGAGCCTCCCGTGCCGCTGAGCATCGGCCGGCGCCTCGGTCCCTACGAGGTCCTCGCTCCGCTCGGTGCCGGGGGCATGGGCGAGGTCTACCGCGCGCGCGACACCCGGCTCGGGCGCGAGGTGGCGGTCAAGGTGCTGCCCGAGCACCTCTCGGCCCACCCGGAGGTGCGGGCGCGCTTCGAGCGCGAGGCCAAGACGATCTCCAGCCTCAACCACCCGCACATCTGCGCGCTCTACGATGTCGGCCACGACGAAGGCGTGGACTACCTGGTGATGGAGCTGGTGGAGGGGGAGACGCTCGCCGAGCGGCTCAAGCGCGGCCGGCTGCCGGCGGAGCAGGTGCTTCGCCTGGGAGCCGAGATCGCGGACGCCCTGGACAGGGCGCACCGCTCGGGCATCGTCCATCGGGACCTGAAGCCGGGCAACATCATGCTCGCGAAGGCGGGGGTGAAGCTGCTGGACTTCGGGCTGGCGCGCGCGGCGCTGTCCGCGGCGGCCTCGGTGGACCTCTCCAGCACGCCGACGCTCACGCGACCTCTCACCACGGAAGGCACGATCGTCGGCACGTTCCAGTACATGGCGCCGGAGCAGCTCGAGGGCAAGGAAGTGGACGCCCGCGCCGACATCTGGGCGCTCGGCGCGGTGCTCTACGAGATGGCGACGGGGAAGAAGGCCTTCGAGGGGGCGAGCCAGGCGAGCCTGATCGGCGCCATCATGAACAAGGAGCCGGCCCCGGTCAGCTCGCTCACCCCCGAGCCGCCCGGGCTGGACCGGGTGGTGAGCCGCTGTTTGGCGAAGGACCCCGACGAGCGCTGGCAGACGGCGCGGGACGTGGGGCACGAGCTGCGCTGGATCGCCGGGCAGACCTCGCAGTCGGGCGCTCCGGCGGTGGTCGCGCCGCGACGGCGGCCCCGCGAGCCGCTGGCCTGGGCGATCGCCGGCGTGGCGGGGATCGCCGCGCTCTCCACTGGGATCGTGGACCTCGAGCGGCCGGCCGTGGAGCCCTCCACCCTGCGCTTCAGCCTCGCGGTGGCCGGGGCCAAATCCATCGAGTGGCCGCGCATCTCGCCCGACGGTCGCACCCTGGCGTTCCAGGCGGCCGACTCGACCGGGAAGATCATGATCTGGGTGCGGCCGCTCAACTCCCTCACCGCGGTCCCGCTCCCCGAGACGGAAGGCGCCGGGCGCCCCTTCTGGTCGCCGGACAGCCGCTTCCTCGGGTTCTTCATGGGCAATCAGCTCAAGAAGGTCCCCGTCGCCGGCGGACCGCCGCAGCTCATCTGCGACGTGCGCGGGGGCGCCGACGGCTCGTGGGGCAGCCGGGGCGTGATCGTCTTCGACGGCGCCCAGGGCGACTCGATCCGGCAGGTCTCGGCCGAGGGCGGTGAGGCGAGCGCGGCGACGACCCTGGCCCGCGCGCGCGGCGACCTCTATCACGCCTGGCCCTGCTTCCTGCCCGACGGCCGGCACTTCCTGTACCTGGCCTTCGGGAAGAGCCGCGAGGACACCCGGCTCGAAGCCGGCAGCCTGGGCTCGCCGAAGACGGTGGACCTGGGCCGGGTCCAGACCCGCGTGGACTACGCGCCCGAGGGCTACGTGCTCTTCGCCAGCGAGGGGACGCTGATGGCGCGCCCGTTCGACGCGCGTGCCCTCCGCTTCACCGGCGAGCCGTTCCCCGTGGCCGAGCGGGTTCGCTGCGCCCCCGGCGACCGGGCCAACCTCTCCGTCTCGCGCACCGGCATCCTGGCCTTCATGCCCGGGGTCGCGGCCGCCAACCGCGAGCTGGTCTGGGTGGACCGGACGGGCAAGACGTTGAGCACCGTCGGCGTGCACGCCGCCTACAACGACCCCGCTCTCTCGCCGGACGGCACGCGGCTGGCGTACAGCGTCACGGATCCCGAGTCGGGGAACGACGACATCTGGGTGCGCGACCTCAAGCGCGACGTCGCCTCCAAGCTCACCTTCGATCCGGGCAACGAGATCTGGCCCGCGTGGTCGCCCGACGGCAGCCGCATCGCCTACGCCTCGGACGCTCGCGGCCCCTTCGCGCTGGTGCAGCGGCTGGCCAGCGGCGCGGGCGGCGTGGACACGCTCTACCATTCCCTGGGGAGCTCGGGCCCCAGCGACTGGTCGCGAGACGGACGCTGGCTCACCTTCATGAACTTCGACGCCGGGCACGCGGACCTCTGGGCGCTGTCCCTGTCCGGCGACCATCGGGCGCAGCCCTTGCTCAAGTCCCAATTCACCACGCGCGACCCGGTGCTGTCTCCCGACGGCAAGTGGCTCGCCTACTTCTCCAACGAGTCCGGGCACATGGAGGTGTACGTCCAGCCCTTCCCCGGACCCGGCGGCAAGTGGCAGATCTCGACGAATGGCGGAGTCGAGCCGCGCTGGCGAGGGGACGGCAAGGAGCTGTACTACCTCACGCCGGACAACGAGCTCATGGCCGTGCCGGTGAGCGCCGGGGCCACGTTCGAGGCCGGGATCCCGGTCAAGCTCTTCGAGCACGCCCTGCCGCCCGGCCCCGGGACGCGCAACCGCTACGTGCCGACGGCCGACGGCAAGCGCTTCCTGCTCGTCGCTCCGGTGGAGAGCCCCGCCGCCGAGACCTTCACCGTGGTCCTCGACTGGACCGCCGAGGCACGGAAGAGATGAGCCTCGCACCCGGCCGGCGCCTCGGCCCCTACGAGGTCCTCGCCCCGCTGGGAGCCGGGGGCATGGGCGAGGTCTACCGCGCGCGCGACTCGCGGCTCGGGCGCGACGTGGCGATCAAGGTGCTGCCCGAGGAGTTCGCGCACGATCCGGCTCGGCTCGCGCGCTTCGAGCGCGAGGCCAAGGCGATCTCCAGCCTCAACCACCCGCACATCTGCGTCCTCTTCGACGTCGGGCGGGAGAACGGCACCGGCTACCTGGTGATGGAGCTGGTGGAGGGGGAGACCCTGGCCCAGCGGCTCGAGCGCGGGCCCCTGCCCGCGGCGGAGGTCGTGCGGCTCGGCGTCCAGATCGCGGACGCGCTCGAGCGCGCGCACGCCTCGGGGATCGTGCACCGCGATCTGAAGCCGGGCAACATCATGCTCACGAGGTCGGGGGCGAAGCTCCTGGACTTCGGCCTGGCGCGGCCGGCCGGCCTCGGCGCCGCCGGGAACGACACGAGCACGCCCACCCAGGCGCGGGCGCTCACGAGCGACGGGGCGATCGTCGGCACCTTCCAGTACATGGCGCCCGAGCAGCTCGAGGGCCGCGAGGCGGACGCTCGCAGCGACCTCTGGGCTCTGGGCTGCGTGTTGTACGAGGCGGCGACGGGGAAGCGGGCCTTCGAGGGCACGACGCAGGCGAGCCTCGTGGGCGCGGTCATGCGGGACCAGCCGAGGCCCATCGCGGAGCTGGCGCCTCTGGCGCCGCCGGGCCTGGAGCGCGTGGTGACCGCTTGCCTGGCGAAGGACCCGGCCGACCGCCTGCAGAGCGCGCACGACGCGAAGCTCCAGCTCCAGTGGATCGCCGAGGGCGGGTCGCAGGCCGGGGTGCCGGCGGCGAGGGCCGCGCGGCGCCGCAGCCGCGAGCGGTACGCCTGGGCGCTGGCGGGGCTCTTCGCCCTGCTCGCCGCGGGATCCGCCGCGCCGCGGCTGTGGAGCCGCCCCGCCGCGCCGCGGAGCGCGCATGTGTCGGTCCTGCCCCCCGAGGACGCCATCATCGACGACGAGATGATGCACACGGCGATTTCCACGGACGGCGGGTCGGTCGCCTTCGTGGCCACGGATGCCAGCGGCACGTCGCAGCTCTGGGTGCGGGAGTTGGCTTCGCCCCAGGCGCGGCCCCTGCCGGGCACGGAAGCCGCCACCCTGCCGTTCTGGTCGCCCGACAGCCGCTGGATCGGCTTCTTCGCCGAGGGGAAGCTCAAGAAGGTGGACGTGGCGGGGCGCAACGTGGAGATCCTCTGCGACGCGCCCGACGGCCGCGGCGGGACGTGGGGGCGCCGGAAGACGATCGTCTTCGCGCCGGCCTCGGCGGGCCCGCTGGAGAAGGTGTCCGAGGACGGCGGGCAGCCCGTGCCGGTGACGCGGCTGGACGCGAAGCGCGGCGAAGAGGCGCATCGCTTCCCCTCGTTCCTGCCGGACGGCCGGCGCTTCCTGTACGTGGCGCTGGCCCCGGGGATCAGGCTCGTGACGCGCCTCGGCTCCCTCGACTCGTGGACGGCGGATTCCCTGGTGAGCGCGGACGGCGCGGCGATCTACGCCGCGCCCGGCTACCTCATCTTCTCGCGCAACGAAGCGTTGCTCGCCCAGCGCCTGGACGAGGGAGGCCGCCGGCTGACGGGCGAGCCCTTCGCCCTGGGGCCCGCTCCTCGCGGCCTGAGCCTCTACTCGGGGGCGCCCGACGCGTCCGTCTCCGCCAACGGCGTCCTGGTCCAGCGCCATCGCGCCCCGCGCCGCTCCCGGCTCGCCTGGATGGACCGGGAAGGCCGCGTGCTCGAGACCTTGCCCACGCCGGCGGCCGAGTACGACACGCCCGTGCTCTCTCCGGACGCGCGCCACGTGGCCATCGGGCGCACCTCGCCGGAGACCATCAAGGACCTCTGGGTCGTGGATCTCGGGAGCGGCGTGGCGAGCAAGCTGACGACCGATCGCCTCTACGCCGAGAGCCCGGTCTGGTCGCCGGACGGCCGCACGATCGCCTTCTCGTCCCTGGTCGGTGGCGACCGCGTGATCTTCACGCGGCTGGCGAGCGGCGCCGGCGACGTGACCCCGCTCGTCCGCCTCGACGGCCCCTTCAACGATCCCGCCTGCTGGTCCGCCGACGGCCGCGAGATCTTCCTGCGCCGCCTGGATCCGCAGACCGGCGAGGACGTCTGGGTCCTGCCCCTGGAGGGCGGGCGCAGGCCCTATCCGCTGCTCCACAGCCCCTATCACGAGGAGGACCCGAGCCTGTCGCCCGACTGTCGCTGGCTGGCCTTCCGCTCGAACGAGTCGGGGCGCACGGAGCTGTACGTGCAGTCCTTCCCCGTGCCGGACGCCAAGCTGAGGATCTCCACCGACGGCGCGGGGACCTCGCCGCGCTCGGGCTCGGGCCAGCCCTTCTGGCGGAAGGACGGCCGGGAGCTTCTCTACCTGGCCGGGGACGGCGTCACCATGATGTCCGTGCCGATCGAGACGGCTGGCGGCTTCCACGCCGGGACCCCGCGAGCGCTCTTCCGCGTCCCGGCCGACTGCAACGCGATCGTGGCCACCCCCGACGCGCAGCGCTTCCTGGTACTGCGCGAAGAGAGCAGCAAGGAGGGGACCTCGGTCCAAGTGGTTCTGAACTGGCCGGCGGAGCTGAGGCAGCGATGACGCTCGTTCCTGGCAGGCGGCTCGGTCCCTACGAGATTCTCGGTCCGCTCGGCGCGGGCGGCATGGGCGAGGTGTGGCGCGCGCGCGACTCCCGGCTCGGGCGGGACGTGGCGATCAAGGTGTTACCCGACGAGTTCGCGCACGATCCCGCGCGACGCTCGCGCTTCGAGCGCGAGGCCAAGGCGATCGCGGCGCTCTCGCACCCGAACGTCCTCGCCCTGCACGACTTCGGCGCGGACGACGGGGCGATCTACGCGGTGATGGAGCTGCTCGAGGGCACGACCCTGCGCGAGCGGCTGGCCGGCGGCCCGCTCTCCCCGCGCAAGGCGGTCGACTACGCGATCCAGATCGCGCACGGGCTCGCGGGGGCGCACGAGAGAGGCATCGTCCATCGCGACCTCAAGCCCGAGAACGTGCTCGTCACCCCGGACGGGCGGGTCAAGATCCTCGACTTCGGCCTGGCCCGGCTGGATCCCTACCAGAGCGACGGCGACACGCAGACGCCGACGCTCGCGGGCGCCACCCGCCCGGGGGCGGTCCTGGGCACGGTCGGCTACATGGCGCCCGAGCAGGTGCGGGGCGAGACGGCCGACGCCCGCGCGGACATCTTCTCCCTCGGGGCGCTTCTCTACGAGATGCTCTACGGCCGCCGGGCCTTCCAGCGTGACACGGCTGCCGAGACCATGACGGCGATCCTGCGCGAGGATCCGCCGCCCCCACCCGCCGACACGAAGGTTCCCCCGGCCCTGGACCGCGTCGTGCGGGGCTGCCTGGAGAAGGCCCCCGGAGAGCGCTTCCGCTCGGCGCACGACCTGGCCTTCGCCCTGGAGATGGCCCTCGGCTCCAGCACCTCGCAGGCTGCGGCCGTGGCCGCGGCGAAGCCGCGGCGCGGCTCCCGCCTGCTGCTCGCGGGCGGCGTCGCGGTTCTCGTCCTGCTCGTGGCCGGGGCGCTCCTCGCCGGCGCGGCCCGCCGGTCCCGGCCCCTCTTCTATCGCCAGCTGACCTCCGAGCGGGGCAGCGTGGTCTCGGCGCGCTTCTCGCCCGACGGTCAGACCGTGGTGTACGGCGCCGCCTGGGTCGGCCACCCGCTCGAGCTGTTCTCCACCCGCACCGACGGCTTCGAGTCCCGCTCGCTCGAGCTGCCCTCCGGAGACATTCAGTCCATCTCCCGGACGGGCGACATGCTCCTCCTCTCGGGGCGACGGAATCTCCAGAGCTGGATGGCCGTGGGAACGCTTGCCCGGGCCTCGTTCTCGGGGGGTGGGCAGCGGGACATCCTGGACGGGGCCAGCGCCGCGGATCTCTCCCCCGATGGGGGGAAGACCGCGGTCGTGCATCGGGTCGGGGGCATGGATCAGCTGGAGTGCCCGCCGGGAACGCCCCTCTACCGGACCCTGGGCTGGATCGGGACGCCGCGCTTCAGCCCGAACGGCCAGCGCCTCGCCTTCATCGAGCATCCGCTGTTCGGCGACGATCGCGGCTACCTCATGGTCGTGGACCTCGGCGGCGGCCGGCCGGCGCGGCTCACGGACGAGTACTCGAGCTTCCAGGGCCTCGCCTGGGCGGGCGGGGGCCGCGAGCTGTGGTTCACCGCCACGGCCGACAGCGACGCCTATTTCACGCTCTACGCCACCTCCGGCTCGCGCCGGACCCGAGTCGTGCTCTCGGCGCCCGTGGACCTCGTCATCCAGGACGTCAGCCCACGCGGCGTCGCCCTGCTCTCCGCGAACCAGAGCACGGGCGAGATCGCCGGGCGCTTCCCCGGGCAGGAGAGCGACCGGCTCGTGGACTTCTACGCCCAGTCCTCCACCGGCGGCCTGTCGGCTGACGGTCGCACGCTGGCGGTCACCTACGCCGGCGCGGGCAGCGGCTTCGACTACTCGGTGTGGATCATCCGTGCGGACGGCTCGCCCGCGGAGCACGTGGGCGAGGGCGCGGCGCGCGCGATCTCTCCCGACGGGAAGTGGGTGGTCACCACCTTCGCCTCGGCCCCGAGCCGACTGGAGCTGCTCTCGACGGGCACCGAGGCGTCGAGGAGCTTCGACCTCGGCGGCATCGCCCCGACGGTCAACATCGGCACGCCCATCACCTGGACCCGCGACGGCTCGGCCTTCCTCTTCACCGGGCGGACGGCGAAGAGCGGGACCCGCTCCTATCTCTTCCGCGTCGCCAAGGGCTCGGCCCGGCCGGTGACCCCCGAGAACACGAGCGACGCCCTCCTCTCGCCCGACGGGAGCGAGGTGCTGGCCCGCGACGCCGCGGGCTTCGCCCTGTGGCCGCTCGCGGGCGGCGAGCCGCGCAGGGTGCCCGCCCTGCGCGACGACGACATCCCCTTGCAGTGGGAGGCCTCGGGTGGGTCGGTCTTCGTCTGGAACGGCAGCTTCCCGGCGCACGTCGAGCGGCTGGACCTGGACACGGGTCGTCGCTCGCCGTGGACCACCATCACGCCGCCCGATCCCTCGGGCGTGCTCTACGGGAACCTGCTCCTCACCCCCGACGGGAAGTCCTACGTCTACCGCTACCGCCGCTGGCTCTCGAATCTCTTCGTCGTGAGGGGATTGCACTGACGGAAGCGGCGCGCCCGGCGCCGCCGGACCCGGCCGTGGAGGCTGCGCGCCCGCGGGGCGGGGTGCCGCTCGCTCGCTTGGCGCGCGACCGCGCCCGTCTGGTAGGCTTTCCCGCATGCGCTCTCACCTGCTCGCGGTCTGGTTGCTCGCGCTCGCCGGCGGCCTGGCGGCCGCCCCTTCGCCGGCGGCCGCGGTCCCGGCACCCTCCGCCTCCCTGCGGATGGTCCTTCCCTTCCTCTCCGACGATTACACCAAGGCGCTCGCCGAGGCGCGGGCGCGCCAGGTGCCGCTCTTCATCGAAGCCTGGGCGCCCTGGTGACACACCTGCCGGTCGATGAGGGCCTACGTCTTCACGGACTCGACCCTCACGCGGCACGCCGGACGGTTCGTCTGGCTCGAGCTGGACACGGAGAAGGCGAAGAACGCGGCCCTGAAGAAGAAGCTGGGGGTGGCGGCCCTGCCCACTTATTTCGTCCTGGACCCGGCGGACGAGAAGGTGCCCTTGCGCTGGACGGGTGCCTTCACCGTCGCCCAGCTGGATCGCCTGCTGGATGACGGCTCCGCCGCGGTGAGCGGCCGCCGGGGCACGGGGCTCGCGGACGCCGCGCTGGCCCGGGCCGACAGCGCCAACGGCGCCGGCGACTACGCCGGCGCGGCGACCGCCTATCGCCAGGCGCTGGCGGCCGCGCCCGCCGGTTGGCCGCCGTACGCTCGCGCGGTGGACGCGGCGCTGTTCGCGCTCTCGAGCGCCGAGAGCAACGAGGCGGCGGCGCGGCTGGCGCGCGACGCGTTCCCGCGGCTGGCGAGCACACCCTCGGCCGCCAGCGTGGCCGCGAGCGGGCTGGAGGCGGCGCTCGGACTGCCGCGGTCCCACCCGCAGCGCCGGGAGCTGATCGGGGCCATGGAGGCCGACGCGCGCGCCGTCCTCGCCGACAGCACCCTGGCGATCGCGGCCGACGACCGCTCCGGCCTCTACATCGATCTCATCAGCGCGCGCAAGGACGTGGTGGACCTGGGCGGCGCCCACGCGCTGGCGTTGGCCTGGGCGGCATTCCTCGAGCGCCAGGCGGCCGCGGCTCGCACGCCCGAGCAGCGCACGGTCTTCGATTCGCACCGGCTCTCCGCCTATCTGGAGCTGGGAACTCCGGAGAAGGCGATCCCCATGTTGCAGGCCTCCGAGCGCGACCTGCCCGACGACTACAACCCGCCGGCGCGCCTGGCGGTGACGTACCTGGCGCTGAAGCGCTGGGACGACGCGCTGGCGGCGTCGGATCGCGCGCTGGCCCGCGCGTACGGCCCGCGCAAGCTCGCGCTCCTCGCGACCCGCGCCGACATCTACGCGGGGAAGGGCGACGCGCCGGCGGCGCGCAAGACGCTCGAGGAGGCGATCGCGCTCGCGACCTCGCTGCCGCCCGGCCAGCAGTCCGAGAGCACCCTCGCGTCGCTCAAGCGGAAGCTCGACGCGATCAAGCCGTCCTGACGCCGCCGAACAGGTGCATCCAGAGGAAGTCCACCGCGGCATGGGTGAGCGCCGAGGCGGTCGCCCGGCGCGTGCGCATCCACACCCATCCGTACGCGAGCCCCGCCAGCGTGGCGAGCAGGGCGTAACGCAGGTCGGGTCGCGGCGGCTCGTCCAGATGCGCCGCGCCGAAGACGAGCGAGGCGAGAGCCAGGGCGGCCGCCCGCCCGCCGCGGCCCGGCCAGGAGCGCTCGAGGAAGTTCTGGATCAGGCCGCGGAAGAGCACCTCCTCCGGGCAGGCGACGCCCAGGTAGATCGCCAGCGCGCTCACCGCCCGCTCGAGCGGGCCCAGGTGCGGCCCGCCCGGGCGGATGAAGCCGCTGGCGAGGCCGAGAGGGATGGCCAGCGCGGCGAAGGCCGCGAGGCCGACCGCGGCGTGAGCGAGGTCCCGGCGGCTCAAGGCGAAGGTGTAGCCCACCCGGGGCACGTGCGCCTGGACCACGAAGACCAGCAAGCCGAGAGCGAAGAGCGCGAGGTGCGTGGCGTCGAAGGCCTGCGCGGCGCCGGCGGGAAGGCGCAGGCCGCCCACGAGCCGGAACTCCGCGGGCAGCCAGAAGACGAGCAGCGCGGCGAGGAAGGGGAGCCGGGCGGGAAACGCGGGCGGGCCTGGCCGGCTCGGATCCGCGAGGGGGACGGCGGACGCGGGGCGCAGCCCCCCGCCGACGACGATCACGGCGATGCCGTAGACGGCGAGCCGGAGCAGCTCCGCGGGCACGAGCGCGTGGCACGCCGCCGCGTAGCCCGCGTAGGCGAGCAGCGCTAGGATCCACAGCCCCCCCGAGCGCAGCCGGGGCGCAGGCGCCAGCCAGGCGCGCAGGCCGGCGCGCCAGGGGCGAACCGAGAGCAGGACGCAGGGGATGAAGAAGAGCGCGAAGGCGGCGCCAGCGGCCGCCGCGGCCGCGGCTCCGGCGCCGCTTCGCCGGGCGAAGAGCGCGAAGGCGCCGAGCCCCGACGCGGCGAGCGCCAGGGCGATGGCGGCCTCGCGAGGCGCGCGCGACCCCGGTGCCTGGGCTGCGCTCGAGCCCGTGGGGTTCGTGGCGCTCGTGCTCATGTTCGAGTGGCTCGTGGCTCCGCGCGCGCCGGCGCCGGTCGTCGTCGCGGCGCTGGCGCTCCTCGCTCTGCTCCCGGTGGGCTCGAGCCGGCTGCACGGAGACGGGCTCCGGGATCTGGGCTTCCGCCGGGACAACCTCGCCCGCGCGGCCCGGGAGGCCGGGCTGGCCACCGCCTCCCTGGCCGTGGTCGTGCTCGTCCTCAGCGCGCTCTCGCGGAACGGGCTTCACCTGCGACCCGGGATCGCGCTGGCCCTCGCGGGCTATCCCTTCTGGGGGCTGGCGCAGCAGTATACGCTCCAGGGGTTCGCCTATCGCCGGCTGCGGGCGGGCCTCGGCTCCGCGCGCGCGGCGGCGCTCGTCGCCGCGCTTCTCTTCGGCGCCGTCCACTTCCCCAACCCGGCGCTCCTCGTGAGCACCGCGCTCGCGGGCTACGTGTGGTGCCGGCTCTACGAGCGTGAGCCGAACCTCTACGCGCTGGCGCTCTCGCACGCGTTGCTGGCGGCGCTCCTCCTCGCGGCGCTGCCCCGCGGGTGGCTCCATACGCTGCGCGTGGGGCCGGGCTACTGGCTGCACCTCTGAGCCCGCGGGGGGGCGCGCTCAGCGCGGCCGGTCGCCCGCGAGGGGACGGCGCGTGCGCACGGCCTCGACCACGTCCCGGACGGCCGCGACGACCTCCTTGGCGTAGCGGGGATCGGCGACGATCGAGCCGTGGCTCGCCCCGACCACGACGCGCTGCACGCCGTCCGTGGAGAGCGCCGCATTCCGCCCCTGGAAGCGCGCCCAGGCTCCCCAGCGCCGCGCGCTCCGTCCGGCGGTCAGGACCACGACCGGGCGCGAGCCCAGCCCGTCGAGCCGGCCCACCTCTCGATTCGTGAGCGGCGCCCACGCCCGCAGCTCGGCCACGATGCCCCGCCACTGCGGGGCCGAGGACATGAAAGCCCTCTGCTCGGCGCGATCGCGCGGCGGGAGCTGGTCGATGTCCGTGGGGAGGAAGAGGAGCGCCGCCCGCATCACGCCGATCCGCGCGAGGAACGGCGCCGCGGGCAGCGACGCGGCGAGCGGGCCCAGCCAGCGCGGCCCGCGTCGCCGAGGGCCGCCGAACTGGGCGGGGTGCGAGGACTCCACGAGCACGAGCCCGGCGACCTCCGCGGGATAGAGGTGCGTGAACATGCGCGCGATCAGCCCTCCGTACGAATGGCCGACGTACACGTACGGTCCGGAGAGGCCCGCGCTCGCCAGCGCCGCGTGCAGCTCCGTCGCCAGGCGGCGAGTGTCGCGGGGCAGGGGACCGGGATCGCTCCAGCCCAGCCCCGCGCGATCGTAGGCCACGACGGGGGCGAACACGGCCACCGCCGGCTCCACCCAGCCCCAGCTCGCGGAGGTGGCGCCGCCGATGCCCGACTCCAGGATCACGACCGGGCCGCGTTGCCCGACGCCGCTCACCACCACGTGGAGCCGGTGTCCTCCCGCGTCCACGAGGCGACCCACGAAGGGAATCGCCCGCCGGTCGAGCCGCTCCGCGATTGCCTCCCAGATCGCGCCCGCCAGGGCCAGGGCGACGAGACCGAGGCCGAGGCCGGCGACGAGGCGGCCGCTGCGGACCAGCCAGCGCGGCGAAGACAGGCTCATTCAGGCTCCAGGGCGAAGCAGGCACGGGCCCGTGGCCCGAGAGGAGGCACCCGGGAAGGCGTCCACAGAACTCACTGCCGGCCAGGAAGCTGGCGTATTCGCTTCGAGTTGATCGTCAAGGCCGTGCACATCGCCTCTCCGGGGCGAGGCCCCATCGAGTTCGCTCCGCTCCAGCCGACACTACCTTGAGACGAGGTCGGGTCGGCCGGGGATCCTCCGGCTCCGACGTGCCCGGCAGGCGGGGTGGTCCCGGATCGCGCTCCCCTGCGAACAGGCTCTCGTCCTCGAAGAGGGGAAGGACCTCGGTGGACACGTTCATCGCCCGGCAACCGATCCTGGACCGTGAGCTCGGCGTCTACGCCTACGAGCTTCTCTTTCGCACTGGGTTCAAGGAGTACTTCGACTGCGCGGACCGCGACCATGCCTCGTCGCGCGTGATCGCGGACAGCCTGTTCCTTCCCCGCCTCGACGCGATCGCGCGCGGCCGACCTGCCTTCATCAACATCACCCGCGACGTGCTCGTGCGCAATCTGATCGAGGTCCTGCCCCCGGCCACGACGGTGGCCGAGATCACCGAGGACGTGGAGCCGGGCCGGGAGGTGCTCTCGGCCTGCCAGCGTCTGCACGACAGGGGCTACAGGCTGGCCCTCGACGACTTCAAAGCGGCTCGCGCCGGGACTCGTGGCTCGAGCGCGTGGACATCGTCAAGGTGGACATGCTGCCCACCCGGGCGCCGTTCCGCGCCGCGCTGGCTCGCCGGGTCCGGGCCGGCGGGCCGCTCCTGCTGGCCGAGAAGGTGGAGTCGCAGAAGGTCTATCGCGACGCCCATGGGCTGGGGTTCGGCCTCTTCCAGGGCTTCTTCTTCGAGCGGCCGACGGTGGTGCCCGGGCGCGACATCCCCGCCTCGCGCCTGCACCGGATCGAGCTGCTGCGCGAGATCCACAAGCCCGGCCTGGACTTCGCCGCCATCGCCGAGATCATCGAGCGTGAGGTCGGCCTCTCCTGCAAGCTCATGCGCTACCTCAACTCGGCCTTCTTCGGCTGGCGAGGTCCGGTCTCCTCGATCCACCACGCCCTGATGCTGCTCGGCGAGTCGGACTGGGCGGCCGTCTCGGCGCTGGCGGCGCGGCTGGCCGTGGACGAGGGGAGCGTGCCGGACCTCTACGTCGAGGCCCTGGAGTGGCTCGACGAGGGCGCCCCGTTCCTGGCCGGCAACCGCGCCGCGTAGCGCAGGGCGGGCGGCTGGCTCCTCGCGGCTTCCCCCGCGGAGGCTCACCAGCCGCCGGCGCTCGGGGGCGCGAGCCGAGGAGCGGCCCGCGCGGCCACGACGATCCCCGCGAGGATGAGGAGGGCGCCGGCCAGCTCGAGCGCGCTCGGGATCTCGCGCAGCACGACCCAGGCCAGCGCCGTGGAGCCCACGGGCTCACCCAGCAGAACGATCGCCACGAAGGAGGCGGGCAGATAGCGCAGCGCCCAGTTGAAGCTGGAGTGACCGAGGAGCTGGGGCACGAGCGCGAGCAGGACGAGCCACACCCAGACTCGGGGCGGGAGGCTGGAGAAGCTCAGGCCGGAGAGGGCCATGAGGAGGAGGAGCACCAGGGCCGCCATGCCGTACACCACGAAGACGTAGGGCACGAGCGTGAGGGCTCCGCGCAGGCGGCGCCCCACGAGCAGGTAGCCGGTCATCATCCACGCGCCCGAGAGCGCGAGGAGGTCGCCCAGCCAGGCGCCGCCCCGGCCGTGAGCGAGGCCGCTCGCCGCCCGGCCGCCGCCCGTGCCGACGATGACGCCGCCCGCCAGGGCGATCAGGATGCCGATCGCGGCCGCGCGCGTCAGGGGCTCGCGCAGGACGACCGGAGCCAGCAGCGCCACCCAGAGAGGCGTGGTCGTGACCAGCACCACCGAGCTGGCCACCGTCGTGCGCTCGAGCGAGGCGATCCACAGGGCGAAGTGAAGGGCGAGAAAGAGGCCGGCCGCCAGCGCCAGCAACAGGTCGCGAGCGCGCAGCCGGGCGAGCGCGGGGCGGTCGCGGGTGAGCGCCAGCGGCGCGAGCGCCACGGTGGCGAGCGCGAGCCGGCCGGCGGCGATCGTGAGCGAGGGGGCGTCGTGCTGGGCGAAGCGGACGAAGATGGAGGCGGTCGAGACGGCCAGGATGCCGAGGGCCAGCACGGGCAGCGAGAGCCGACGCGGGTCCACGCCTCACCTCAGCAGCGAATCGCGCAGCGCCGGCCAGAGGCAGGGATGGTCGCACCGCCTCGCCCAGCCGAAGTCGCCCGCGTGCGCGGGCGCGAGCTCCCGGGAGGGAAGCGGGCCGCGCGCGGGCTCGACGCCGGCGAGGCGGCGAAGCGAGACCCTGTGCGGGCGGCGGGGTGTCACCCGCGGATTATCGGCGATTTGCCCGGGCCGAGAAAGCGAGCGGGCCGCGCCCGTGCGCACCGCGTGGGCGCGCGAGGGCCGGTCCGCGCCGGCTCGCGCGCCCTCGAGGGCGGATGTACGATGCCTGCCGTTTCCCGCACGCTTCTCGTCTTCGCCGCATGGGAGGGCCTCGGATGAAGCGGATCCTGGTTCCGGCCGCGCTCGTCGGACTCGCGATCTACGTCCTCGCCGGCTGCGCCGGCCGGAAGACGGAGCCCGAGCGGTCGAGCGGCTCGTCGGGCATCGCCAGCGCTCACGGCTCCATGGGCGCCGGCCTCGACACCTCGGGCTCGCCGCGCGCCGGGACCCCCGCGTCCCCTTCGATCCAGGCGCAGACGGGAGGCTCACCCACGGCGGCCGCCGGCTTGCGCTGGCGTCTGCCCGCGCGCTGGATCGTCCAGCCCGACCGGCCCATGCGCGTGGCGACCTACGCGATCGCGCCCGTGCGCGGCGACTCGGGGGGCGCCGAGTGCGCCGTCTACTATTTCGGCCCCCACCAAGGCGGTGACGTGGACGCCAACTTCCAGCGCTGGACCCAGCAGTTCCAGCCCGCGACCGCGTCGCGGCGCTCGAGCCGGCGGGTGAGCGGTCTCGAGGTGAGCCTGCTCCAGGTGAGCGGCACGTACACGGCGCCCGGCGGACCGATGATGCAGTCGCAGGGGAGCAAGACGGGCTGGCGCCTGCTCGGGGCGATCGTGGGCGGGCCGCAGGGGTCCGTGTTCTTCAAGCTCACCGGCCCCGAGAAGACGGTGGCGATGGCCGCGTCGAGCTTCGACGAGCTGATCGGCTCGCTGCGCAGGGAGTGAGCCGGCGGAATCGCCGGCAGGCCCCGCCCCCGGGCGGGGCCTGTGCGCCAGACCGGGCTACAGCTCCTTGGGGATCGCGGCCGTGAGGACCTCGGGCTCGCCGGAGGTGACGAGCACGTCGTCCTCGATGCGGATGCCGCCGAAGCCGAGCAGCGAATCCACCTTCGTCCAGTTCACCGCATCGCGGTAGCGCGTCCGCCGCGCCGGGTCATGGAGCAGCGCCGGGACGAAGTAGAGCCCCGGCTCCACCGTGATCACGAAGCCCGCCTCGAGCGGGAAGTCGCAGCGCAGGAAGCTGAGGCCGAAGCGCTCGCTGCGCTTGCGGCCGGGCAGGTAGCCGCTCGCGTCGCGCACACCCAGGCCCACCAGGTGCCCGAGGCCGTGCGGGAAGAAGAGCGCGTGCGCGTCCTGCTCGACCAGTGAGTCGGGCGAGCCGCGCAGGATGCCGAGGGCCACCAGCCCCTCGGCCAGGTCGCGGGCCACGGCCAGGTGCACGTCCCGCCACTCTCGGCCCGGGCGGCAGCCGGCGATGCCGCGCACCTGCGCGCCGAGCACGACCTGGTAGAGGTCGCGGAAGAAGCCGTCGCGCCCGCCAGCGCGGTACGTGCGGGTCACGTCGCTCACGTAGCGGCCGACGTCCGCGCCCGCGTCGATCAGCACGTTGTCGCCGTCCCGCGCCACGCGCTCGCCCGGGGTGAAGTGCAGCACCCCGGAATTGGCGCCCACGCCGACGATCGTGGTGAACGCCAGCCGGTCGCCGCCGCCGCGCAGGAACTCGGCCTCCAGCTCGACCTGCAGCGCCCGCTCGGTCACCCCCGGCGCGATCAGCCGCTGGAGGGCCGCGAATCCCCGGGCCGTCGCCGCCGTGGCGCGCCGCATGCGCTCGAGCTCCACGTCGTCCTTGGGCCGCCGCGCCTGCAGGAGCCGCTCGCCGCTCGCCGCCGTGAGCGCCGCGTCCGCCGGCACGTCGGGAAGAGGCGTGCCCAGCATGGCGATCTTGCGGCCGCGCCGCGCCGCCAGCCAGGCCGGGAGGCGGGAGAGCGGGGTGCCCTCGGCGTCCGTGCGCCCTTCCCAGACGCGCTCGTCCTCGGTCACCTCGGGGACGAAGTCGACCCAGCCCTCCCGGGGATCGAAGGCCACGACGCCGCCCACGCACTCGCGGTCGGCGAGGAAGACGTAGTCGGTATGGGAGAGATACGGATAGGTCTGATCGGCTCCGCCCGGGATCGGGATCGGCTGCCCCGCGCCCACGAGAACGAGCTGGTCCTGGAGGTCCCAGGCGGACGCGACGCGCTGGCGGCGGCGTTCGAGGTACGTGGTCATGCGTGGCACTCGCTCGGGACCGGGATCGTGAAGGGGAGCGCGCGCGTCCCGGGTCGCGCGCCCCCGCGTTCGCCTGCGGGAACGGCGCTCACACCTCCAGCGCCTTGGCCGCGCGGTCGTACTCCTCGGGGCGCACGTAGATGAGGTAGCCGTAGTGACCACGCCCGTCGGTGACGGCGGTCGAGGCGTAGACGTTCACCTGGACCTCGGCCAGCTTGGCGTGCACCTTGGCCAGGGCTCCCATCTCGTCGTCGCCCTGCACGAGCAGCGCGTGGTGCGGCCCGTCCAGGGCGAGCCTGGCGTTCTGGGCCGCGCTCACGAGGCGGTGCGCGTCCTCCGGGAAGAGCGTGAGCTGCGTGCTCTCCGGTCCCGTGGGAACGGCGGTGAAGGCGAGCAGGTTCACGCCCAGGCTCGCGAGCTGGGAGAGCAGATCGTAGGCCTGACCGGGTTGATCGGGGACCGTCGCGTAGTAGTAGCTCAACCGCCGGATCGTGCTGCCCATGACCTCTCCTCCAGGTGTGGCCGGACCGCGGGGCTCGTGAGGGACTCGAGGCAAGCTGTCTCGATGGCGGCGACAGCCTACCGCCGGGTCCGCTCGCGCGCCAGACGAGACCCCGGCCGACGCGCTTGCGCCGGCTTCCGTCGCCGTGCCAGCCTTGGGATGCGCTGGGAGTGCCGCGAGACCGGGGAGGAAGGAAGGGCGTGAGCATCCGCGACGACGGTCCGGCCGCGCTCGAGTGGGTCGCGCGCTATCTCGAGCGGGTGGGAGAGCTGCCCGTGCTGGCGCAGGTGGAGCCGGGCGAGATCCGAGCGCGCCTGCCGGCCTCGCCGCCCGAGTCCGGCGAGCCCTTCGCCGCGCTTCTGGCGCGTACGCCGGGGCGGCGATGGTGTGCCCCGAGCACCGCTGGGCCTTCGCGGGCGTCGAGCACGCCGACTCGCCCGTCCCGCGTCCCTTCTCGGTCGTGTGCTTCCGGCGCCTGGCGACGGACGCGGAGAACGCCGCGCGCCTCGAGCGCGTGAACCGCACGGGCGAGATCTTCCTCTCGGGAACGAAGCTCCGCGGCCGCACGGTCCTCCGGCTCGCGGTGGGGAACGCGCGCACGACCGAAGCCGACGTGGCCCGAGCCTGGGCGGTCCTCAGACGCGAGGCGGCGAAGGGGTAGTGCGAGCCGCCAGCCGATCGCGAAGCGCGCGCGCCCGGCGTGGCGGGAGCGGCAAGACGCTCGCTCTTCCCCGCGTGCGTGGAGTAGAATCGCCCCGCTGTTCCTAGAGACTCGCGCAGCGATCCCTGGCCCCGGGTGCACTGCCACCCGAGGCCTTGTTGCGTTCCGGGCCGCATTCCGCCGGGCCCGATCGGGACCCGGGAGGCGGGAGCACAGCGGCGAGGCAGGTCGCGAGGCGCGGAGTGGGCCCGTACGCTCGAGCCCGGTCGCAGGCCGAAGGGAGCGCCGTGTAACAGATTCAGCCCGTTTTCAGGAAGGGCTGTCCATTCCTGACTTGACGAAACCAGGATACTCATGTAACCGTTTTCATAAGGGAAAAGGCCCAGCCAGGGAAGACGGAGGGCCACCGCCGGACGGACCAAGCCGGCCGACGCGGGAGGGTAGAGCGGCGGGCCACCAGAGCCGCCGCAGCCCCGCGGGCCAGCCGCTCGGCGGTGGCTTTCCGGCAGGGCGAGCGCCGGGCCGCGAGAGTCCACCCAGCTTCAGCTGCTCCATTCACCGCAGCTCGAGGAGGTCGCAACATGAGAGCTGGACTGACCACGGCATTGCTCTTGGGCGTGGTCCTCGCCTGCGCGTCGCCAGCGCGGGCGCAGACGCCGCGCCTCGACGCCATCTGGGCCCGGTCGACGAACGGGGCCCCGATCACGCTCGACGGCATTCTGAGCGAGCCCGCTTGGGCGCAGGCGGAATCCGTCATCGTCCGCTACGGGGTGGACAACGGCATCCCCGGCAGCGGCTACCAGGAAGAGGGCGGCCGGCTCACGCGGGACAGCACGTACGCCGTCGTCAAGTTCCTGACCGTGGGGAACTACCTCTACATGGCGGCGTCGCTGCGCGACAGCTCGGTCGGCGGCGACGTGGACTTCAACAAGATCGACGGCCTGCAGATCGGGCTGAAGGATCACAGCGTGATCACGCGGCCGGCGCCGGTGCGCGAGTACTTCTACGCCTGGTGGTTCCCGACGGACACGCTCCACGCCCATGATCCCGGCCGGTCCCCCTGCTTCCGCGGCTGGTGGGCTCCGGACAGCTGCAAGCCCCGCACGCCCGAGCAGATCGACAACTGGGACGCCGTGACCGTCGTGCACGGCGTGTCCAACGACGACAGCGACACGGACCATGGCTACACGGTCGAGATGAAGTTCAACCTGACGCCCATGGGCTACGACGTCACGAAGGCCGGGGGCGACATCGTCGAGTGGAACCTGGGCATCAAGGACGCCGACTGGAACTGGCCGCTCAACGTCAAGCGCTTCGCCTCGAACCGGACGTGGTGGCAGAGCCCGTGGTCGCTGGATGCCTGGTACGACGAGGTGCACATCTACGCCCGCCCGGACGTGTACGTCGGCTCGGGGGCCGCGCCCCTGATCCCGCCCGAGGTGCGCGTGGCCAACGCCGGCAACTGGCCCGCTCCCGTGATCGACGGCCATCTGAACGATCCCGTGTGGAGCCTGGCGCCGTCCTTCGACGTCCGCTGGGGAGACGACGCGCTGCGCGCCAGCTATCCGGGCGTGGGCCCGTGGCGCTCCGGGCAGTGGCAGCCGTCGGTGAACGACACGCTGGCCACCATCCAGGACCCGGGCGACGCCACCGTGCGCTGGTTCTTCAAGGAGGACACGCTCTACTTCGGCTTCGACGTGCGCGACCAGTACGTGCAGTACATTCCCCTGTTCACGCGCTACGACGGTGTGCAGGTGAACCTGAACGACCGCGGCGTCCGCTATCGTGACCGCAATCTCGAGGCCCGCTGGCTCACCTACCTGGTGGGGCCCACGGGCAGCGGGCTGGCCCTCGACTACCTGCCGTACCTGCGGGACACCCTGCTGGGCGCGCGCGTGGCCTGCCAGCTCAAGGGCGGCACGACCGTGGACACGATCGGCTTCGAGCCGGACTCCGGCTACACGATGGAGATGGCGATCGATCTGACGAAGCTCGGCTATCCTCACGGCCTCGGGGACCGGGCCTTGTTCCTCGGCCTCAGCCTGATGGACGGCGACTCGTTCGGCCCGTCGGGGGTCCACGACAGCTACGGCACGCACCAGTGGTGGTTCTGGCACCAGCAGCGCGAGTGCTGCCCGGTGTGGGCCTACCTGGATCCCACGCTCTACCTGACCACGGACGTGGCCGGGCCGGGCGGCGGGCAGCCCTACACGCTGCTCGGCAACTACCCGAATCCCTTCCGGGCGCTGACCACGATCCAGTACGCGCTGGCGGCGGCGAGCGACGTCACGATCGAGGTCTTCGACGTGCAGGGGCGCCTGGTGGCGCGGCGCGTGCTCGGGCTGCAGGCGGCGGGCAAGCAGCGCGCGACGTTCTCCAACCCGGGTCTGAGGACCGGGATCTACCTCTACCGCCTGCGGGCGGCGGATCCGCTGTCGGGCAAGCAGAGAGCCGCGATGGCGGGGAAGATGCTGGTGCTGAAGTAGGCGCGAGATCGCGAGAGGAAGTGGCGGGGCGGGCCGGCAGAGTCCGCCCCGCCGGGATGGACGAGTCGGAGCGGCCGGCGAGGGACCAGGGGGCATGGGTCGCCAGCGGAAGGGACGTGTCGCAGGGAAGGCCTGGGTGGCGGGCCTCTGCCTGCTCTCGGCGTTGATCGCCTCGGGGGCGCTCGCCGGGACCACGGGGAAGATCTCGGGCCGGGTGCTCGACAAGAAGAAGCAGGCCCTGGCGGGCGTGAACGTCACCATCCCGGCCGCCCGGCTGGGAGCGATCAGCGACGCCGAGGGTCGCTACACGATCATCGGCATCCCCGCCGGCACGTTCGAGGTGAAGGTGAGCCTCATGGGCTACGGGCCGGTGCTGGTGAAGGACGTCCTCGTCTCGGCGGACAACACGACGAGCCTGGACGTGGAGCTGGCCGAGGCGCCGGTGATGATGAAGGAGGTCGTGGTCTCCGCCCAGCGCCCGGTGGTGGACCTCAAGCTCACGAGCACGATGTCCACGGTGAGCCGGCAGGACATCCGCTCCCTCCCCGTCCAGGAGCTGCAGGACGTGGTCAACCTCCAGGCGGGCGTCGTGGACGGCCACTTCCGCGGCGGACGGCTGGGCGAGGTGCAGTACCAGGTGGACGGCGTCTCCGTGAACAACGCCTACGACAACACCTCCACGCTGCGCATCGACCGCTCCCTGATCGAGGAGGTGCAGGTCATCAGCGGCACCTTCGACGCCGAGTACGGGCAGGCGATGAGCGGCGTGGTGAACGCGGTGCTGCGCCGCGGCACGGAGAAGCTGCAGTGGGACGCCGAGCTGCTCTCGGGCGGCTTCGCCTACGCGGGCGACCCGCGCGGCATCTCCTCGACCTTCCGCCAGGCGAGCCCGGCGGGCGCGCAGAACTACCAGGCGAGCCTGAGCGGGCCCGCGGGGCTGCCCCAGACGTTCTTCCTCGTGAACGGGCGGCGCTACAGCTTCGACGACTACCTGCAGGGCACGCGGCTGTTCGTCCCCACGGACCGCTCGGCTCCCGAAGCCCTGATCGTGAACCCGACGGGAGACGGGGCCACCGTCCCGCTGGTGTACAGCCGCGAGTGGTCGGGGCTCGCCAAGGTCACGAACCGGTCGGTCGCGAACCTCGAGCTGAACTACCAGGCCGTCGGGAGCCTGGTGAACGGCCGGCACATGACCGGCTCGACCTGGCTCTACCGACTGAACCCCGACGGCCTCTCCAAGCAGCGCACCTTCTCCATCGTGCACGGTCTGGACGGCACCTACACGCTGTCGAAGAAGACCTTCTTCACCTCCAGCCTGCGGCAGAACTACTTCGACTACAAGGACCTGCTCTACGACGACGAGAACGACCCGCGCTACGACGCCGCCGGGCCGCCGCTGGGGAGCCAGGCGTACCAGCTCGGCGCCTACGTCCAGGGCGTGGACCTCACCCGCTTCGTGCAGAAGACGAGCACCATCGTCTGGAAGAGCTCCCTCGTGAGCCAGATGAAGAACGACCAGCAGGTCAAGGTGGGGGCCGAGTTCTCCTGGCCGCGCGTCACCTTCGGGAACCCGGGCGTGCTCACCTCGACGCAGTGGGGCAACACGCCGGTCATCGGCCGGGACATTCCCGACTCCTACGGGATCCCGCCGCCGAGCGTCTACGAGTACCGGCCCTACGAGGCGGCCGCCTTCGCGCAGGAGGATCTGGAGTGGAACGACCTGCGCATCCGCGCCGGCCTGCGGGCCGAGTACTTCAACCCGCGGAGCATGCTGCCGGCGGATCTCCAGAACCCGGCCAACACGATCACGGGCGCCCCGGTCACGCCCTGGCGCGCGACGACCCGCAAGATGTCGCTTGCCCCGCGGCTCGGCGTGTCGTACCCCATCACCCGGGACGCCGCGCTGTTCTTCGCCTACGGCCACTTCTACCAGATGCCGCCGCTCGGGGACATGTTCCAGAACGCCGACTATGGGGTCCTCCGCAACCTGCAGGCAGGCGACACGAGGTACGGGGTCATGGGGAACCCCGACATCCGCCCCGAGAAGACGGTGCAGTACCAGTTCGGCTACAAGCAGGCGGTCACGGACTGGCTCGGCGTCGACCTCAACGTCTTCTACAAGGACATCCGCGACCTGCTGGGCGTCGAGTTCATCACCACCTACAACGACGCCGAGTACCCGCGGATGACGAACGTGGATTTCGGCAACGTCGTCGGGTTCACGGTGGCGCTCGAGCAGCGGCGGCGCGGGATCGTGAGCACCTCGCTCGACTACACCTGGCAGATGGCGGAGGGGAACTCGAGCGACCCGCGGGAGACGGCGACCCGGGCGTCCGCGGGCGAGGATCCCCGGCCCCGGCAGATCCCCTTCAACTGGGACCAGCGGCACACGCTGAACCTGACCGTCATGCTCTCGCGGCCGGAGCGCTTCTCCGTGAGCACGGTCGTGCGCGTGGCCAGCGGGCAGCCCTACACCCCGGCCAGCAGCGCCTCGGGCTTCTTCCGGCTCTACGGCACGAACTCGGGGCGCAAGCCCGCCAGCGTCCTCGTGGACCTGCGCGCGGAGAAGAACCTGGTCCGCTCCCGCGTCGGCGCGAACCTGTTCGCCCGGGTGTTCAACCTGTTCGACACGAGGTACTCGAACGGCATGGTGTTCGAGTCGACCGGCAGTCCGTACTACTCGGTGGATCCGTCCGATCCCACGCTGAGGGATCCGACGCGCTTCTACGAGCCGCGGCGGATCGAGGCCGGTCTCAGCCTGAGCGCGGGCCGCTAGCGGGGGACACGTGCGAGAACGCGGAGCGTCGTCGGCGAGAAGAAGCCCAGGGGATCCACGCTGGCTGGTCCTCCTGCTGGCGGGGCTGGGACTCGGGGCCGCCGCCGCGGCCAGCGCGGATTGCCCGACCCTCGCGCCGCCCGGGGACCAGTCCAGGTGCGCCGACCCCGGTGGCAGGACGCGCTTCACCCTGAGCGGCACGGGGGCGGAGCAGTGCGCCTGGGTCCTGCTGCCCGGCCAGTCCAGCGGCGTCTACCGGGTCGCGCTGGGCAGCCCCACGGGCTGCGAGGTCGGCGTCGACGTCTTCAGCGACGGCCCCTGCACGGTGGCGGTGCAGTGGACGGGGCGGGCCGGCTCCGACTCGGCCTGCGTGCTGCGCGACACCGTCTACCTCGCGGTCGTCCCGGGGCCGGGCCCGCGCGGGACCATCGACGCGGAGCGCTCGGGCTTCCTCGACGCGAACCGCATCCGCACCGTGTTCTGGAACTACGGCATGGTCGGCGACTATCCGCAGGATCCCGCCAACGTGGACCTCAGCGTCTTCCACTCCGTCGAGGTCCCGAAGGGCAGCGGGATGAACTACACGGACGGCATCACGCCCTTCGTGATGGCCCGGATCGCGCAGGCCGCGGGGGACACCGCCATCATCATGGAGACGGGGTTCCGCGAGCGCCAGGGCATCAGCCCCCTCCACAACCGCGTCATGCGCTTCGAGCCGCGGCCGGGGTTCTTCCAGGCCGACCCGCTGATCAACCGCGGCCGCTCGCCGGCCATCAGCAACGACCCGCGCACCTGGCCCTCCGCGTGGCCCGACAAGAAGTACGACCCCGACGACGCCGGCTGGCCGGGGAGCTGGGACGGCTACTTCGGCAAGCGGGCGGCGGCGGACGAGGAGAGCTTCACCGTCATGGACGACGACTTCTACGACGCCTGGGACTACGCGCCCGACGCCTGCGACCCGGACCGGCGCGGTCTCGGTCTCAAGGTCGAGGTGCGCGGCTTCCAGTGGGCGAACCCGCAGGCCGGGAACGTCGTCTTCTGGCACTACGACATCACCAACGAAAGCACCACCGACTACGACGACAACATCATCTTCGGCCTCTACATGGACTCGGGGGTCGGAGGCTCCGCGCTCTCCTGCGACGGCATCTACGAGTCGGACGACGACAACGCCTACTTCGACCGCTCCTCCGGCCTCAACCTGGTCTACACCTGGGACACCTACGGGCACGGCGTGGATCTGGCGGGCAACTGCAGCCCGACCGGCTACCTCGGCTACGCCTACATGGAGACACCCGGCAATCCCTACGACGGCATCGACAACGACAACGACGGCATCACCGACGAGTCTCGCGACGGCGGTCCCGGCCAGCTCATCGTCGGGCAGACGGCGATCCGCGAGTACGCGGCGGCGCACTACGACCTGGCCAAGTTCGAGGCGTTCTACGGCCCGCTCGAGAACCGGCCCGCCTACCGCGCCGGGCGCTGGTGGACCGGGGACGAGGACATGGACTGGACGGCGGAGTTCGACGACGTCGGCGCGGACGGCGTCCCCAACACCTTCGACACCGGCGAGGGCGACGGCATCCCCACCGACGGCGAGCCGCATTTCGACCGCACCGACAAGGACGAGTCGGACCAGATCGGGCTCACCGGCTTCAAGATGAACCGGATCAAGGCCGGCGTGGGGAATCCGAACCCCGCCACGGACGACATCCTCTTCTACACCGACGCCCACCACTGGCCCGAGCGGCTGTGGCAGCACTTCACCGATCCCAACCCGGCTGCCCGCTTCGACTCCGCGGTGGCCGCGAACTACAACATCGGCTTCCTCTTCGCCTCCGGTCCCTTCAAGCTGCCGCCCGGGAAGCGGGAGCGCTTCAGCCTGGCGCTGGCCTACGGGCAGGACCTCGCCGAGCTGCGCGAGACCGTGCACACGGTGCAGCTCATCTACAACGCGAATTACCAGTTCGCCGTGCCGCCCACGCTGCCGACCGCCTCGGCCGAGGCGGGCGACGGCTACGTCCGGCTCTCGTGGGACGACGCGGCGGAGCGCAGCCTCGACCCGGTCACGAACACCTTCGACTTCGAGGGGTACCGCATCTACCGGGCGACGGATCCCGAGTTCCGCGATCCGCAGATCGTGCCCACCGGCTCGACCCAGCTCTGGCTGCCCAACGGCAAGCCCATCGCCCAGTTCGATCTCGCGGACGGGCGGAAGGGCTACTCGCGCAAGGTGATCAACGGCATCGGCTACTACCTCGGCACGGACAGCGGGATCCGCCACACCTGGACCGACACCACGGTGACGAACGGCCAGGAGTACTACTACGCGGTCTGCGCGTACGACTACGGCTACGACCCGGGCGCGGACTCCTTGGCCATCTACCCGTCGGAGAATTCGATCACGGTCTCGCGCACGCCCCGGGGCGGCCTGATCCTGCCCAGGAACGTGGTGCAGGTGCGGCCCAATCCGAGAGTGCCGGGCTACGTGCCCGGCTCGTCGAGCGGGGTGACCAAGGTCGCGGGGAACGGCACCGGCGCCGTGGGCATCCGGGTCGTGAACTCGGGCCTCGTCCCCGACGGGCATCTGTTCACGGTCGGCTTCGTCACCACCTCACCCGACAGCATCCACGCCACGAGCTACGTGCTCCGGGACAGCACCTCGCGGCGCACGCTCTTCTCGACGGGCTCCGACTTCGACAGCCTGGGGACGGGCCCTTCCGGCGCCGGCTTGCTGCCGCTCGTCAGATCGGTCGAGCAGTGCAGCGTGGACGGCAGGGCCTCCGGATTCCGCTCGGGCAGCGGCACGAACGTGACGCTCTCCACCTACTACGCCAACAGCGCGATGCCCATGAACCTGAAGCGGCTCGGCTACCCGGACAACCTCACGATCGTGTTCGACAGCACCTTCGCCGACACGGGCCTGGGCTGGGGGCCGGTGCGGCGGAACCCGGCGAAGTTCCAGCTCTGGGCCCACACGGACACGGGCGACGTGCGTCTCAAGTTCCGCTTCAACGACCTGCCCTCGGGCAGGGGAGACGGCACGCTCGACTCGCTGGGCGAGTGGATCGAGGTCATCGCCCCCGGCCCGCCGGTGCGCGTGGACTCGCTCGTGGCCTGGCGCATCCAGGTGGATCCGAGCGGGCCGCACGGCCGCCCCGACGTGGTCCCGCCCGGTGCCGGCGACGTCTACGACCTGGTCGTGGTCCGCCCCCTGAACCCCTCGGACCGCTTCCTCTTCAGCAGCGGCGGCGAGCGCGTCGACGCCGCGAAGGCCGCGACGGACTACGCCAGCAAGCCCTACGTGGTGCCCAATCCGTACGTGGGCGCCGCCGCCTTCGAGCCCGAGCGCTTCGCCGTCTCGGGGCGCGGCGACCGGCGCATGGAATTCCGCAACCTGCCGCAGAACGCCACGGTGCGCATCTACACCGTGCGCGGCGACCTCGTGCGCACCCTGCGCCAGGACGGCTCGCTGAACGGCTACGTGGCCTGGGACCTGCGCACCAAGGACAACCTGGACGTGGCTCCGGGCCTCTACATCTTCCACGTCGAAGCTCCCGGCGCGAACGGCTACGTCGGGAAGTTCGCGATCATCAAATGAGCGCCCGCGCGAGCACGAGTCGGCGGATCCTGGCCGGGGTGGCGGCGCTGCTGCTGGCGGCCCTGCCGGCCTGGGGCCAGAGCAAGACGGGCACCACGATCGGCCAGTTCCTGCTGATCGAGCCCAGCGCGCGCATCGCCGGCATGGGGAACGCCGGGGTGGCGATCGCCGACGGCCTGGACGCGGTCTACTTCAACCCGGCGACGATCGGGCTGCTGCGGGGCTACAACGTGCAGTTCACGCACAGCGCCTGGCTGGCCGACATCCGCTTCGACTACGCGGCGGCCTCGATTCCCCTCGGCAAGTGGGGCAGCGCGGTGGCCAGCGTGACGGCCCTGAACTCCGGGGCCATGGACGTGCGCACGGTCTCGCAGCCCCTGGGCACGGGGGAGACGTTCTCCGTGTCCGACGTGGCCCTCGGGCTGGGGTACGGGCGGCAGATCACCGACCGCTTCTCCACGGGCGCCCAGATCCAGTACGTGCAGGAGACGATCTGGCACAGCTCGCTGAGCACGGTCGTGCTCGACCTGGGCACGCTGTACCGGATCTCGGACCGCGGGCTCAGGATCGGCGCGAGCCTGTCGCACCTGGGCACGCAGGGGCGCTTCGCGGGCCGGGATCTGAACGTCGTCTACGACAACGACCCGAGCCGGTACGGCGACAACGGCACGCTGCCCGGCGACATGTTCACCAGCGACTTCTCGGTCCCGACGCTCTTCCGCGTGGGCCTCGGCCTGCCGTTCCAGTTCGGGCCGCGGGCGCGGCTGGACCTCGCGGCGGACGCCTTCCACCCGGCCGACAATTCCGAGGGCCTGAGCGCGGGGGCGGAGTTCCGCTACGCGCGCGTCCTCTCGCTGCGGGCCGGCTGGCAGGACGCGTTCCAGCAGGACACCGAGGTCGGCCTGACGCTGGGCGCCGGATTGCAGGGGAAGGTGGACGTGTACGGATACCGGGTCGACTACGGTTGGGCGGATCACAGGCGGCTGGGCGGCACGCATCGCCTGACCATCCAGCTCGCGTTCTAGGGCGGGAGATCGCGGCCCGCCCGCAAGACGAGACGGCCGAGGAAGGCCGACGGGAGAGGTGGACATGCGCAACTGCATCCTGGCGTTCCTCGTGCTCCTGGGCGGGGCCGCCGACGCGAGGGCTCAGAGCACGGCGGCCGTCCTGGACACGATCCAGCACGCCACCTTCGACTACTTCTGGTACGAGGCGAACGCCGCGAACGGCCTGATCAAGGATCGCAGCACCGCCACCTCCCCGGCGAGCATCGCGGCGGTGGGCTTCGGGCTCTCGGCCATCTGCGTGGGCGTCGACCACGGCTGGATCACGCGCGAGGCGGGCCGCGACCGGGTCCTCACCACCCTCCGCACGTTCTGGTACGGCCCGCAGGGAAGCGGCGCCAGCGGCATCATCGGCTACAAGGGGCTCTTCTACCACTGGCTCGACATGAGCACCGCGACCCGCACCTGGAGCTGCGAGCTGTCCACGATCGACACGGCCCTGCTGATGGCCGGCATCCTGGACAGCAAGCAGTACTTCACCGGCGGCGACGCGGCGGAGGACTCGATCCGGACCCTGGCGGACGCGATCTACCAGCGGGCGGACTGGGAGTTCATGCGCAACGGCGCCCAGGGGATCTACATGGGCTGGAAGCCCGGCACGGGCTTCTCCGGCTACGGCCTCTGGCAGGGCTACAACGAGGCCATGATCCTCTACCTCCTGGCCCTCGGCTCGCCCACGCATCCGGTGCCGGCGAGCACCTGGACGTACTGGATGAGCGGCTACCAGTGGACCACGCAGTACGGCCAGACCTACATCATCTTCCCGCCGCTCTTCGGCCACCAGTACTCGCACTGCTGGGTCGACTTCCGCACGAGCCAGGACGCCTTCATGCGCGTCAAGGGCATCACCTACTTCGAGAACTCGCGGCGGGCCACGCTGGCCCAGCGGGCCTACGCGGCGGCCAATCCCTACGGCTGGACCGGCTACAGCGACAGCCTCTGGGGGCTGACCGCCTCCGACATCAAGAACGGCTACAGCGCCCGCGGCGCGCCGCCGACGCAGAACGACGACGGCACCATCACGCCCAGCGCGCCGGGGGGCTCGATCGCCTTCGCCCCCGACGAGGTGATCCCGGTGCTGCGCAACCTGTACCTGAACTATCCCGCGGCCTGGGGCACCTACGGCTTCCGGGACGCCTTCAACCTGAGCCTCAATCCGGACTGGTACGATACGGACTTCCTCGGCATCGACGAGGGGCCGATCGTGCTGATGATCGAGAACTACCTGCACTCCTCGGTCTGGCTGCGCTTCAATCGGAACCCGGACGTCCAGCGCGGGCTCGAGCGGGCGGGCTTCACCGCCATTGCCGCGGTCGGTCCGGGCCCGGGGGCGGAGGCCGAGCTGGCCGCCTGGAGCGAGCCCAACCCGTTCACGGGCTCGGCCACCGTGCGCTTCCGCCTGCCCGCGGCGGGCCCCGTGCGTCTGGCCGTTTTCGATCTGGGCGGCCGGCGGGTCGCGACTCTGCTCGACGGGACGCGCCCTGCGGGCGAACATGCGGTGACCTGGCGGGCCGCGGGGGCGCCGAGCGGCGTGTACTTCGTCCGGCTCGAAGCGGGTGGCCGATCGGTGACGCGGCGTTGCGTGCGGCTCGAATGAGGGAGCCGGGCGGGGCAAGGCCCGCGGCGCGGCCGCGGCGCCTGGCGGAGGGATAGCATGGCGACGATCCGAGACGTGGCGCGGGCGAGCAACGTGTCCATCGCCACGGTGTCGCGGGTGTTCAACCAGAGCCCGCTCGTGAGCGAGGACACGCGCCAGCGCGTGGTCGCCGCGGCGAGCCGCCTGGGCTACTGGCCCAACGGTATCGCCCGCAGCCTCATCACCAACCGCACGCACACCCTCGGGCTCCTCCTCCCGGACCTGCACGGGGAGTTCTTCTCGGAGGTCATCCACGGGGTCGACCTCAAGGCGCGGGAGAGAGGCTTCCACCTGCTCGTGTCCCGCTCCAGCTCGAGCGCCGAGGAGCTGACGGACGCGCTGCGCGCCATGCGCGGCCGGGTGGACGGCCTCATCGTCATGGCGCCGGACGTGGACGCTTCGCGGGCGCTGCGCAGCGCGGCGGGCAACGTCCCCATCGTGCTCCTGAACCCGGAGGTGGAGCTGCCGGGCTCCGACACCGTCGGGATCGACAACCTGCACGGGGCGGCGACGATCGTCCACCACCTGATCGACCTCGGCAACCGCCGCATCGCCACGATCACGGGGCCGGGCCAGAACATCGACGCGCGCCAGCGGCTCGACGGCTATCGCGCGGCGCTGCGGGAGGCCGGCCTCGCGCCCGACCCCGACCTCGAGTTCCACGGGGACTTCACGGAGCGGTCGGGGTACGAGGCGGCCCGGGCGATTCTGCGTCAGCGCAGCGGCGCCACGGCGATCTTCGTGGCCAACGACCACATGGCCATCGGCGTGATCGGCGCGCTCCAGGAGGCGGGCATGCGGGTGCCCGACGACATCGCCGTCACGGGCTTCGACGACATCCCGATGGCGCGCTACCTGACGCCGCCGCTCACGACCATGCACGTGAACATGCTGCAGATCGGGGAGCGGGCGGTCGAGCTGCTGGTGGACCCGGAGCGGGTGGCCGGCCCTCCCGAGGGTCGGCACGAGGTGCTGCCCACGACGCTGGTCGTGCGGGAGTCGTGCGGGGCCCGCCGGCCGCGCCGCAGCGGGGGGGCGCCGGGCTGGGATCGCGGCGAGCCTCCCGCCGCGGTGCCGCGCTGAAGCCGGCCGTGGCCCTCCGCTCGCGCACCCGTCCGGCCGCCGGCCGCCGCGTGGCGCTCGCGGCGCTCCTCGTCCTGGTCGCGGCCTTGGGCTGCCGCGACGGCTTCACGGCGCGCGGCCCGCGTGGCCCCGCCCCCTCCGGCGAGACCGCCTTCCTCGACACGCTCGAGTTGCGCACCTTCCGCTGGTTCTGGGAGCTGAGCGATTCCCGCACGGGGCTGACGCCGGATCGCTGGCCGAGCAAGTCGTTCTCGAGCGTGGCGGCGGTGGGCTTCGCGCTCACGGCCTACCCGATCGGGGCGGAGCGCGGCTACGTGACCCGGGCGGCCGCCTGCGAGCGCACGCTGGCCACGCTCCGCTTCTTCTGGACCGCGCCCCAGGGCTCCGCGGCGCGGGGCTGCACCGGCTACCACGGCTTCTTCTACCACTTCCTCGAGCCCGTGAGCGGCCAGCGCTTCGAGCGCGTGGAGCTCTCCACGATGGACACCGCGCTCCTCCTCGCGGGGGCGCTCTTCTGCCAGTCCTACTTCGACCGCGCGGACCCGCGCGAGGCGGAGGTGCGCGCCCTGGCCGAGTCGCTCTACGCGCGCGCGGACTGGCGCTGGGCACTGGTGCGGCCGCCCATGATCGTGCACGGCTGGACCCCCGAGGAGGGCTTCCTGCCCTGGGACTGGCAGGGCATGAACGAGTCCATGCTGGTTCCCATCCTGGCGCTCGGCTCGCCCACGCACCCGGTCGAGCCCGCGGTCTGGTCCTACTGGATGGGGGGCTGCCGCTGGGGCTCGTTCCAGGGCGTGGAGCACTTCGGCTTCGCGCCGCTCTTCGGCCACCAGTTCACCCAGGTCTGGCTCGACCTGCGCGGGCTCAGGGACAGCACCCTGCGGGCGCGGGGGATCGACTGGTTCGAGAACTCTCGACGGGCCACCCTCGCCCAGCGGGCCTACTGTCTGGCCAACCCCGGCGGCTTCCGCGGCTACGGAGCCGATCTCTGGGGGCTCACCGCCTGCGACGGGCCGCTCAACGACACGGTGGCGGTGGCCGGGCGCAGGCTCCGCTTCGAGACCTACGCCGCGCGCGGGGCCGGCGTCCAGCGCGTCTCCGACGACGGCACGATCTCGCCGGCCGCGGCCGGCGGCTCGATCGCCTTCGCGCCCGAGCTGGTGATCCCCACGCTGCAGGCCATGCGCCGCACCTACGGCGAGAACCTGTTCTCGCGGTACGGCTTCGTGGACGCGCTCAATCCGACGCTGGACGTGGCGGTACCCGTGCAGCACGGGCGGGTGATCCCGGGCACCGGCTGGTTCGACACCGACTACCTGGGGATCGACCAGGGCCCGATCCTGGCCATGCTCGAGAACTGGCGCAGCGGGCTCGTGTGGCGGACCATGCGGAAGAACGCGCACGTCGTCCGCGGCCTCGTGGCCGCGGGGTTCACGGGCGGATGGCTGGACTCGCTCTCCCGGGCCCGCTGACGAGCCGGGCCGCGCGGGCGCTCGCCGTGGCGGGCCTCGTGGCGCTCGCCGGCTGCCGCGGCGCCGGCGAGGCGCGGACGACCGTGCGCTTCTGGGCGATGGGGCGCGAGGGCGAGGTCGTCCAGGAGCTGGTCCGCGACTTCGAGCGCGAGAATCCCACGGTGCGCGTGATCGTCCAGCAGATGCCCTGGGACGCGGCGCACGAGAAGCTGCTCACCGCCTTCGTGGGACGCTCCACGCCCGACCTCGCCCAGCTCGGCAACACCTGGATCCCCGAGTTCGTCGCGCTGCGCGCCGTGGAGCCGCTCGGCCCCTGGCTCGCGGGCTCCCGGGCCGTGGCGGAGTCCTCGTACTTCGCCGGCATCTGGGACACCAACGTGGTGGACGGCGTGCCCTACGGCGTGCCCTGGTACGTGGACACCCGCGTGCTCTTCTACCGCCGCGACCTGCTCCGGCAGGCCGGCTGGGACTCGATCCCGGGCGGCTGGAGCGAGTGGCTGCGGGCCATGGAGGACGTGAAGCGCCTGGGCCGCGGCCGCTTCGCCATCTTCCTCCCCACGAACGAGTACACGCCCTGGATCGTGCTCGGCATGCAGGCGGGCTCGCCGCTCCTGCGCGACGGAGAGTCGCGCGGGGACTTCTCGGGACCCGAGTACCGGCGCGCCGCCGCCTTCTATCTCGAGGTGTTTCGCCGCGGGCTCGCCCCGAACGTGGCCGGGGCCACGATCGCCAACCGCTACCAGGAGTTCGAGCGCGGCACGTTCGCCATGTACATCAGCGGCCCGTGGGACGTGGGCGAGTTCGGGCGCCGGTTGTCTCCGGCCATGAAGGGGGCCTGGTTCATCGCCACGCTCCCCGGCCCCGACGGCCCGGCCAGCGGCGTCTCCTCCGCCGGCGGCTCGAGCCTCGTGCTCTTCCGCGACTCCCGCCACAAGCGCGAGGCGTGGCGCCTCGTGGAGTACCTCTCGCGGCCCGAGGTGCAGCTCCGCTTCCAGCGGCTGTGCGGGAACCTGCCCGCGCGGCTCGAGGCCTGGCGCGACTCGTCCCTGGCGAACGATCCCTTCGCCCGCGTGTTCGAGCGGCAGCTCCGGCGCGTGGTCTCGACGCCGAAGGTGCCCGAGTGGGAGAACATCTCGAAGAGCCTCCAGGACTGCGTCGAGTCCATGGTGCTCGGGCACGCGCCGCCCGATTCGGCGCTGGCGAGCCTGGATCGGCGGGTGGACCGCATCCTCGAGAAGCGGCGCTGGCTCCTGGAGCGGGAGCGGCGGCGCGTGGCGGGCGGGACGGCGGAGGCGCGATGAGGGGCGCGATCGAGCTGCGGCAGCATCGCGCGGGCTGGGCGTTCGTGGCGCCCGCGCTGGTCCTGATCGGCGTCTTCTTCTTCGTGCCGGTGCTGGCCGGACTCGTGCTCAGCTTCACCGACTTCGACATCTACGCCATCGGCCGGCCGAGCGTCGCGCGCTTCGTGGGCCTGCGCAACTACGCCGACGTGCTGGCGAACCCGCTCTTCTGGAAGGCCCTGGGCAACACGCTCTACTTCGTGCTCCTGGGCGGACCGCTCTCGGTCGTGACCTCGCTGGTGGCGGCCCTGCTCGTCAGCTCGAAGCTCACCCGCCTGCAGGGGCTCTTCCGCTCCATCTTCTTCATGCCGGTCGTCACCACGCTCGTGGCCGTGGCGGTCGTGTGGCGCTACCTCTACCAACCCGAGTACGGGCTGGCGAACTGGGCCCTCCGGGCCTTCGGGATCCGCCCCGTGGACTGGCTGGGCGACCCGCACTGGGCCATGCTCGCCATCATCCTCATGGCCGTGTGGAAGAACTTCGGCTACAACATGCTCATCTTCGTGGCCGGGCTGCAGGGCATCCCCGAGGAGCTGTACGAGGCCGCCGAGCTGGACGGCGCCAGCCCCTGGGCGCGCTTCGTCCACATCACCCTGCCCAGCCTGGGGCCCACCTTCCTCTTCGTGGGCGTCATCACCATGCTCGGCAACTTCCAGCTCTTCGCCGAGCCCTACGTGATGACCCAGGGCGGCCCGCTCAAGGCCACGACCACGCTGGTGATGCTCATGTACGAGGAGGGCTTCCGCTGGTGGCGCATGGGAGCGGGGGCCGCCATCGCCTTCCTCCTCTTCGTCCTCATGATGGCGGGCACGCTCCTGCAGATGCGCCTGCAGCGGGAGACGCGCAGGTGAGGCGCGCGCTGCCCTCCCTGCTGCTCCACGCCGTGCTCGTCGCGGGGGCGGCGCTGACCCTGGCGCCGCTGCTGTGGATGGTCTCGGCGTCGTTTATGCCCACGGGCGAGGCGAACAGCTTCCCGCCCCGCCTGCTCCCCAGCGTCCCCACCGCGCGGCACTACGCCGAGCTCTTCACCCGGCTCGACCTGGGCCGGCACTTCGCGAACAGCGCGCTCGTCGCCGTGGCCTCGACCCTCGTCTCCCTGATCGTCAACTCGCTCGCCGGGTACGCCTTCGCCAAGCTGCGCTTCGCCGGCCGGGAGCGCACGTTCCGCGCGCTGCTCGCCGCTCTGGTCATCCCCGCCCAGGTCGGGATGCTCCCCCTCTTCCTGCTCCTCAAGGCCATGGGCCTCGTGAACACCTACGCCGGCGCGGTCGTTCCCTTCATGGCCGGGGTGTTCGGCATCTTCATGATCCGCCAGTACGCGCTGAGCATCCCCGACGACCTGCTCGACGCCGCCCGCGTGGACGGAGCGGGGGAGCTGCGCATCTACTGGAGCGTCGTCCTGCCGGTGATCCGGCCCATCCTGGTCACCCTGGCCGTGTTCGTCTTTCTCAGCGCGTGGAACGACTTCATGTGGCCGCTCATCGTCCTCAGCGACCAGGCCAAGTACACGCTGCCGGTGGCGCTGGCGAACCTCTCGGGCGAGCACGTGCAGGACACGGAGCTGATGATGGCCGGCTCGGTCCTCACCGTGCTGCCCGTCGTCGTCCTCTTCATCGCTCTGCAGCGCGCCTACATGCGCGGCGTGATGATGGGCAGCGTCAAGGGCTAGGCCGCCTCCGAGGATTCCCCGTGCTCCCGCTGCCGCTCCGGATCGCCTGGCTGCTCGGCCTCCTGGCTCTGCCCGGGGCGGCGGCGGGGGACGTCGTGGACGCCTTCGACCGGCCCGAGGCGTGGCGTGCCCTGCCTTCCGACGGCGTCGAGATGAAGGTCTCGCGGGAGGCGGGCGAGAGCGGGAGCGCGCTGCGGCTGGACTTCCGCTTCGTCAAGGGCGGCGGCTACGCCGTGCTGCACCGCGACCTGGCGCTGGAGCTGCCCGAGAACTACCGCTTCACCCTGCGGCTCCGCGGCCAGTCCCCGCCCGAGAACCTCGAGTTCAAGCTCGTCGACTCGACCGGCGCGAACGTCTGGTGGCGGAACCAGCGGGACTTCGTCTTCACGAACGAGTGGCAGACGGTCGGCGTCCGCCGCCGGCAGGTGGAGTTCGCCTGGGGGCCGGCCGGGGGCGGCGAGATCCGCCACGTCGCGGCCATCGAGATCGCGGTCACCGCCGGCAGCGGGGGCGCGGGCACGGTGTGGCTCGACCGGCTCGAGCTGACGCCGCTGCCGGTGGCGGGGGCGGCCCCGCCGCCCGTGGCGAGCGCTTCGTCGGCGCGCGCCGGCGGCGGCCCGGAGCGGGCGATCGACGGCGACACCGGGACCGCCTGGGAGAGCGATCCGGGCGACCGCGCGCCCTGGCTCGAGCTGGACCTCGGCGCCGAGCGGGAGTTCGGCGGGCTGGTGGTGGAGTGGGCGAAGGGTCGCGAGCCCGCCCGCTACCTGGTGGAGGCCTCCCCGGACGGGCGGGCCTGGACCGTCCTGCGCGCGGTGAGCGGCTGGGGGCGGTCGCGGCGCGCGCTGGACCTTCCCGAGAGCGAAGGGCGCTACCTGCGGCTGCGCGCGCTGGATCTCGGGGGCGGCGCGGGCCCCGCCGTGCGCGAGGTGAGGCTGATGCCGCTCGAGTGGGGCGCGACCCCCGAGGCCTTCTATCGGGCGGTCGCCCGGGAAGCGCCCCGCGGCTCGTATCCGCCGGGCATCCGCGGCGAGCGGTCGTGGTGGACGGTGGTGGGCGTGGACGGAGACCGCGAGAAGGGGCTCCTGAGCGCGGACGGCGCGCTGGAGACCGGGAGCGGGCAGTACTCGGTCGAGCCCTTCCTCTACGCGGACGGGGCTCTCGTCACCTGGGCGGACGTGCGCTCCGAGACCGCGCTCGAGGACGGCTCGCTCCCGATCCCCTCGGTGCGCTGGCAGCACGGCGACCTGGCGCTGACGATCACCGCCTTCGCCGACGGCGCCCCGCGCGCGTCCACGCTGGTGGCCCGCTATCGGCTCCGGAACCTCGGCAGCATGCCCCGCCGCGCCACCCTCTTCCTCGCCTTGCGCCCCTTCCAGGTGAATCCGCCCGAGCAGTTCCTCGGCACGCGCGGCGGGACGGCCCGGGTGCGCTCGCTGCGCCGGGAGGGCTCGCTCGTCCGCGTCAACGGGGATCGCGGGCTCTCGAGCCTCACCTCGCCCGCCGGCTTCGGCGCCGCGAGCTTCGACGAGGGAGACGTCGTGGCGGACTTCCTGCGCGCGGGACGCCTGCCGCCGCGGGAGCAGGTGAGCGACTCGCTGGGCCGGGCCTCGGGCGCGCTCGCCTATGCCTTCGAGCTGGCCGGCGGCGGGGAGGACGAAGTGGACATCGAGATCCCGCTCGGGGCCGCGCCCGAACCGCGCGCCGAGGGCGGCGACGGCGGGGGAGCCGCCGAGGTCGAGCGCCGGCTCTCGGCCTGCCGGCGGAAGTGGAGCGAGACGCTCGGGCTCGCGCGCCTCCGCCTCCCGGCGGCTCCGGAGGTGGCCCGGGCCCTCGAGGCGCAGATCGGCTGGATCCTGGTCGAGCGCGACGGCGCGGCCCTGCAGCCGGGCGTCCGCTCCTACGCGCGCACCTGGATCCGCGACGGTGCGCTCATGTCCTCGGCCCTGCTCCGCACGGGCCACGCGCAGGCGGTGAAGGAGTTCGTGGACTGGTTCGCTCCCTACCAGTACGAGGATGGCAAGGTGCCCTGCTGCGTGGACGCTCGCGGCTCGGATCCCGTCCCCGAGCACGACAGCGGCGGCGAGTTCGTCTTCCTGGCGGCCGAGTACCTGCGCTACACCGGCGACCTCGCCTCGGCGGGGCGCTGGTGGCCGGCGGTCGCGCGCGCCGCCGCCTATCTGGATTCCCTGCGCGGGCTGCGGCGCACGGCGGCCTGGCGCACGCCCGCGACCGAGGAGTTCTTCGGCCTCCTGCCCCCCTCGATCAGCCACGAGGGCTACTCGGCGAAGCCCATGCACTCGTACTGGGACGATCTCTTCGCCCTGCGCGGATTCGCCGACGCCGCCTATCTGGCGGAGGCGCTGGGGCACGGTGACGCGGCCCGGCACTGGGCCGCGGTGCGCGACGAGTTCGCCGGCGACCTGACGGCGTCGGTGGCCGCGGCGATGCGCCGCCATCGCCTCGACTACCTGCCGGGCTGCGCCGACCTCGGCGACTTCGACGCCACCTCGACGACGATCGCGCTCGATCCCGTGCAAGCCGAGGGCGTCCTGCCGCGGGCGGCCCTGGAGCGCACCTTCGCGCGCTACTGGGACTTCTTCCGCGACCGCCGCGACGGGACGCAGCCGTGGGAGGTCTTCACGCCCTACGAGATGCGCAACATCGGCGCCTTCGTCCGCCTGGGCTGGAGCGAGCGGGCCGACAGCCTCCTCGAGTTCTTCCTGGGGTTCCGCCGTCCGCCCGGCTGGCAGCAATGGCCCGAGGTGATCCGCCGCGACGAGAAGGTCCCCTACTTCGTGGGCGACCTGCCGCACGCCTGGGTGGGCTCGGACTTCGCGCGCTCGGTGCTGGACTTCTTCGCCTTCGCGCGCGCGGCGGACAGCACGCTCGTCCTCGGTGCCGGCGTGCCGGCCGCCTGGGCCCTGCATCCGGATGGCCTGGACGTGCGCGGCCTCCGCACGCCCTGGGGAGCGGTCGCCTACACGATGCGGCCGCGGGGCGGCGGGATCGAGATGCGGATCGAGGCCGGGCCACGGCTGCCCCCGGGCGGGATCCGGGTGCGGGCGCCCCGGGGATTCCCGCGGGTCACGGTGGACGGGGCGCCGGTTCCGGTCGGGGAGACCGGCGAGGTCAGCGTGCGCGCCCTGCCCGCGAGGCTGCGGTTCGCTCCCTGAGCCCGGCCGCGACGAGCGCCCGGGAATCCGCGCGCCCGCTCGAGGAAGGGTCAGAGGCGCACGAGCACGCGGTGCTCGCGACCGTCCCCGAAGGCGGGGATCGTCTCCGTCCCGTGCGGCCGGCCGTCCACCCAGATGCCCCTGCGCCCCGAGCGCATGCGAACCGTGATGCGGTACACGCTCCCGCGGAAGCTCCTCCGCATGGTGAAGCCGCGCCAGGCCCGCGGCAGGCACGGCCGCACCAGGAGCCCGTCGTACGTGGGCCGGACGCCCAGGACCCACTCGGTGCTCACCCGGAACGTCCAGGCCGCCGAGCCCGTGTACCAGGTCCACCCGCCGCGGCCATAGCGGGACGAGTCGGGTCCGTCCACGTTGCCCGGCGTCACGTAGGGCTCCACCTCGTAGAGGTCCGGCTTCAGGCCGCGACGGATGGGGCAGAACGAGCGCAAGAGCCGCCAGGCCTGATCGCCCCGGCCGAGCCGGCACTCCGCCTGCACGGCCCACGCCGCGGCGTGGGTGTAGAGACCTCCGTTCTCGCGGGAGCCGGGGGCGTAGCGGGTGAGGTAGCCGATCTCGGGATCCGGCTTCCGGTAGGCGGGGGCGAGGAGCAGCGGACCGAAGTCCCGGTACAGGTGCCGACGCATCGCCCGCAAGAGCCGGGGAAGGCGCCGGGGTGGCACGATCCCGTTCAGGATCGCCCAGGTCTGGGCGTTGAGGTAGATGCGCCCCTCCTGGCACCGGCGTGAGCCGATCGTCTCCCCGCTGTCCTTCGTGGCCCGCGCGTACCAGTCGCCGTCCCAGAAGTGCCGATTGAGGGCCCTCCGCATCTTGACCGCCTCGCGCCGATACCTGGCCGCCGTGCGCGCATCGGGACGCGGGAGCCGGCCCTCGAGGTCCGCCCACTCCTCGAGCACCCCCACCAGGAAGTGCCCGAGCCAGACGCTCTCCGAGCGCAGCCGCCGCCCGATGGCGGAGAGCCCGTCGTTCCAGTCTCCCGCGCCCATGCGGGGCACGCCGCGCGGGGAGATCCGGGCCCAGAAGGAATCGATCGCGCGGCGGCAGTGGTCGTAGAGCGTGCCGCGCACGCGCCCCGGCTTGCCGTCGCGGCCCAGGAAGGCGACGCGCTCCGCGAGGATGGCGAAGTCCGCGGTCTCGCGCAGGTAGGCGAGCGTGACGAAGGGGAGCCAGAGCAGATCGTCGTTGTACTTCTTCGTCGCGCCTTCCTCGATGAGCGGGTGCCACCAATGGTAGGTGGTCCCGTCGCGGAACTGGTGGGCGGCGTGCAGGAGGATCTGGCGCCGGGTGTGCTCGGGGGCCAGGGGGAGGAAGGCGAGGCTGTCCTGGAGCTGGTCGCGGAAGCCGTAGGCGCCGCCCGGCTGGAAGTAGCCGGTGCGCCCCCAGACGCGCGCCGAGAGCGTCTGGTACTTGAGCCAGGTGTTGGTGAGGAGATCGAAGGCCCGGTCGGGCGTGCGGACCTCGAGGGGCGCCAGGAAGGCGTCCCAGTGCCGGCGCATCCGCTGGCGCGCGGCCTCGACGGCGGCGGGGGCGCGATACCTGCGCGACAGGCGCAGGGCGGCGGCGCGAGTCGCCGCCAGGCCCAGGGTGAAGTCCACCTCGCGCGTCTCGCCCGGGGCGAGCCGCACGGCGACCTGCAGGGAGGCGACGCCGTCCTGCCACTTGCTCGTCGAGTTGGACAGCCGCGGCCGGTCGAGGGCGGCCGGGCGGGCGAGGTCGCCATAGGGCCCGACGAACTTCTCCTTGTCGCTCTCGTGGGCGACGGGCCCGGGGCTGGCACCGTGGAAGGCGACGTGCGGCCACTCGCAGTTCCACGGCTCGCCCCGGCCGTCCTCGGCGATCGTGTTCAGGCGCTTGGTCGCGAGCAGGGCGCCCGCCGCGGGCACGTACTCGGGCTCGATGAAGAGCCGGTGGAACTCGCGGTGCGTGTCGGGAGCGGGGCCCAGGTTCCACTCGAAGTAGCTGAAGAGGTCCAGGCGCCGCCGCCGCCGCGAGCGGTTCGTGAGGCGCACGCGCCAGATCTCGAGCGGCTCGCCGGGCGGGACGAAGATCAGGTACTCGCTCTCGATCTCCTCGTTGAGCGAGAGGATGGAGGTGTAGCCGATGCCGTGGTGACATTCGTAGTGCCGGGGCCGCGCCTTGACCGGCTGCCAGGCCAGGGACCAGGCGCGGCGCGAGTCGCGGTCGCGGCAGTACAGCCACTTGCCCCAGTCGTCCCGGATCAGGTCCTGCTCCCAGCGCGTCAGGCGGTTCAAGCTGGCGTGCCTCATCCAGGAGTAGCCGCCGCCGCACTGCGAGACCACCGTGCCGTACTCGCCGGGACAGATGACGTTCACCCAGGGGCGTGGCGTGTCCGGCCGAGTGACGACGTACTCGCGGCCATCGGCGCTGAAGTGGCCGTAGCGGGTGGGGAATTGCCTGCTCATTCGTTCTGCTCTCGCGCGAGGGCGGGTCGCACGCTCCTTGCCGGGAGGCTCGACCCAGCCCCATGAGCCGGAGCCCGCGTGCTGAGGCGCGCGGGCTCCGAGTTCACGGACTTCCAGTCCGCGTGAAACGCTCCAGGGCTACCGATACAGGGTCTTCAGCTTGCCCCAGGTCGTGCTCGTGGTCGGCGTGGCCTGCTCGCCCAGGTAGCCGATGTCCGACCAGGTGGTGGTGATGTCGTACGCAGCGCCGCCGTTGCCGTTGGGAAGCTGGAAGTAGCCGCCCACGCGCGTGGGATACAGCTCGCCCCACTGGCCGTGCGGCGGATCCTCGTTCGGGTTCCCCTGGTCGAAGGGCAGCAGACCGCTGGTGTACACGTTGCCCAGGTAGGAGATGGTGTACTGGATGGTCGCCGGGTCGGCCTGGCTCAGCGTATGGGGATCGTAGTCGATCTCCATGTAGATCGGGTTGCCGGCCGTGTAGGTGACACCGTGGCTCACGGTGAAGCTGTAGAACGGGAGCCGTCCGCCGAAGCAGGCGATCTCGCCATTCCCGTTGGCCCGCACCATGAACCGGCCGTCGACGTCCAAGGACCACCAGGGCGAGAGGCGCAAGCCGGCCTCGGCCTGCGCGCCCGAGCCGTTGATCGTGACCGTGGCCCAGTACTTGTAGTGGCTGCAGTTCTCGAAGACGGCGGGCGTGAGGCCGCCATCCTCCGAGAAGCTCCACACGTGCAGGTTCGCCCAGCCCACGCAGCCGTCGCCCGTGTCGCGGATCCAGACCTGGCTGGGATAGTTGTCGAAGAACGACACATCGGAACCCGGGCAGTCGTTGAAGACGCGCGTGGCGATGACCGCGCCATTCGGCGCCGGGGTGTGGACGGGCGACGTGCAGTCGCGCCCGTCGGCGGCGAAGGCGAGGCCCGCGAACAGAACGGCCGCGAACGCCAAGAGAGTGGAGTAGCAGAGACGCTTCATGTTCCTGGGTCCTCCTTCCGGAGCTGGTGAGTTGCGGGGTGGATGAGTGGACCCTACAACGGACGGCCTACGACCTTGCAGGATCGTGACAGAATCTCGGGCCTCGACCTAGTCACGCGTGGCGCCCGCCGCAGCGCGCCGTGGCCGACTCGCCAGTTCGCCGTTTGCCTGGCGATTCGGACCCCTCGGGCGGCGCGTGACGTTGGCCGCGGGCCGGAGCCCAATCCTCCTCAGACCTGCATGTAAACGTTTACACAGATGACCTGGCCTTGTCAACGAGTATGTTCGGGGGCGGGCCAGAAGCGTTCCGATCGTCCCTCGGGCTGGGCCTCAGAGGTGCGCCTGTCCGGTCTCGAGAGGTGGGAGTGGCGCCTCTCCCGGGAGTCGGCCGGCCCAATCCTTCGGCCGAGGCCCACGGCGCGAAACCCATGGCGGGCCGTCCTTTTGGCCGTTCGGCCCATCCGGTGTACCCTGCAGCGTCCCTCCGGCCGGCGGACCTGCGCTCGGCCTGGGGGCGCGCCCGGCCGGGCCGTCGGGCGCGCTCAGTCAGCCGGCCGCGAGAGGTAGCGGGGGCTCCAGGGGCCGCGTGGCGAGGGGCATATCGAGAGCCGCCTTGCTCGCCAGGGGCGGGCTCCCGACGGCCGGCTCCCCGGGTCGCGTTTCGAGGCGGGCGCTCTCCGCGCTGCGCGGGCCCTGGAGCCCCGCCGGCGCCGGATGTGCCCGCACCGCGGGACGAGAGCCGCCCCGAGGCGGCAGGAGCCAGAATCGGTGATCACCTGCGAGCGAGGTCACTTCCGCCTGGACGGCGAGCCTCTCTTCCTCTACTCGGGAGAGATCCACTACTTCCGCCTGGCTCCCCGGCTGTGGGCCGCGCACCTCGATGCGGCCCGCGCGGCCGGCCTCAACGCGGTGAGCAGCTACATCCCCTGGATCTGGCACGAGCCCGAGGAGGGGCGCTTCGACTTCTCCGGGCGCACGCATCCCCAGCGTCACCTCGAGCGCTACCTGGCGCTCGTGCGGGAGCGTGGGCTGCGCTTCATCGCGCGCATCGGGCCGGTGGCGAACGCCGAGCTGGCGAACGAAGGCCTGCCTCACTGGCTCGTCCGGGAGCATCCGGAGATCGTCGCGCTCGGACGCGAGATCACGAACCTCCCGCACACCACCCTCCTGGCCTATCACAGCCCGACCTTCCAGGAGCGCGTGAGCCGCTGGTACGACGCCGTGCTGCCCGTGGTGTCACGCCACGCGCATCCTCGCGGCCCCGTGGTGCTCGTGCAGCTCTGCAACGAGATCGGGATGGTGCAATGGCTGCAGAAGGCCGCCGATCGCACCTCCGAGGCGGAGGCGATGTACCGGGATTTCCTCCGCCGGCTCTTCGGGGACGACATCGAGCGGCTCAACCAGGCGTACGGGACGCGCCATCTCGGCTTCGCCGAGCTGGCGCAGCCCGAGTCGGGCGAGGACCGCCAGAACCCGCGGCTCCTCCTGGACTGGATGAGGTTCTACCAGGACTATTTCGCCCGGTACTTCGGCGGGCTGCACCGGCGCTACGCCGCCCGCGGCCTCGAGCTGCCCGTGCTGGCGAACATCCCGCAGTTCTACGATTTCGACGTGCGCGGCCGGGGCGTCTTCTCGCCGATGACGGCCACGATGTTCCGCGACTTCCCCGCGCGCGTGCCGGGCGTGGTCTTCGGCGGGGCCTATCAGATCCGGCGCCTCGACTTCGAGAACTTCCACGATCTGGCCATCACGACCGAGGTCCTCGAGATGATCGGCGGCCGCGAGACGCCGGCCATGTGCGCCGAGCTGCAGACGGGGATCATGCGCGACCGGCCCCGGCTCTATCCCCAGGACGTGGAGCTGAACCTCAAGACCTCGGCGGCGCACGGGCTCAACGCCCTCAACGCCTACATGTTCTCGGGCGGGTGCAATCCCTCGGGCCTGGGCGCCTTCGGCGCCTACCACGATTGGCAGGCCCCGGTGGCCGCGGACGGGCGCCGGCGGCCCCACTTCCGCGCCCTGCGCGACTTCGGCCGGCAGGTCCGCGCCTTCGGCCCGCGCCTCGCGGAGACCCGCAAGCAGGTGGACCTGGTGGTCGGGTTCTACGCGCCGTACTGGACGACCGAGTATCTCTCCGGCCCCGCGATCGAGGAGCTGGAGTGGAAGAAGCACCACCTCTTCTTCGACGGCCTCGGCCGCCTCCTGCACCTCGCCCACCTCAACTTCTCGCTCGTGGATCTGGAACGGGCGACGCTCGAGGAGCTGCGGCGCCTCCCGGCGATGGCCATCTTCTCGCTCGACTTCATGGACGCCGAGACGCAGGCGAAGCTGGTCGCGTACGCGCGATCCGGGGGCCGGCTGCTCCTGAACCCCGAGCTGCCCATGCGCGACGTCGGCGGCGAGCCCTGCACGGTCCTCGCGGACTTCCTCCAGGCGAAGCCGGCGGGGCGGCTGAGCGGCACGCCCGTCTACCACCTGGGCGAGCTGGAATCCGTCTCGCCTGGCGGGCTGACCTGGTTCGAGGCCTCCGGGGCCGAGATCGTCGCCAGGACCGCCGAGGGGAAGCCCTGCGCCCTGGAGGTCCGCAGGGGAGACGGCCAGGTCCTGCTCTGCGGCTGCGGGCTCAATCACATGTTCGACTATCAGGTCGCGCTCGTCGGCGCGCTCGCCGGCCGTCTCGGCATCCGTCCGGCGATCCAGACCGACCCGGATCTGCACGTCTGCCTGCGCGCGACCGCCGACTACGGATTCCTGCTGGTCGCCAACTACCACGACGCGCCCCGCGCGGGGCGGATCCACATGAAGCTGCCGGGCGAGGCGCGCGCCGTCGTGTTCCCGGCTCGGGGCAAGCTGACCCTCGCCGCCCGCCGCGCCTATCTGCTCCCCCTCCGCCTGCCCCTGGCGAACGGGGACCGCCTCCGCTACGCGAGCGTGGAGGTCCTGGACGTGCGCGCCCGTGGCCGGGAGGTGCGCCTGCTCGTCGCCGGCGCCGCGGGGGCAGTGGGCGAGGTGGAGCTGATCACCGGCGCACGCGCCGGCTCCCTGGACGGCAGGCGGATCGCGGCCCAGCGGCTGGGCGCGCGCCTGCGTCTCCGCTTCACCGCCTCGGGAGCGCCGCAGCGTCTGGTCGTGCGCTAGCCTCGCGCCGCCCGCACCCCGCTCGGACTCCGAGACGATCGCCCGCGCCCGTGCGGCCAGGCGGCGGTCCCGCCGAGCGCTCGCGCTCGACCGCGTGGCCTCACGGCCCCGCGCTGGTGTGGTCGTGGACGATGTGCCCGGTCGAGTCCGGCGGGGGCAAGCCGAGCGGGCCCGAGCCGCCCCGGGTCCCCTGCACGGCCTCGCCGTCTTCGGTAGAATGCTGCGCCGTGCGTCACCTGCGATTCCTCGCCAGCGCCCTCGCCGTGCTCGGCGGGCTGCTCGCTGCCGGCTGCGCGCCTTCGGACGCGGGCCGCTACCTCGGTGTGCGCGGCATCCGCCTGTACTACGAGGTGCACGGTCACGGTCCGACGCTCCTCCTCCTCCACGGCGGCACCGGCGACGGCACGCAGTTCGCCAGGCAGGTCCCCGCCTTCGCGCAGCGCTTTCGCGTGATCGTCCCCGACCTGCGCGCCCAGGGGCGCACGACGGACGGGCCCGGACCGCTGACCTACCACATCATGGCCGAGGACGTGGTCGCGCTCATGGACCGGCTGCGCATCCGCAGCGCCGACGTCGTGGGCTGGAGCGACGGCGGCATCGTGGGGCTGGACATCGCCATCCATCACCCGTCCCGGCTCAAGCACCTCGTGACCTTCGGCGCCAACTTCCAGCCCGACGGACTGATGCCCGACGAGGTGGCGTGGGGGTCCACCGCCAGCGCGCAGAGCCTGGGCCCCGCGGTGCGCCTCGAGTACCAGCGGCTCGCTCCCGATCCCGGCCACTACGAAGTGGCGATGAACAAGATCCTGGCGATGTGGCGCGCGGAACCGCGCTTCACGCTGGCCGAGCTGCACTCCATCCGCGCGCGGACGCTGGTCGCCGCGGGCGAGCACGACCTGGTGCGTCGCGACCACACCGAGGCGCTGGCTCACGCCATCCCCGGGGCGCAGCTCTGGATCGTGCCGGGCGCCACCCACTCGGTGATCCACGAAGAGCCGGATCTCGTGAACGAGAGGGTGCTGGAGTTCTTGGGCCGCTAGCGCCCCGGGACGCGCGGACGCGGGGCCGGACGCCGCGTCCAGCGCCCGCCGAGCGGAAACCGCGGCCACCCCCGTCACGTCCGTGTCACGCTCGGCGCCGCGCGCGGGCCGCCGCCACGCTCGGCGCCCGACAATTGTCCGCGCCTTGACGGCCCGGCCCGCTTCAGGATTGCGCGCGCCGCCCGGCGGGCTCTAGCGTTTCGTGCAGGCAATCGCCGCTCATCCCGCAAGTGTCGGAGGATCCCATGAGGCTCCCTTGGATTCGTTCTCTCCTGCTGATCGGCTTTCTCGCCCTGCTCGCTCTGGCGACGGGCACTCTGGCCAAGGAGGGCACGGGCCAGCAGGCGGCAGGCGCGGCGAAGGGCGCGAAGGGCGCGGCCGCCGAGCAGGAGTGGATCGTGGAGTGCTCGCACTCGAGCGCCGAGTGCCAGCAGGCGCTCGCCGAGATGGAGAAGACCGGGTACAAGAACCTCTCCCTGTGGCGCTTCGGCTGTCCGTACGGTGAGCACAAGGGCTGGATCACCGTGCGCGCGGCCGACGAGAAGACCGCGCTCGAGATCGTGCCCACCGTCCTGCGCAGCAAGGCCGCGGCCCACCGGGTGAGCGCCCTCACGGTGGCGCAGCTCCGCGCCCTGCACGAGGAGAAGCCCTAGCCGGCTTCGCAGCTCCTGACTGGGGGCGTCTCGCGCCACGATGGCGGGGACGCCCTCGTCACGTCCGGCTGCGGCCGCTTTCCCGCGCGTGACGCGTGCCTGACCGGCGGTGGGCAATCTTCCCTTCAGTCCGGCATCCAAAGCGATGACGTCGCGGCGGGTCGCGAGGAGGCGGCCATTCTCCTCGTCGTCGGCGGTTCGCGGAGGATGCGGATGAGCGTCCTGGAGGCGAGCATGCTCCTGGTCGCCGCGATCAACTTCGTGTTGCTCGTGGCGGTCGTGATCCTGCTCGTGCGGCTCACGAGCCTGCTCTCGCTGACGCAGCGGGTCATTCGCGAGCAGGGCGTGCCCTTCCTCGACAAGCTGAACCGGGTCGCCGACGACCTGAGCCGGGTCTCCGTGGACTTCCGCCGGGTGGGGGAGCGCGTGAGTGGGACCGCCACCCGCGTGATGAACGAGGTCGAGCCGCCCATTCGTCAGCTCGCCGCGCTGCTGGCCGGCCTGCGAGCCGGCGTCGGCAAGATGTTCGAGCACGGTGGGCACCGGGACGGAGACGCCGCGGAGGCGGGCGAGCGCAGAAAGGAGTAGGGCATGAGCGACAACGAGCGGGGTACGAACGGCACCCTCGTGGCCTTCGGGCTGGGAGTGCTGGCGGGCGCGATCACCGCCCTGCTGGTCGCGCCGGCGAGCGGCCGGGAGACGCGCCGGCGCCTCGGGCAGGCGGCGCAGAAGGTGGGCGACCAGGCCAAGACCGGCTTCGAGGCGACGCGGCACCTGGTGAGCGACCAGAAGGAGCGCCTGACGCGCGCGGTCGAGGAGGCGCGCGAAGCCTATCGGCGCGAGTCCTCGAGCGGCGCGGGCGACGTCATGTCGGGGCCCCCGCCCGGCCACCTGTGAGCGGCCGGGCGCGGCTCAGCGCGGCCGGCCGCTGGCGTAGAGGGCGTTGAACAGGAACTTGTAGGTCCCCACCATCTGGCCGCGGTGCTGGACGCGCGGGCCGAAGAGCACGACGTGCCCGGCGCCGAGGGTGACATCCACGACCGCCGCCCGTCCGGTCAGGAGGGAGACGCCCTCCGCCCAGCCGCTCTCGACCACCTGGTCCGGGTACTCGGGGTAGCGCGCCACCACCGCGCGGCCCGTGCCCGCCCCCGGCGGCGAGGTGGCGAAGGCGGGTCCGCCCGTGCAATAGGCCGCGCACTCCGCGGGGAGGCCGAAGCCCAGAGGATGCTCGGTGTCCACCGAGAGGCGCACGAGCGTGCCCGGCAGGGAGAACTCGCCGGCCTTCGCCTTCGCGATCACGTCCCGCACCGGGATGTTGAATTCCTCGATGGGTAGCGCCGAGGAGGCCGTGAGGCACACGAGCGTGCCGCCCTGCTCGACGAAGGCCTTGAGGTTGGCCACGCCCTCCTTGCCGATGCCCCCCGCGTACGGCGGCGGCAGCGGCTCCTGGTAGCTCGGGCCGTCCTCGGCTCGCCGGCGGCCGTCCACGATGACCTCCTTCGGGACGCTGGGCAGGACGATGGCGTCGAAGCGGGCGCGCAGGTTGCCGGCGCGCACGGCGGCGTTGTCGAGGCTCGCGTAGCGGAAGCCGTTCTGATCGAGCGCGAAGCGCGTCCACCCCTCGTCCTCGCTGGCCTGCCAGGGCTTGAACAGGCCGATGCGGGGGACCCGCAACGGGACGCGCTTCGCGGGCCACGAGGCGAGACCCACCAGGTCGACGTCCGCCTCGTGGCTCGCCCCGCCCCGGGTCGGGAGCGCGCCGGCCGGCACGAGGAAGGCACCCGCCGGTATCGTGGGGAAGTCTCCGCTGATCGGCTCGAGGGCGCGCTCCACCTTGACGCCGCGGGCCATGAGGCCGTTCACGAAGGGCACGGCCGCGCTCGTCGCGGGCGACACGGCCCAGCAGGCCCCGGCGGCGCCCTGCGTTCGTCCCGGCGGCCACGGCGCGCCGGCGAGCGCCGTGGTCCGCGGCGCGGGGGAGAAGGATGCCTCCACGCGCGCCCAGGCGACCCCCATCATCAGGGGCAGCGTCCAGGCCGTGACGTCGTAGGGCTTGTAGATGTCGCTGGCGTCCGGGCTCTGGCGCACCTCGGGGTAGCGCTGGCGCTCCATCATCTCGACGAGGAAGGCGCGGTACGGCTGGCTCGCGGGGAAGATCACGCTGCCCTTGGGGAAGGTGCGCCCGTCCGCGCTCGCGAAGTCCTCTTCCGCGCGGACGGCCTCGAGGCCGTTCTCGCGCAGGATCTCGATCAGGCGGCGCGCCGCGGCGGGATCGCGCTGCGCGGCGGGGATGACGTAGGCGTAAGGATCTCCGCGCCCGCCGCGCCGCACCTCCTCGCGGCCCATCTCGTAGAAGGCGCGCAGGATCTCCGCGCGATAGCGGGAGCAGGTCTCGAGCAGGCTGTTCGAGGCGATCAGCTCGTAGTCCACGATGTCCCGCGGGCGCCACCAGCCGCCCGGCCAGGGGTTGGGGAAGTTGTGCTGGAGGCGATAGTCCGGGAGACCCTTGGCGCCGCCCGCCAGCTCGCCGGGGTCGACGAACACCGGCGTCGCCACGCGGCACGACGCCACCTCGGTCAGGAGCCCGATCACGTTCTTCAGGCAGGCCGTGTTCTTGGTGCCTCCCGGCCAGTAGGCGTCGTACAGGTAGGAGTAGATCACTCCGGACTTGCGGGCCTGCTCGAGCCGCCAGGCCATGTTCGTGCCCATGAGATCGGTGAGCCGCCACTGCAGCGGGTGCACGAGCGGCGTCACGGGGTCGGCGTACGGCGGCACGAAGATGCGCGGCGAGGTCTGGCCCATCTGGTGCTCGTCGAGGAAGACCTGCGGGTACCAGGTGTGGTGCAGGACCCGGTTCACGAGCTTCGTCTCCGCCAGGTCGAGCATGAACCAGTCGCGGTTGTCGTCGTGGCCCGCGTAGTGGTGGTAGAGCCAGGGCATGCGCCCGCCTTCCCACGGCGTGCCCAGGTACTTGCGGTACCAGTCGGCGACCAGGTCCGTGCCGTCGGGGTTCAGCGAGGGCACGAGGAGCAGGATCACGTCGTCGAGCCAGCCGCGCACCTTGGGATCCGCGCTCGTGGCCAGCGACCAGGCCCACTCCAGGGCCATCTGGCTGGCGCCGATCTCCGTCGAGTGGATGCTGCAGGTGACCAGCAGGACGACCTTGCCCTCGGCGACGAGACGCTCGGCCTCCGCGTCTCGCTCGGCGGTCCCGGAGTCGGGGTGGGCGAGGCGGCTCGACACCTCGCGCCAGTGATCGGCCTCGCGCAGGTTGGCGGCGCTGGAGATGACGGCCATCACCAGCGGCCGGCCGAGCGTCGTCCGGCCCAGGGTATCGAGCCGCACGCGCTCCGAGGCGCGAGCGAGGGTCTCGAGATAGCGGACGATCTGCCCGTAGTCGGCGAGCCGGCGATCGGCGCCCACGCGGAAGCCGAGAAAGGCCTCGGGGCTGGCGGGCCCGCCGGCCGCGGGCGCGGGCGCGCCCGGCGCCGCTCCGGCGAAGGTGCACGGGGCGGGGACGAGGACGAGGAGCGCGAGCAGGACCAGCGGGGATCGGGGACTCATCGGCGGCACCTCCGGGTTCCGGACGACGCCGGGAATGTGCGCCGGCGCCTCGGCGAAGGCAAGGCGGCGGCACGTTTGCCGAAAGGGCGCGGCTTCCCTAGTGTGCTGCCGGCGCGCTCGTTCCCGCCTCGGCGGAGCCCGGAGGAGGATGGCCCATGCCCGTCAAGCCGCAGAGCTTCGCGACCCATCGCCGGTACGTTCCCTGGTATCACCTCGTGCTCTCCCTGCTGCTGCTGGCCAACGTCGTCTTCTGGCTGGAGGCGTTGCGGCGCGGCTTTCGCTGGTTCCGCCTCGACGGGCTCGCCGTATCGCTGGCGCTGGCCATCCTCTTCTACTACGCGCGGCAGTTCGCGCTCACCGTCCAGGATCGCGTGATCCGCCTGGAGATGAGGCTGCGCCTGGAGCGTCTGCTTCCCGCCGAGATGCTGGCCCGCTTCGCCGAGCTGACACCCCGGCAGATCGTCGCCCTGCGCTTCGCCGGCGATACCGAGCTGCCCGACCTGGTGCGCCGGACCCTGGCGGGCGAGTTCCGCTCGGCCGACGAGATCAAGCGGCAGATCCGCGACTGGCAGCCCGACTGGCTCAGGGCCTGACGCCATGACCCGAACCGATCCGCTTCCCCCCGCGGCCTCCCTCTTCGAGCCCCTCGCCTCGCGCGCGGTCACCCTGCGCAACCGCCTCGTGATGTCGCCCATGTGCCAGTACTCGGCCACGGACGGGCTGGCGGCGGACTGGCACTTCGCCCACTACGGCAGCCGGGCCGCGGGCGGGCTCGGCGCGCTGCTCGTCGAGGCCACCGCCGTCGCGCCCGAGGGACGCATCAGCCCCTTCGACCTCGGGCTGTGGAGGGACGAGCAGATCGCGCCCCTGGCGCGCGTGGCCGCCTTCGTGGCCGCGCAGGGCGCCGTGCCCGGCATCCAGATCGCCCACGCGGGCCGCAAGGCCTGCACCGCCCGGCCGTGGGAGGGCGGCGGGGCCGTCCCCCTCGCCGCCGGAGGCTGGACTCCGGTCGGGCCCGGCGAGGAGCCCTTCGCTCCCGCCTATCATGCGCCGCGCGCCCTGACCGCGTCCGGGGTCGAGGGCGTGGTCGGCGCCTTCGCCGCGGCGGCTCGACGTGCCCGGCAGGCCGGCTTCGAGCTGCTCGAGATCCACGCGGCTCACGGCTACCTGCTGCACCAGTTCCTCTCGCCACTGGTGAACCACAGGGCCGACGGCTACGGGGGCGCGTTCGCGAACCGCGCGCGGCTCACGCTCGAGGTGGCGCGCGCGGTCCGCGCGACGTGGCCCGAGGCGCTGCCCTTGTGGATGCGGATCTCCGCGACCGACTGGGCCCCGGGCGGCTGGGACGTGGACGAGGCCGTGCGCCTCGCCGTCCAGCTGCGGGAGGAGGGCGTGGATCTCGTGGACTGCTCGAGCGGCGGCGCGGTGGCGCACCAGCGCGTCGCCCTGGGACCCGGCTATCAGGTGCCCTTCGCCGAGCGCGTGCGCCGCGAGGCCGGCGTGTGCACCGGCGCGGTCGGCCTGATCACCGAGCCCGAACAGGCCGAGGCCATCCTGCGCCGGGGCCAGGCCGATGTGGTCGTGCTCGGACGCGCGCTGCTGCGCGAGCCGCATTGGCCCCTGCGCGCGGCCCTGGTCCTCGGGGCCGAGGCGGCGTGGCCGCCGCAGTACCTGCGCGCCAAGCCCTGAAGCGCCCGAGGTCGCAGCCCCGAGCGGCCTGAGCGATGTCTTCGCGGTCCTCGCCGGCGAGCGCGGCCGCGAGCGTGCCCCCTCTTTGGCAGCGTCTTCACACCGCCGGACGCGCGCGGAGCGAGACTGCCTCGACGCGGTGACCGGAGGTTCCTCCTGCGGCCTCCCGCACGCCCCGGAACCCTTCGGCGATGATCGGCACCCTGCTCTTCGTCTCCTTCCCGCTGGCCGTCGCCCGCGCCATGGCCGCGAATCCCGCGCCCGCGGAGCGGCGGCTGCTCGTCTTCCTCGCCCTCGCCGCCTCCGGCGCCCTCGCCGCCTTCCTGCTGGCGCGGGCCCGGGTCTCGCGCGCGGTTCGCGAGCTGGTCGCCAGCGCCCGCCAGGTGGGAGCCGGCGATCTGCGCAAGCGCGTCCCCGTGCGCGGGCGCGGCGGGCTCGCGCGCCTCGCCCTGGAGTTCAACGCGATGTGCGAGCGGCTCGAGCAGACGCAACGCTCCCTGCTCGAGGAGCAGGAGGAACGCCGGCGCGTGGAAGCGAGGCTGCGCGAGGCCGAGCACCTGGCCAGCATCGGCCGGCTCGCCGCCGGCCTGGCCCACGAGATCGGCACGCCCCTGAACGTCATCAGCGGCCGCACGGAGTCCCTGCTGCGCCGGGGAGGCGGCGACGAGTCGGCGAGCCGCAGCCTGCGGATCATCGGCAGCCAGATCGAGCGCATCGCCCGCACCGTCCGGGCCATGCTCGACTTCGCCCGCGCCCACGAGCCGCGGCTCGCCCTCAGCGATGTGACGGAGCTGATCCGGGACGTCCTCGACCTCGTCGAGCAGCGCTTCGAGCAGGCACGGGTGCGGGTGACGACCTCCATCGCCCCGGATCTGCCGGCCGTGGCCGTGGACGCCGACCAGATCCAGGAGGTGTTCCTGAACCTGGCCTTGAACGCCGCCGACGCGATGCCGGCGGGGGGTGAGCTGCGCATCGCCGTCGAGCGCGTGTCGCGCCGTCGGCCGGAGCGCGAGGAGCCGTCGCGGCCCTTCGTGGCGGTGGCCTTCGAGGATACGGGCACGGGCGTCGCCGCCGAGAACCTGGGGCGGGTCTTCGATCCCTTCTTCACCACCAAGGAGATCGGGGTGGGCACCGGGCTCGGCCTCTCGATCGCCTACGGCATCGTCAGCGAGCACGGTGGCTGGATCGAGCTGGAGAGCGCGCCCGGCCGGGGCGCGCGGGCCACGGTGTTCCTGCCCCTCGAGCCGCTCGGCGCCCCCGCCGGCGCCGGAGCCCGGGCATGCTGAAGCCGCGCGGCACGGTGCTGGTGGTCGAGGACGACGAGGAGATGCGCCGGCTCCTGGAGGACGAGCTGCGCGAGGCCGGCTACGAGGTGCTGACGGCGGGCAGCGGGTCCGAGGGGCTCGAGCGCCTGGGACGGGCCGAAGTGGATGTCGTCGTCACGGACATGATGATGCCGGGGATGAAGGGGAGCGAGCTGCTCGCCGAGGTCCGCGCCCGCGATCCCGAGGTGCCCGTGGTCATCATCACCGCCTTCGGCAGCATCGACTCGGCGGTGGACGCGATGCGGGCGGGCGCCTACCGCTACGTGGCGAAGCCCTTCCGCATCGAGCAGCTCCTCGGCACGGTGGAGAGCGCCCTGCGCGAGCGGCGGCAGTGGCGCGAGCTGGTGAGCCTGCGCGGCCAGGAGAGCGCCGGGAAGGCGCGCCTGGTGGCGGCCGCGCCCGCGATGAAGCGCGCGCTCGAGCTCATGCGCCGGGCCGCGCCGGTGGACACGCCCGTGCTCCTGCTGGGCGAGAGCGGCACGGGGAAGGAGCTGCTCGCGCGCCAGCTCCACGTGGCGAGCCCGCGCGTCAAGGCGCCGTTCGTCGCCGTGAACTGCTCGGCCATCCCCGAGACGTTGCTCGAGAGCCAGCTCTTCGGCCATCGCCGTGGCGCCTTCACCGACGCGCGCGAGGACCAGCGCGGGCTGTTCCAGGAGGCGGACGGGGGCACCCTCTTCCTGGACGAGATCGGGGACATGCCCGCCGTGCTCCAGGGGAAGCTGCTCCGGGCGCTGCAGGAGAAGGAGGTGCACCCCCTCGGTGCGCCCGCGGCCGTGCCGGTGGACGTGCGCATCGTCGCCGCCACCCACCGCGAGCTGGAGCGGCTCGTGGGGGAGGGGCGCTTCCGCGACGATCTCTACTACCGCCTGAATGTGATCAGCGTGCGCATCCCGCCGCTGCGCGAGCGGCCCGAGGACCTCGTGCCGCTGGTCGCCCACTTCCTCGAGAAGCACGGCGCGCGCCTCGGCCGGCCGGGCTGCAACGTGAGCGTCGAGGCCATGGCTCTGCTGCGCCGCCACGCGTGGCCGGGCAACGTGCGCGAGCTGGAGAACGTGATCGAGCGGGCCCTCGTGCTCGGACGGTCGCCGACGATCGGGATCGAGGACCTGCCGCAGGTCCTTCGCGCCCGGCCCGGGGTCGAGCCCGCCGAGGCGCCGGCCTCCCTGGCCGAGGTCGAGCGCGAGCACATCCTGCGGACCCTGCGGGCCGTCGGAGGCAACCGGGCGGCGGCGGCCCGCCTCCTGGCTCTGGACCGGAAGACGCTCTACCGCAAGCTCCGGCGACACGGCATCCGTTTGCCTTAGCCCGACAGGGTGTCCCGGGGTGCCACACCCGTGGCGTTCCGCCCCGAACCCGCGATCGGTGCGCTCCGGGGCGGCATCGCGCGGGTGGCGAGCCCTCCGTGGGACGCCGCGCTCGCCGGGGCCGGCGCGCGGCCGAGCGATCTCGGCCGCGCAACGGCTTGGCCGCCGCCGCGTTCGCGCGACAGGGGCGAGCTGGCACGTGAATCGCCTCGTGGGGCGCGGGGCGAGGAGCGTGTCCGTCGCGCGGGACCAGGCCGCGCCGAGGAGAAGAGCGCGAGGGCTCACGGGCCGCCCAGTCTTCGCCCTGCCGAAGGGAGCCGGTCGCGCGAACGCGTATCCTCGTCACGGAACGAAGGAGGGTCATCATGCCTCAGACCAAGGGTCAGACCATGTCGGCACAGCACCGTTCCTCGCGCCTCGCCGAGATGGGTTGGAACGACATCGACTTCCCGGGCTGCTACCTGCTCATCGACTCCGGGGAGCTCGTCCGGATCCCGGAGGAGGCGCTGGCGCCGGGGCACTCGCCGCTCGTGACGATCACCTCCTCGCGGGACACGCGGGTGGCTCGGCTCTCCGAGAACCCCTCCGAGCCGATCTCGGTGCTGCGCGCCACCGCGGCGGACAACGACTACTTCGTCAACTTCTGAAGGGTCGGGATGCGGCCGGGCGAGGGGCGGGCGAGCTGGCGCCGCGGTGAGCGAGCCGGGGCCTCGCGAGCCCGCCCCCCTCCCGGTGCTCGAGAGAGAGTGGCCGCCCGCCAAGGAGGCGCCAGTTGCCGAGAAGGAAATCGCACCCCAAGCGACGGGCTCCGGAGCCGGAGGGGCGGCGCGTCCGGGACGCCGGTCCTCCCGAGATGGAGTGGAACGAGATCACCCGGCCCGGGTGCTACCTGATGGTCGGCAGCGGTCAGCTCGTGCGCGTGCGCTCGGGGGTGGTGGGCAGCGGTCATCCGCCGCTCGTCAGCATCACGACCCGGGGGGACACGCGCGTCGCGCGGCTGTCCGACGACGCCGCGGCGCCGATCTCGTCCTTGCGGACGATGGCGGCGGACAACGACTACCTCGTGGCCTTCTGAGCGGAGGCGAGACGACCGGCGCCCAGCATGCTGCACCGGCAGCGGAACGCGTTTGGAGGCATGCCGCTGCGCGTGAAGTCTGGGCGTCAGGCTCCGCCTCCGCTCAGGAGGAGTGACGAGGCCGGGGGAGCCGGGGACCGGGCGGTGGCCGGGTCCCCTCGCGGGAAGGGAGCACTTTTCTTGCTCCTTCTCCGGCCCGATCTCATCCATCCGGCCGATATGAGCGATCTCTCTTCCAGGGGGGGTGGGGATCTCTACCGGCTGGCCGTGGAGCTGTCGCCCTCGGGCATGCTGGCCGTGGATGCCTCCGGCACGATCCTCCTCGTCAACCGCGAGGTCGAGCGGCTCTTCGGCTACGGCCGCGACGAGCTGAACGGCCGCCCGGTCGAGTTGCTCGTGCCCGAGCGCTTTCGCGGGCGGCATCCGGCCCTGCGGCACGCCTTCTTCCAGGAGCCCGAGATGCGCCCCATGGGAGCGGGGCGCGAGCTGTTCGGCCTGCGCAAGGACGGCACCGAGTTCCCCGTCGAGATCGGGCTCAACCCCATCCGCACCGAGCTGGGCCTGCTGGTCTTCGCCTCGATCGTGGACGTGACCCACCGCCAGCAGCTCGAGGAGCAGCTTCGGCAGTCGCAGAAGCTCGAGGCGATCGGGACGATCGCCGGGGGCATCGCCCACGACTTCAACAACCTGCTCCTGAGCGTCGTGGGGCACGCCGAGCTGGCGCGCGCCAGCCTGGCCGCGGATCCCAAGGAGAGAGAGGACATCGATCAGATCCTGAAGGCCGCCCAGCGCGGGCGCGAGCTGGTGCAGCGGATCCTGACCTTCAGCCGGCGGCACGTGACCGCCCGCGTGCCCCTGCGTCTCGAGCGTCCGGTCCGCGACGCGCTCGGCTTGCTGCGCGCCTCGCTGCCGAGCACGATCGAGCTGCGCGAGGACTTCGATCCGCGCACCCCCGCCGTGCTGTCGGACGAGACGGACGTCCACCAGATCCTGATGAACCTGGTGACGAACTCGGCGCACGCCCTGGAGGGGGGCGGGCGCATCGACATCGCGCTCGCGCCCCACCTCGTGTCCGCGGGGAGCGACTCGCTCCATCCCGATCTGAAGCCCGGCGCCTACGCGCGCCTCACCGTCGTGGACAACGGGCACGGGATGACCCCCGAAGTGGCGCAGCGGGCCTTCGAGCCGTTCTTCACCACCAAGCCCGTGGGGACGGGCACGGGGCTCGGCCTCTCCGTCATCCGCGGCATCGTGCGCAGCCTCGGCGGCGTGATCGCGCTGGAGACCCGGCCGAACGAGGGCACGCGGGTGGACATCTTCCTCCCCGCGCTGTCGGAGGAGGAGGCGCCGCTGCGGGGGGCGGAGACGGACCCCGAGGCGCACGCGGAGGCCCGCGTGCTGCTCGTGGAGGACGAGGAGATTCTGGCCACGCTGCAGCGCCGTCGCCTCGAGGACTTCGGCGTGCGCGTGACCGTGCACACGTCCAGCGTGGAGGCGCTCGCGGACTTTCGCGCCAGGCCCGAGGCCTTCGATCTCCTGATCACCGACAACACGATGCCGGGCCTCACGGGCTCGGCCCTCGCCCGCGAGGTGCACCGCCTGCGCCCGAGCCTGCCCATCCTGATGATCTCGGGCGTGCTGGAGACCGACGACCCGGTGGTTCTCCGCGCGCGCGGCGTGGTGGGCGTGCTGCGCAAGCCTCACAGCGCGAAGGAGCTGGAGGACGCCGTCCGCCAGGCTCTCCGCGCGACCGCCTGAGCTTCGCCGCTCCGCCTCAGGTCCCCAGCGCCTCGCAGGTCCGGCGGAAGTGGTGGCCGTAGATCGCCAGGGTCACGGCCACGCGCAGGAGCGCGGGTCGCCGGCAGAACGTCCACGCGAGCAGGTGCCAGTAGTGGAAGCGCTCGCGGCCCAGGACCCCCAGCCGCAGGCTCGAGTAGGCGAACGCCCAGGCGCTGCGCCAGTCCAGGCGCCAGCCGATGCGCGGCGGCCGGTACTCGCGCAGGAAGGTGCGGATGCGCCCGTAGTAGGAGCCGGGCGCGTAGAGCCGGGCGAGGAGGTTGCGGTAGCCCGAGCGCAGCACCTCCGCGTTCATGCGTGGCACGAAGTTCGTCGAGCCGTCCACGTTGTCGCCGGTGCTCTCGCCGAGGATCCGGCCCTCGCGCTTCAGCCGCTCGTAGAGGCGCGTCCGCGGCGCGGCGTTCAGCAGCCCCACCATGGCCGTGACGATGCCGCTCCGCTGGATGAACTCGATCTGCGTCTGGAAGATCGCGGGCGTGTCGCTGTCGAAGCCGATGATGAAGCCTCCCTGCACCTGCAGGCCCGCCCGCTGGATCCGCTTCACGTTCGCGACGAGATCGCGGCCCCGGTTCTGCCGCTTGTTGCACTCCGCGAGCGCCGCGTCCTCCGGCGTCTCGATGCCGATGAACACGGTGTCGAAGCCCGCCGCCACCAGCATGCGCATCAGGGCCTCGTCGTCGGCCAGGTTGATCGAGGCCTCGGTGTAGAAGCTGAAGCCGGGCCGCGTGCGCCGCCAGGCGATCAGCTCCGGCAGGAGCCCCTCCTTCAGCTCGCGTTTGTTGCCGATCAGGTTGTCGTCCACGAAGAACACCGCGCCGCGCCAGCCCAGGCGATGGATCGCCTCCAGCTCGGCGATGACCTGGGCAGGACTCTTCGTGCGCGGCCGGCGGCCGAAGAGAGCAGTGACGTTGCAGAACTCGCAGTCGAAGGGACAGCCCCTCGAGAACTGCACGCTCAGGGAGTGGTAGCGCCTGAGATCGGCCAGGTCCCAGAGGGGCGCGGGGGTCTCGTGCAGCTCCGGGAACTCGCTGGCCGTGTAGATCCGCTCCGCCTTGCCCCGCTCCAGGTCGCGCAGGAAGGGGGCCAGGGTGGCCTCGGCCTCGTCGAGGACGAAGTGATCCACCTCGGGAAACCGCTCGTGCTCGGCGGTGAAGAGCGGGCCGCCGGCGACGATCTTCTTGCCCGCGGCACGGCAGCGGGCGATCAGCGCCCGCGCCGAATCCCGCTGGGCGATCATGGCGCTCACGAGCACGATGTCGGCCCAGGCCAGGTCCGCGTCGCGCAGGCGGCGGACGTTCTCGTCCACCAGGCGCTTGTTCCAGCCGGCGGGCAGCATCGCCGCCACGGTCAGGAGTCCGAGCGGCGGCAGCGAGGCGCGGCGACGCACGAACTTGAGGGCGTGCTTGAAGCTCCAGAAGGTCTCGGGGAACTCGGGGTAGAGCAGGAGAGCGTTCATGGGCCCAGACTACTCCGGCCCGCGTCCCGCACCAAACGCGTGACCCGAGCGGGCCACGTCGCGGCGCGGCTCGGGCGCGCGCCGCGAGGCCGCCGCGGCTCAGGAGCGCGCGCGCGCGCGAGCGTCGCGGTGGCCGGCGACGAGCCGGTAGCACCACTCGCTCGCCGCGGCGAAGGCCGGGACGTGCCGGTAGAGCCACCATGGCCCGCCGCGTCCCACCACGGCCAGCACGCGGAACACGGCCGCCGCGCCCTGCGACGAGCGACCGTCGGGCTCGACGAGCTGCACCGCCGCGCGGAAGCGCTCCCGCGGAATCTCGGGGAAGCGCGCGGCGGCCTCCGGGTACGCGGCGAGGTCCACTCGCTCGCCCGCGGCGCGTCCCAGGCGCGCGGCCCACTCGCGGCAGAGGGCGCACTCGCCATCGTAGACGAGAACGGCGCGGGGTGACGTGTCCTGCATCGGTCGGAGATCCTCGGGCGGTGCGCCGGCCTCGGGGCCGTAGTCGGAAGACAGGCGCCACCCCGCCGACCATCGCCCGAGCCCGGCGGGAGGGGCCGCCATCCCCGGGCGCCCCCGCTCATCCTAAGGATGCCGCGTGGAGCGTCGAGGAGCCCGGTCGGGCCACGCGGGCGCGGGAGCGAAACGCTCCCGCGGGCAGGCTCGGCCGTGAGGAGATCGAGATGGGACCGCGAGGGTCTTGGTGGAGGCCGGCGCGAGTGCGGCAGGCCTCGCTGGCATTTCTTGCCTTGTCGGCCGGCTTGGCCGGGCCGGTCCGAGCCCTGGCGGCGAGCGGCGCGGGCGCCGGGCCGGGAGGAGCGATGAGCGAGCAGCGAAGCGAGACCGCCACGCTGGCCGGCGGCTGCTTCTGGTGCATGCAGGCCATCTTCGAGAGGCTCCAGGGGGTGGAGAAGGTGGTCGCGGGCTACGCCGGCGGGAGCACGCGGAATCCGACGTACGAGCAGGTGTCCACCGGGGCGACGGGCTACGCGGAGACCGTGCAGATCACCTTCGATCCCGCGGTCCTGAGCTACCGGGACCTGCTGCGCATCTTCTTCGCCTTCCACGATCCGACGACCCCGAATCGCCAGGGTGCAGACGTGGGCACACAGTACCGCTCGGCGATCTTCTGGCACGATCCCGGGCAGCGGGCCGTGGCCGAGCAGGTGATCGCCGACCTCGAGAAGGGCCGCGTCTTCCGCCGGCCGATCGTCACCCAGGTCGTTCCCTTCACGAGCTTCTATCCCGCCGAGAGCTACCACCAGGACTACTACGACAAGAATCCCGATCAGGGATACTGCCAGATCGTGATCTCGCCGAAGGTGGCGAAGCTGCGCAAGCTCTACGCGGAGCGGCTGAAGCCGGTGCCCTGAGCGGGTCGCGGGCTCGGTCGCCCCTTGCGGCGCAAGGGCTTGCCGCCCCTGCTCGCTGCGGAACGGAACGCTCCGAGAAGCTTCTAGCCCTGGACGAATCCCTGACGTTACTGGTACAATTCGGCCCGTCTGATGGAGGCTCGCGCGCTGACCCTCGGCTGAGGGCGGGCGGAGCCTCCGCACTGTATACGGCCCGGCTCGACCTCTCGGCACCCCCGAGGCCGCGGAGAAGAGATGCCCCCATCACGCCTGATCGGCGCCTCGTGCCTGGCCGCGCTCCTCCTGGCGGCTCCTGCTCCCGCCCCTGCCGTGACGGCCACGGGCCGTCTCCAGATCATCCATCTCGACGTCGGCCAGGGGGACGGGGCCGTGATCATCTCCCCGCTGGGCCAGGTGGTGATGATCGACGACGGGGTGAACGGGAATCCCACGCCCGCCTGCGGCGTGAAGGTGCCGCAGCAGCTCCAGGCGCTGGGCGTCACCCACGTGGACTACCACTTCAGCAGCCACTACCACTCGGATCATCTCGGCCTCTTCAAGACCATCTTCGGGGCCGGCGGAATCGCCACCGTGGACTACGGCTGGGATCGCGGGGGGTCGTACTCCACGAGCTACTACACGGACTACAACACCACGCTGGGGAGCAAGCGCCGCACGCTGGTCAAGAACCAAGTCATCACGCTCGATTCGCTCTCGGCGCATCCCGTGCGGATCAAGTGCGTGGACCTGAACGCCGCGGGGATCTCCACCACCGACGAGAACTCGCTGAGCGTCCAGCTCAAGGTGACCTACGGCGAGTTCGACATGTCCTTCGGCGGCGACACCCCGGGCGCGAACTCCGGGAGCTACAAGAACGTCGAGACCACGGTCGGTCCGGAGATGGGCCCGATCGAGGTCTACAAGGTGCACCACCACGGCTCGGCGACCTCGAGCCTGACGGACTGGCTCAACGCCACGAAGCCCAAGATCGCCGTGATCTCCGAGGGCACGGGCAACACCTACGGGCATCCGACCTCGGCGGCACTGACGCGCCTGCACAACGCGGGAGTGCACACGTACTGGACGGAGACCGGCTCGGGCGCCGCCCCGACCCCGGGCTGGGACAAGGTCTCGAACGGCCAGATCGTCATCTCCGCGACCTGGGAGCCGGGCGGTGTGGACACGATCCGCGGGAACGGCTTCGCCGACACGTTCACGAACTCCGGGACACCGACCGGCGACACCACGCCGCCGGTCGTGGCGGTGGGGGCGCCGAACGGGGGCGAGGACTGGAAGGCGGGCTCGGCGCAGGCCATCACCTGGACGGCGAGCGACGACGTGGGGGTGACGGCGGTGGATCTCGCCTACTCCACGGACGGCGGGGCGAGCTTCCCCAACTCGATCGCCACCGGCCTGGCCAACAGCGGCAGCTACCTCTGGACGGTGCCCGACGCGCCCGGGACGAGCGTGCGGGTGCGGGTGCGCGCCCGCGACGCGGCGGGGAACCTGGGCGCGGACTCGAGCGCGACCGGCTTCACGATCTCGACCTGGACGATCACGGCCACGGCGGGGGCGAACGGGAGCGTGAGCCCGAGCGGGGCGGTGGCCGTGGCCCAGGGGGCGAGCCAGCGCATCGCGATCGCGCCGGCGGCGGGCTACCGGGTGGGGAGCGTGATCGTGGACGGGAACCAGGTGGCGGCGGACACGAGCTACACCTTCTCGAACGTGAGCGCGAACCACACGCTGAGCGCGAGCTTCGCGGACGCGGCGGCGCCGGCGGTGGTGGTGACGGCCCCGGTGGGGGGCGAGCGCTGGGCGGCGGGGAGCGAGCAGACGATCCGCTGGACGGCGAGCGACAACGTGGGGGTGGATTCGGTGGCGGTGGAGTACTCGCTGGTGGGGGTGGAGGGGCCGTGGCTGACGGTGGGGCGGGGGCTCGCGAACACGGGGTCGTGCCCGTGGACGCTGCCCGAGGTGGGAAGCGAGAATGCCTGGGTGCGAGTGACGGCGTACGACGGGGTGGGGAACGCCGGGAGCGGGACGAGCGACAGCGCCTTCGTGATCCTGAGCGGAACAGCAGCGGTCGGGGAGCGCGGGGCGCCGGTGCTGGCGCTGGGGCGGCCGCAGCCGAACCCCGGGACGGGCGCGACGTGGCTGGGCTTCTCGCTGCCGGCGGCGGGGCGGGCGCGGCTGGAGATCCTGGACGCGAGTGGGCGGCGGCTGTGGGCGAGGGAAGGGGACTACGCGGCGGGGGCGCAGGGCCACCGCTGGGATGGTCGGACGACGGCGGGGGGGCGACTGGGGGCGGGGCTCTACTTCGTGCGACTGGTGACGCCCTGGGGCCAGCGCACCCAGCGTCTCGTCTGGCTGCCGTGAGGTAATGGGCCGCGGCCGGCGCTCCCGGAGCCGGCCGGCCGGCTCGGATCAGGACCGGGAGAGATCGCCGGCGTTCGCGCGTCGCGATCTGCGTGAGACAATCGACGAACAGGCCGCGCTCGGGCGAACGCAGGGAGCGCCGCGCGCGACGGGAGAGTGGCCGTATGACCGCACCTCGCATTCTCGCCTCGACCGTGACAGCCCTTCTCCTCGGCGGCGCCGCGCTGGCCGACCCGCCGACAGGCGCCCGCGTGGATCGCGGGATCACCGCGCTGGAGGCCGGGCAGCCGGTGCCGCTGCGCAATCGGCCGCTGCCCCAGCGGGCATCGCCGCGTGAGCGCGCCCGCGGCCGCGTGACCCCCGGCGAGATCGTGCCCTACGTGGAGCCCGCCGAGTACGGCGTGCTCCTCGAGTACGACGGCTCGCGCGCCTCGCTCGAAGCCGAGGGCGTGCGGGTCGCGAGCCAGGTGGGCCACGTGTTCACCGCCCGGGTGCGCAGTGAGGACATCGGGCGGCTGCGCGGCCTCGCCGGCGTGCGCAGCCTGCGGCTGGCCCGCTACCTGCGGCCGAACCTCAACGTGAGCGTCCCCGAGGTGCGCGCCGACCTCGAGCACGCGGGGACCGGGACTCCGCCCGTCTACGCCGGTCGCGCCGGCCAGGGGATCCTCGTCGGCGACGTGGACACGGGCATCGACTTCACCCGCGCCGACTTCATGGATGGCACGGGCAAGACCCGCATCCTCTACATCTGGGACCAGACCGACGCCGCGGGGCCCAGCCCCGGCGCCTTCGGCTACGGCAGCGAGTGGACCAAGGCCCAGATCGACGACACGCCCGGCTCGGTGCGCCAGGTGGACTCGGACGGGCACGGCACCAACGTGGCCGGCGTGCTGATCGGCAACGGCTCGCTCACCGGCTGCAGCCAGCCCGCCTATCGCTACGTCGGCATGGCGCCACTCGCGCAGTTCGTGGAGGTCAAGACCGACTTCTCGGACACCGGCATCATCGACGGCGTCAACTACATCTTCCAGAAGGCCGCGGACCTGGGCCTGGACTGCGTCGTGAACATCTCCCTGGGCGGGCAGGCCGGCCCGCACGACGGGTCCGACGTCTTCACCCAGTCCATCAGCGCCCTGGCCGGACCGGGCCGGATCGTGGTGGCCTCCGCGGGCAACGAGGAGGCGGACAACATCCACGGCCGGCTGACGACCACCTCGACCACCGTGGGCGTGGACAAGTTCACCCTCAACGTGCCGAGCTACACCCGGAATTCGGGCACGTTCAACGACTACTTCCTGGTGGCGGGCTGGTACGACCCGACCGTCAGCCTGAGCATCCGGATCAAAGGTCCCAACGCGTCCGACACTCTCAGCGTGGGCCTCGGCGGGGCGCGGGACAAGAGCACGTCGAGCGGCAAGATCTTCCTCGTGAACCAGAACGTGAGCCTCGGCTTCGGGGGCACCGCGACCGGGCGGCAGTTCGAGCTGGAGGTCTACGACTCCCTGCAGACGAGCCCGCCCCGCGCCGGCACCTGGGAGATCGACGTGGTGGCCAACGGCTCGGCGAACATCGGCCAGCGCGTGGACATCTGGATGTACGCCGCCCAGCTCGGCTCGGCGGGCGTGCAGCCGGCCGTGGTCACGGGCCTCGACCTCAGCACGCTCGTGGGCGAGCCGGCAGATGGCGACAGCGTCTTCGCCGTGGGCGCGTACACCACCAAACCCTCCTGGTACTCGTGCGCGGCGGGGGCTTCGTACACCTTCAACCCGCCTCCCGTCCTCGGGGCCATCGCCTCCTTCTCCAGCGTGGGGCCGCGGCGGGACGGAGTGCTGAAGCCGCAGATCTCGGCGCCGGGGTTCGGCGTGGCCACCACGCACTCGACCCAGGCGGGGAGCATCGTGGTGCCGTGGGACGTGGACGACGGCGTGCACGAGATCACGGCGGGGACGAGCTTCTCGGCGCCGCACGTGGCCGGAGCCGCCGCGCTCTTCCTGCAGTACCTGCCGGGCTCGGGCCCGAGCCGGGTGATGCAGGCATTCGAGTCGCACGCCCGCGCGGACGCCTACACGGGAGTCGTGCCCAATCCCACCTGGGGCTACGGCAAGCTGGACGTCTACGGCACGATCGACCACGTGGCCCCGAGCGTCACCGTGACCTCCCCGGTGGGGGGCGAGACCTGGAAGGCGGGCTCGTCCCACTCGGTCACCTGGACGGCCACAGACGACGTGGGCGTGACCGTCGTGGACCTGGCCTGGTCCACCGATGGGGGCGCCACGTATCCCGACGTGATCGCCACGGGCCTCGCCAACACGGGCAGCTTCCCCTGGACGGTCCCCGACACCCCCACGGGTGCCGCGCGCGTGCGCGTGACCGCCCACGACGCCGGCGGCAATCTGGGCGTGGGCAGCAGCGCCGCGAACTTCACGATCGACCGCTGGACCATCACCGCCTCGGCGGGCGAGGGCGGGACCATCAGCCCGAGCGGCGCCGTGGGCGTGGTCGAAGGAGGCAGCCAGACGTTCTCGATCCGGCCCGCGGCCAGCTACCACGTCCTCGACGTGCTCGTGGACGGGGGCTCGGTCGGCGCCGACACGAGCTACGCCTTCACGAACGTGCACGCGAACCACACGATCGCCGCGAGCTTCTCGCAGACGCTGTTCGCCCTGACCACGACCGCGACGCGTGGCGGCCACGTGACGCGCCTGCCCGACCAGGCGGACTTCGCCGCCGGCACGAGCGTGACCCTCACCGCCGTGCCCGACTCCGGCTGGGCCTTCACCGGCTGGAGCGGCGACACCACGACCACCGGCAACCCGCTGCTGCTGGTGATGAACGCCCCGCACGCGGTGGCCGCCGCCTTCGCGGACACGGCGCGGCCGAGCGTGAGCGTGCTCGCGCCCGCGGGAGGTGAGGTGCTCGGTATCGGCTCCACGGCTCACCTCGCCTGGAGCGCCGTGGACAACGTGGGCATCGGCCGCGTGGATCTGCTGCTCTCCCGCGCCGGCGCGGGCGGGCCGTTCGACTCGATCGCCACGGCCGTGCCCAACGCCGGCTCGTTCGACTGGGTCGTGACGGGACCCGCCACGACCGAGGCCTTCCTCCAGGTCGTCGCCCGCGACTCGGCCGGAAACGCGGGCTGGGCGGTGGGAGATTCCGCCTTCTCCATCCAGTCCACGACCGGCGTGGAGAGCGGCCCCGTCACGCAGCTCGAGCTTCCCCCGATCGCCCCCAATCCGACGCGCGGCGCGGGCCGGATCGCCTTCGCGGTGCCGAGGAGCGCGGCCGTCCGTCTGAGCGTGCTGGACGTGCAGGGGCGCGAGGTCGCGCGGCTGGCCGACGGCGTCTACGCGCCGGGCCGCTACCAGATCCTGTGGAACGGCGAGGCCGGCGTGCGCCCGGGCCTGTACTTCGTGCGCCTCGCCACTCCCGAGCGGACGCTCGTGCGCCGCGTGGTGGTCACGAGGTAGCCGCGGGATCCGTCGCCTCGTCAACGGCGCGCCGCGCGCCCGCCGCTCACAAGCCGTCGTACTTCGAGTAGCCGCGCTCGTTCCAGTAGTCGGGCGGCTCGCTCGCCCCATAGGCGATCGCGGTCACGGCCTTGATGTTCTTGAGCCCGAGCTTCATGGGGGCGACGAGGCGCAGCGGAGCGCCGTGCGCGACGGTGAGCGGCTCCCCGTCCTTGTGCGTGGCCAGGAGCGTCTGCGGATGCCGGGCCGTGCCGAGATCGAGCGACACGTAGTAGGGGTCCGAGTTGCCGTCCTCGTCCAGGTTCACGGCCGAGCGGAGCGAGGCCCAGCGCGCGGACGGAGCCGGGGGAAAGGCGGCGAGGAGGTCGGCGAAGCGGATGCCGCCCCACCAGGCGATGGCGCTCCAGCCCTCGACGCAGACGAGGCGCGTCGTCTCCTCCTGCCGGACGAAGCGCCGCAGGAGCTGGGCGAGCGTGAGGGTCTCCTCGCGGCCCGAGGCGAGCCCCGAGAGGCGCAGCGTCCAGGCGGCCAGGTACTCGGGGCCGGGCGTCTGGCCGTTGTAGTTGTTGCGCAGCGGCGTCACCTGCGAGCGGGCGTAGGTGCGGACGCGCCGGTCCCGCGAGTAGAGCGCCTCGGCCACGTCGTCGTCGAAGGTGAGCGCGCCGTCCAGAACTCTCTCGCGGCGGTCGCGCGAGAGCCCGACGCGCGCCGCGAGGGTGTCGAGGCGATCGTGAGCCCCGCGGGGCAGCAGGTGCGACTTCGCCCTCTCGGGCAGCAGCCACCACGCGGCCGCCGCCGCGCCCACGAGTCCCGCGCCGAAGAGGAGGAAGTCGCGGCGTGTCTGCGCGGCCAGCCGGCGGCGCGGGACCTCGACGGGAGCCTCGGGACGCTCGGCCAGGAACCCGAGGCGACGGCGCGCTCGCACGGGTAACCCCACCGGCGCCAGCGCCGCCGCGGGTGGCGCAGTGCCCGCGGGCACCGCCGCCACCTCGCGCGCCGGCGAGGGCGGTTCCGTCGCGGGGGCGGCGGGGGCAAATGTCGCTTCGGGCACCGCGCCGGGCTCGGCCACTTCGCTCGGCCTCGCGCCTTCTCGACCGCCTTCGGGCTTCTCGCTCGCCTCACCCGCAGGGATGGGCCCCGCAGCCGGGACCTCCGGCGCGTCCGGCCGGCCCGTCTCCTCGGGCTCCGGTGGAGTCCGCCGCGCCTCGCCGTCAATCGGGCTCATGCTCGGCTTCCCTCAGGCGGGCCGACCAGCCGGTCACCATCGAGCGGAAGGTGTCCCACCCGTCGGCGATGACCAGCACCACGTGCGGCACGACGAAGACGGCCAGCACGGCCGCGCAGAGGAAATGCACGATCCGCGCCCCGTCGTAGCTCACGAACAGGCGCTCCAGCCAGCCGAGGGAGACAGGTTTGTGCATGGCCCAGCCCGACAGCACGACCAGCGCCCCGCAGGCGACGACCACGAAGTAGGCGAGCCGCTGGAGCGCGTTGTAGCGCGAGCGCACGGGCGGGTGCGGCCAGGGCCGCCGCAGGAGCGCCATGGGCACGACGCCCAGGTAGTAGCCGATCATGCGGAGCCCGTCGCCGGCATCCGCGGGCCGGGGCAGGAGCGCGCGCCAGCCGCCGCCGGCGACCAGGCCGACCAGGTAGAGCACGCCGTTGGCCATGAACAGATAGGCCAGGGCCCAGTGCAGTCGCAGAGCCGCGGCGAGCTGGTAGGGACCCAGGCTCAGGTGGTCGTACAGCCAGTTGCCCGGATTCCCGCCGCCGTCGGGGAACAGGCGCGCGAGGAGCATCCCGAGATCGGCGAGGTAGTCGCGGCTGCCCGTGAGCGGATCGCGGGCGTGCAGGAAGACGGGCGCGGCCCAGTAGATCGCCAGGCCGCTGGCGACGAGCCCGGCGAGGAGAGGCACGTTCAGCCAGTGACTCAGGCGCACGAGGGCGTGGTGCCTGCGCACGACGCGCACGATCCCCTCGTCTGCCCGGCCGGATGGAGTGGGACGGGGCATGGGCATGGGGCCTTCTCCGATTCGCCTGCGGCCGGAGGGCGGGCGTATTATCGTCTGGCACAGGCGTGGACGCCACCCCCGAGTCCGGCGGGCCTTCCGCCGGGCCTCACGCGCTCGAGAGCCCTTCCATGAACGACCAGATCCCGCCCTCCAGTCCCTTTCCGCCCGACGACCTCGACCCCGACCGCGATCCCGGTGAGTCCGATTTCGCCCGCGCCCTCGCGGAGTTCGAGCGCGGCGCCAATGCTTCCGCGGCGGCCGCGGCGGCGGCCGAGATCGTGGTGGGGACGAAGGTGCGGGGCAAGGTCGTCACGGTGGGCGAGCAGTACACCCTGGTCGACTTCGGCGGCCGCAGCGAGGGTGTGGCCGAGACCCAGCGCCTGCGCGCCGAGGACGGCACGCTGCGCCTGGCGCCCGGAGACGAGCTGGACCTCTTCGTGGTCGAGGCCGGCGACCAGATCGTCTTGGCTCCGTCGCTGCGCGCCGACGCCCAGGCCGCCCTGCGCCAGGTGCGGGAGGCGCAGGCCTCGGGCCTGCCCGTCTCCGGGCGGGTCACCGGCCTCAACGCGGGCGGGCTCGAGGTGGACCTGGGCGGGGCGCGCGGCTTCTGCCCGCTCTCGCAGATCGAGAGCGGCTTCTGCGCCGAGCCCGCCGCCTACGTCGGGCGGACGCTCGAATTCCTCGTCACGGCCGTGGGCGACGTGCGCGGCGGCGTGGTGCTGTCGCGCCGCCAGCTCCTGCGCCAGGCCGAGGAGGAGCAGGCGCGTCAGCTCCTCGCTTCGCTGGCGCCCGGCGTCGAGCGCGAAGGGACGGTGGCCCGGCTCGAGAGCTTCGGCGCCTTCGTGGATCTGGGCGGCGTGGACGGGCTCGTGCACGTCTCGGAGATCCGCCACGAGCGCACCGGCCACCCCGGCCAGGTGCTGCGCGTGGGCGAGCGCGTGCGCGTGCGCGTCCTGCGAATCGATCCCGGCAAGGGCGCCCGGCCGAGGATCGCTCTCTCCATCAAGGCGGCGACGCCCGATCCCTGGACCGGCATCGAGACGCGCTTCCACGCCGGCATGCGCGTGCGGGGCGTGGTGGCGAGGCTGGCCGACTTCGGCGCCTTCGTCACGCTGGCGCCCGGCGTGGACGGGCTGGTGCACGTGACGGAGGCCGCGGCCAAGCGCGTCTCGCACGTGAAGGAGGTGCTCGCTCCGGGGCAGGAGATCGACGCCGTGGTGATGAGCGTGGACCCGGCGAAGAAGCGCATCTCGCTCTCGATCCGCGAGCTGGAAGCCGCCTTCCAGGCTCCGGCGCCGGCCCCGGCGGCGGGCGACATCGTGGAGGGGCGCGTGGCGGGAGTGAAGCCCTTCGGGGTGTTCGTGGACCTGCCCGACTACGGCCTGCGGGTGACGGGGCTGCTGCCGCGGGAGGAGACGGGGGAGCCGCGGGGCGCGGATCTCTCGCGTCGCTTCTCGGTGGGTCTGCCTCTGCAGGTGGAGATCCTGGAAGTGAAGAAGGAGCGGATCCGCCTGGGACTCGTGCACTCCCTGCCGGCGGGCTCCGAGCCTCCGGCGGCCCCGGTTTCGCCCGCCGCGCCCGCACCGCCCCCGAATCGCGCCCCCGAGCCCGAGCTGACCACGATGGCGATCGCCCTGCGCAAGGCCATGGAGGAGGCGAGGAGGAAGCAGGAGGGCAGCGGGACGCCCTGAGGAGGCGGCGTGCGCGTCGACTGGCTCTTCCCC